>CAJTRT010000018.1 GCA_910579105.1 uncultured Muribaculaceae bacterium | reverse complement strand
ACTTGGCTCCTCGGAGCCGTTAACAAATTCTCAAAAAATAACCGAAGTATTGTAAGTTTGTTTCATATACAAATGCCAATTAAAACCGGGCAGCGATGTGAATCGCGGCCCGGTTTCAGTTTATATCAGCAGACCGTATCAGCGGAGCGCGTCCCCCCGCGTCACATCTTCGTAGGGACGCAGGCGGGTCAGCGCTTTATTCCCTTCGCGCCTTTGACGCCACCTTTGGCGCCACCTCCCATCGCGAATATGTTCTGCGAGAACGAGAACGTCTTCTGCGAACGACGCGTGGCACGCTTTACCGCGAGCCGCACGAGCCGTTCCATCAGCTGGTCGAAACGCAGGCCGGTCGCCTCCCACAGGTAGAATGAGAGAGAGCCGGGAATTGTGTTTATCTCATTGACATAGATCCGTCGCGTCGGGCGGTCGATCATGACATCGACGCGGCTGACGCCGTGGCACCCCAGCACGCGGAAAGTCTCGCCGGCCAGCCGGCGTATCTCCGCGGTCTCGTCGGCGGGAAGGTCGGCGGGAATCTTCTTGGCGGAAGCCTGCATCCCCTTTGCCCCCTTGTCGCCCCCCATGTACTTCGCCTCATACGAAAGAATCTCGGAACTTTTGATCGGTTCTTCGAGAATCGACGTCTCATATTCGTCGCAATCGCCGAGCACGGAGCAGTTTATCTCCTGCATATCCTCGAGCATCCTCTCGACGATGATCCGGGAAGCGTAGCGAGCGGCGTCCTCCACAGAACGCTCGAGCTGCGCGCGGTCGTGAGCGCAGCTGATGCCGATCGACGAGCCGAGGTTGGCGGGCTTCACAATCACGGGATACCCCAGCTTACCCTCGACATCGGCAGTGAGCGCGTCTTTTTGGGAGAACCACTGGCGATCGGTGAACCAAACGTAATCGACCACCGGAATGCCGTTCTCACGGAGAATCATCTTCATCGTGATCTTATCCATACCATTGGCCGACGCGAGGGTGTCGCATCCGGCAAACGGTATGCCTATCGCCTCGAGAATCCCCTCGAACGTGCCGTCCTCGCCGTTGGCTCCGTGGAGCACGGGAATCACCACGTCGAGCCGGCCGGCCTTGTCCTTCCTGGAGAACATCCCCCTGGGATTTGCCAGATACAGGTTGTAATCGCCGAAAACCGGGCGCATGTAGACCTCCTCCACGCGCTTCAACAGCGACGGAATGTCGCGGTAGTTTCCGAGGTCGAGCAGGGCGTCGCCGGTGTACCAGCGCCCCTCCTTTGATATATATATGGGTGTTACGTCGAATTTCGAGCGGTCAACGGCGGCGATTGCCTGGTTTGCGGAAATCACGGAAATCTCGTGCTCGGTGGAGCGGCCGCCGAAGAACACTCCTATGTTAGTCTTTGCCATTGCTATTCAAATATATGGGTTTGTCTGTTCGATATTAATGCCGCCGTTACTTGAACGTATCCGGGAGATCGTTCTCATACAGCACGGTGTCGCCGGGGCGGAGCATGCCTCCGAGAAGTTTCTGAGCCTCGGCGAAGCTGTCGACGGCGTGTATGTCCTCCTCCTTGATCGGACCGGCGGCGAGGCCGGCGAGAATGGCGTCGCGGTTGTAGCCGCCCACGACGACCGCGATGTCGGCGCACCGGGCGGCATGGCGTCCCAGCTCCTCGTTGGCGGCATGCTGCCTGTCGCCAAGCTCGATCATTCCCGGGGTCACCACAATCCTACGCCCTCCCTTCATACGCGACAAAACGTCGAGCGCCATCCTGGATCCGGCGGGATTGGAGTTGAAAGCGTCGTCGATGATGGTGACACCGCCAGGCGTACGCTTTATGTTCAGGCGGTGCTCGACCTGCTCGATCTGGCCGACCGCGTAGCGAATCTTGTCGACCGGGACTCCGAGCCGGAGAGCCACTATCACTGCGGCCATAAGGTTAGAGATGTTGCACTCGCCCACGAGCTTCGTCTGCAAACGCAGCGGCTGATCAAGACCGGGACCAGAAACGGAAAACGAGGTGCCCTCGGGCGAATACTCAATGTCGGATGCGGCATAATCAGCCGATCCGGTATTGCTTACGGCGTAGCGCAGGCACTCAGCATTGGCCACCGGGCGGGAGGCCGCGTACGGGAAATCGTCGTTGACCACGGCCAGACCGTCGGCGGGCAGCGAGTCGACAAGCTCGAACTTAGTGTCGCGCACATTCTCGATTGTCTTGAACGATTCGAGGTGCTGCTCCCCGACGGCTGTCACGATGCCGACCGAAGGTCGCACCAGGTCGCAGATCTCCTTTATGTCGCCGGGCTGCTTGGCCCCCATCTCGCAGACAAAGACCTCGTCGTAGGGGCGCAGATGCTCGCGAACTGTGCGTATCACACCCATGGTGGTGTTGAAGCTGCCAGGCGTCATTGTTACGGAAAACTGCTCCTGGAGGATGCGCGCGAGGTAATGCTTGGTCGACGTCTTGCCGTAGCTGCCGGTCACGCCGACGACTTTGAGCGAGGGCATCGAGGCGAGAATCGAGGCGGCCTCGTCGTAATATTTCTTGTTGATGGATTTCTCAACGGGGCGCAGCAAAGCGTTGGCCGCGAGAAGGAACACCGGCGACACCACCAGCATGCCCACCAGGGAGCATGCGAGCCCCCTGAGGCCGAGCGTCAGGCCGAACACCGCCGCGACAATCACGGCGAGCGCCCACATGACGGCATACACGCGCCGGGCGCGGGGAGTCCACACCAGCGGTTTCTTATATTTCCGGCGCAGGAGCGCCACAAGCTGCCACGCGGTCACAGCCGCCGCCACGGCCGCGCCGGCGAAGAACGGGAGGCGGTTGACCAGCATGAACATCAGCGCCACACAGCAGAATATCCTGCCGAGGGAAGTGCTTTCGCCCGACTGCTCGAACCATCGTATGTAGCGGTCGTGGCGGTAGGAGTTCTGCTGGAACATCATAAGGTCGCGGGCGAACACCGCGGCCATATCGGCAACGGCCAGCACCGATGCCGCCAGGGCGAACGCCAAAGTGATCATATCCATTGTTTCAATTTAAGAATTCAGGAATGACGACAAAACCGCCCGGAAACGCCCGGGATTGTCGAGAAAGCTGTAATGACCGCAGTCGGCGAAAGACACCAGACCGGCATCGGGAATCAGTCTCGCCATCTTGCGGGCGTCGGCCACGGGAGTGGCGGTATCGTTCTCGCCCCATATGAGCAGCGTCGGGGCTTTTATGAGGGGGAGCCTGTCTGTGAGGTCGCGGTTGACCACCCTGCTCATTATCGCCCTCATCCTGGGGGAAGCCTGGGCGTAGTCGCTCGATCCCCGCCGTGCACGCATTGCTTCGACACGCTTTTCGGCGCGTTCCCTGCCGAACACAAGTCTCGCGAGCGCCTTCGCGGCCTTGAAAGAATACACCCTATAATAATACAGCGGGGAACGGCGGGGCTTTATGCCGGCGGCGTCGACAAGCACCACTTTGGAGACCGGCGTACGCGACGCCATGAGAATGGCCACCCGGCCGCCGAACGAGTGCCCTACCAGCACAGGGCTTTCCAGGCCCTCCTGGCGGGCGAACGCCTCTACCAGCTCGGTATAACGGCCGACACCCCACACTTCGCATGGCTCCGGCGATTCCCCGAATCCGGGAAAATCGATATTGTATACCCTGTGGGTCAGCGCCGCCGTGGCCGCGATAGAGCGCACGGTGGTATGGTCGCACCCCCAGCCATGCATCAGAATCAGCGGCTCGCCGCTTCCGCTGAGCTCGGCATGGAGCCTGACGCCATCGACTGTGAAGTCTCGCTCCACGGGTTTTAGGTTGTCGGTATTCATACCGCGAAATTACGACATCCAGCCAAAACGGCAAAGTAATAGTCCCTATATATTATGGTGTCGGTCGCCGCGGGAGGGGTGTTCGGCACTGTAACATAATGTAACACTCCGTAACATCGAGTATCATTCCCGCGTCTCTCAACAATGACACAAAGCGCAACAATTGTTACATCCGCCACACAAACAAGCGATACAAACGCCCCACACGCAGCGTTAATATAAAGAATATTTCACATAAAATAACGCCATAACGCTTGTGTTTTAAGAGGCACGCCTTGAACATATTCGATATTTTGCTGATTTTCAAGCATTTAACCAAACCGCAAAATCTGTTACATAGAAAAACAGACGTTGTAACAATTTTGTACCCGGTATTCCTAATTTTATTTACTTGATTTTCAATAAATTATATCTACAAGAAAAATTATTTGATTTTTTTTGAAAAAATATTGCCGAAATATTTGGAAATTCAAAAAGTATTCGTAACTTTGCAATGTAGTCACAAAGTGGTTACAAAACTATCTCAAACGACTTACTTAACACATCAGCATTATGAGTTCCAAAAATTTTCAGACTAAGCTCTTAGCACTGCAAGGCAATCTCCTCAACTTCGCGTACCTTCTCACCTCCAACCGCGACGACGCTTACGACCTCCTTCAGGACACGACCCTCAAGGCTCTCGACAACGAAGACAAGTATGTCGAAAACGTGAACTTCAAGGGATGGGTGTTCACCATCATGCGCAACATCTTCATCAACAACTACCGCAAGGTCGTGCGCTCGGCCACCATCATCGACCAGACCGAAGACCTCTACCACCTCAACCTCCCCCAGGAGTCAGGTCTCGACACTCCCGAAGGCTCGATCGCGGCAGGCGAGATCACCGCCGCCATCAACTCCTTCTCCGACGACTACCGCGTGCCTTTCTCGATGCACGTCGCAGGCTACAAGTACAACGAAATCGCCGAGAAGATGAACCTGCCCCTCGGCACCGTGAAGAGCCGCATCTTCTTCGCCCGCCAGCGTCTCCAGAAGATGCTCAAGGATTACAAGTAATCCCGCCTCCCCCATACGACGCGCCTCGCGCACGCCGCCCTCCTCCGCTCCCCGCAGGGGACAGCGAAGGCAACCGAACCCGCCCGCGGGTTGATCACCTTACTTATTATGATTCGCAGACTTGTCGTAACCGAAATTCAGAATCTAAATACTTTGCTCAACAAAAAGCTCATAATAAAGTTAAGTCAATAAAAAAGAGCCTGGCAATCTGCCAGGCTCTTTCTATTGCGGGATATTTGGTCCTTAATACAGTGGCGACTAATGTCGTAGGGACGCGGCGTGCCGCGTATACCGGGTGCGGCGTTCATTACGCGGCACGCCGCGTCCCTACACCCTATGGCCAATTCGCGCCATCTCCGTGACTTAGGCTGCTGGAATCAGATCCAGCGGGTATAGGCGAAGTCCATACGGTGGGGAAGCGCCGGGTTAGAGGGGTAGAGGCGGTAACCATAGCGGAACACGCCTGCCTCGCGGAGCTTCGAGTCGAGCTTGTAGGTAACCACGTTGCCGTCGACCTTGGCCACCTTGAAAGCCTCGCGCCCGAAGTACTTCTCCTCGTCGCCGTCCTTCTTGTAGGCCACGAGCTCGAGGCCGAGGTCGTCGGCCAGACCATTGGTGTCAACCACGGCCTCCACGTGGAAGTCGGTTCCGGTAACGGAGTCGGAAACGTCGGAGACCTTGACTTCGAGCACCCTCACGCCGTCCCACGCGGCAGCCACCTTCTCCTTCCAGGCCACGATTTCCTTGGCCTCGGCGTAGTCGTTGGCTAGGAGCGCCTTGGTGCGCTTCGCCTCCTTCTCGTAGAAACGGTGGATGTAGTCCTCGATCATACGCTTCATGGTGAAGTGGGGGGCGATGTGGGCGATCGAGCGCTTGATATACTGCACCCACTCGGGGGAGTAGCCCTTGGAGTTCTTGGCGTAGTAAAGCGGAACAATCTCGTTCTCGAGCATCGAGTAGATGGTCGCGGCGTCGAGAGCGTCCTGCTGGGCCTGGTTGGTAAACGTACGCTTGTCGGTGAGGGCCCATCCGGCCTTCTCGTCGAAGCGGTAACCCTCGTACCACCATCCGTCGAGCACGGAGAAGTTGAGCACGCCGTTCATCAGAGCCTTCTCGCCGGAAGTGCCGGAGGCCTCAAGCGGGCGCGTCGGGGTGTTGAGCCATATGTCGACACCTGTCACGAGGCGCTTGGCCACGATCATGTTATAGTCTTCCAGGAAGATGATCTTGCCGAGGAACTGCGGCATGCGCGAGATTTCCATGATGCGCTTGATCAGTCCCTGGCCGGCACCGTCGGCGGGGTGCGCCTTGCCGGAGAACACGAACTGCACGGGGAACTGCTCGTTGTTTACGATCTTGGCCAGGCGGTCGAGGTCGGTGAAGAGCAGATGGGCGCGCTTGTAGGTCGCGAAGCGGCGGGCGAAGCCGATGATCAGGGCGTTGGGGTTGATCTTGTCAACGATGCTCATCACAGCCGAGGGATCACCCTGGTTGGCGAGCCACTTGGCCTTGAAGTCGCGCTTGACGAAGTTGATGAACTTGTTCTTCATCGTCATGCGCATATTCCAGATTTCCTGGTCGGTGCATTTGAGGATGCCGTCCCAGGCCTTGGGATTATCCTGGTGGTTGAACATGTTGTCGCCGAGCTTCTCAGCGTAGAACTCCTTCCACTCGGAAGCGGCCCAGGTGGGCATGTGCACGCCGTTGGTGACGTAGCCGACATGGCTCTCCTCCCAGGTGTAGCCTTTCCATATTCCGGCGAACATCTTCTTGGAGACCTCGCCGTGGAGCCAGCTGACGCCGTTGGCTTCCTGGCAGGTGTTGAGGGCGAACACGCTCATAGAGAAGCGCTCGTTGGTATCGGGGTTCTCGCGACCCATGTTCATGAGGTCGTTCCAGGAGATGCCGAGCTTGGCGGGATACTCGCCCATGTACTTGCCGAAAAGGCCCTCGTCGAAGTAGTCGTGACCCGCGGGCACCGGAGTGTGGACGGTATAGAGGCTCGAGGCGCGAACCAGCTCGAGAGCCACGTTGAAGTCGAGGTGCTGCTCCTGAACGTAGTCGACAAGGCGCTGGAGGTTGAGCAGGGCGGCGTGACCCTCGTTGCAGTGGTAGAGTTCCGACTTGATACCGAGCTTTTTGAGCATGAGTATGCCGCCGATGCCGAGGAGATACTCCTGCTTGATGCGGTTCTCCCAGTCGCCGCCATAGAGCTGGTGGGTTATGGAGCGGTCGAACTCCGAGTTCATCTCGAAGTCGGTATCCATGAGGTAGAGGTTCATTCTGCCCACGTTCACGCGCCACACATGGCTGTATATCGTGCGGCCGGGATAGGGAACCTCGAGAATCATCGGATGGCCGTTCTCCATTACCTGCTCGATGGGGAGCTGGTTGAAGTTCTGGGCCTCGTAGTTGGCGATCTGCTGGCCGTCGACGCTGAGCGACTGGGTGAAATAGCCGTAGCGGTAGAGGAAGCCGACGGCTGTCATGGGCACGCGGCTGTCGGAAGCCTCCTTGATATAGTCGCCGGCGAGGACACCGAGACCGCCCGAGTAGATTTTCAGAGCGTTGCAGAGGCCGTACTCCATCGAGAAATAGGAGACGGAGGGGATGTCGTCGCGCATAGGCTGGGCCATGTACTCCTTGAACATCCCGTATACGTGGTCGATGCGGGAGAGAAGGGCCTTGTCGGCCAGAATCTCCTCAAGGCGCTCGGCAGAGAGCTGTTGAAGCACCATAACCGGGTTTTCGCCGGTCGAGCGCCAGAGGTCGGGATTGAGGTCGCGGAACAGGGCTTTGCCCTCGCTGTTCCACACCCACCAGAGGTTCTTGGCGAGTTCCTCGAGGGGTTTGAGCTTCGAGGGGAGGTCGGATTTCACTGTGATGTCGTGCCAGTTGGGGACATTAGTGTTACTGACTTGAAGTTTCATGTGTGAGGTATTTGTAAGTATTGATTTATTCTATGTTATCAAGCGCCCGGCATACGAAGGGGGGATTATTCCCGCGCCGACGCGGCGTCGAGAGCTTTCTTGAAGGCATCCACATAATAGACGATGAAGTAGTCCCACAGCGCCTTGTCGGCGGTCGCACGCGCGGCCTTTGAGTATTTCTCGCGCGTATCAGCGTCGGCCTCGGCGAGCTGTCGCATCGACGAGGCGAGCCTGTCGACCACCTCGCCGTAATTGGAATCGGACCTCGGAATCACAACCACGCCGCTCTGCTCGAAGTCGCTGGCCGAAGTTGACAGAATCCACTGGCCGAAACCCGAAAGTGACGTTGTGACGGTAGGGACTCCGTAGGCCACGCTTTCCAGTGGAGTGTAGCCCCACGGCTCGTAGTAGGACGGGAACGCCGTGGCATCCATACCGGCGAGCATGTCGTAGTACTGCATATTGAATATGCCGTCGTCACCGTTTAGATAGCAGGGTACGTAGATCACCTGAACGCCCGACCCGCGGTCGGCGGAAAATCCGAGCTGGTGTATGCGGCCTATTATCTGGTCGGAATCAGGATTGTTCAGAACATGGGTGATCACAGGGTCGGCAACGCCAGCGGTCGCCCCTGCGGCAACCGCGTCCCTGACATCCTGCCGGGGCTCTTTCGACCACGCGGGGACGAGCACGAAGAGCAGGAGCTGCCTGGCAACACCTTCCTGCTCGAGCCGTTTCGCGGCATCGAGGAACACGTCAATACCCTTGTTGCGGTATTCGCACCGCCCGGAAGTGGCGGCGATAATGGTGTCGGCGGGAAGTTCGCGGCCGATCATGGCCGACCCAACGTTCAGCATCGCCTTGCGGGCTACTTCGCGGGCCTTGCGCATGCGCGCCTTCGTCAGCGTCATATCAGGCTGGAAGCCGTTGGGCGTAACGATGTCCGGGCGCTTGTCGAGCAGCTGCTCGCACTCCGCGGCCGTAACGTCGGAAACCGTGGTGAAGCAGTCGGCATTGTGTGCCGCCGCCTTTTCCAGCGAATGTTTCGACTGCATGTTCAGCTCCTCCGCCATCTGGTCGCCATTGTACCCCGTCATATAGTCATACAGCGGCTTGCCGTTGCCGCATATGCTGCGTCCGATCGAAGTGGCGTGGGTTGTAAAGATGGTGCCGACGTTAGGCAGCTTCCAGTTGACATACAGAAGCCCCATTCCCGTGGTCCACTCGTCGAAATGGGCTATTATGCTCTTGTGGCGCGTGCGCTTATAGTTGCATATGCTCTCGATCACCATTCCCGCGGCGAGAGAGAAGGCGCACGCCTCGTCATAGTCGCCATAGGCATGGAGCGAGTCAACGCCGTAACGCTGCCACATCTCACCATAATAATAGTCCTTTACCCTGTAAACCGAGTCGAACTTCACGAGCACGACGATCGGTTTGCCCGGAATGTTCCAGCGGCCTATGCGCACCGATATTCCCTCGGGGAGCTCGGCTTTGTCGCGCCATGGCCGCAACAACGACGGCACTTCGGTAAAATAGGGGGAGGGATTCTCCGCGGTCCACACATCGGGTCCGATGAAGATGGTCTTGTCCTTATAGAGATTTTGCAGGGTGAGGGCTTTGGTTGACAAAACGGTGTAAATACCGCCGATTTTGTTACAAACTTCCCAGCTCGTCTCGAAAATCATATCAAGATTTAGAGCGTCAATCTTCATAAATTTTTGAAGTTTTCCGTTTTAGGGTGCAAAGTTAGCGAATATTTCCGTATCGGCGCATCATTTTTGAACAGAAATTCGTATCAGCCGAAAAATCATAGTGGTATAAACCCCTGAAAAACCACAAAAAAATTCACTAATACTTCCCTTTACGCGAAAAAAATCATTTAGCGGAGCACACTTTGCGGTAAACGTCAACCGTCTGAGCCGCAATAGCGTCCCAATCGTAATTCTCGAGATTGTATGCGCGTGTGGCGCGATGCGCCACAATTTTTTCGCGCAGAATCGAGGCCAAAGCGGCCACATCGCCCGCGGGAAAGAAGTCTCCGGCGTCCAGCTCGGGGATTCTGTTGGCAGGGATGTCACTTACCACCACGTCGAGATCGTAGCTCATAGCCTCGAGCAGGGCGATGGGCAGCCCCTCGTGGTATGATGGCAGCACGAACAGCGAGGCGTTGGACATCAACTGGTTAAGCCGTTCTCCCCGGATAAAGCCGGTCAGGACCGCGCCGGCTGCGCGAGCCTGGTGTTTCAACGTTTCTGAGTACTCGTCGGGATGGTCGGAATCTCCGGCTATGACCAGGTCGCACCTGTCTGCGACGCCTGATATTCCGAAGGCTTCGATCAGGTCGTGGAACCCCTTTTCTTTCACAAAACGCCCCAACGCGACAATGTAGGGTCGCTCCCCTATCCCCCACTCCCCAAGGTACCCGCGGTTGACGGATTTCACCGGCTTGTTTACACCATTAAAAATAAGTTCGGTGTCGACGCGCCCGTACTTGTCGCGCAATATACCGGCAATCACATTGGAGATAACGATTACCTTGTTGGAAAAACGGGTGCCGAAGCGCTCGCCAAGACGCAATGCCGTTTTCGCCAGCACGCCCCATTTCTGGCGGTCGTAGTCAGGACCGTGGTTGGTAGTCACCACCCTCATGCCCAGCAGCCTGGCAAACGGCACCATCAGCGACGGCCCTATGGCGTGGATATGGAGAACGTCGGGCCTCAGACTGCGGGCTTTTAGCACCGCCAGGAAGGTGTGCACGATAGCCTCCACGCTCTTGCGGCGGGGGGCGAAGACATCTGCCAGCCTGACCCCGCGGTACTCGTCACGGATATTTTCGGGAGTAACGTAGGGAGTGCGCCGGATCACCGTCACATCGTGGCCCATTGCCGCTATGCGGGGATAAAGCTGTTCGCAATGGGTCTCGACGCCTCCCTGTATGTCAGGGATTCCGCGCGTGCCGGTGACAACTATCTTCATGTTTCAGTGCGTGTTTGATTGTTTTTCGGGAGAGACGGGAGCGGCGATTCAGAATTTCGGACGCAGGTCGCCTTGCGACGGATCCTGCCCGACATCGTACCAGGTCTTGTCGAGGCATGGTTTCAGCCCGCGCATCGACCGCAGCTTGTTGGCAAGCGCCCATTTGGCGGGATGCTTTATATACTTGTGCATCACCGGCGAGGCCGTTCCCACCATCCAGCAGTTCTTGGGGCAGCGGCGCACCTTGGCCCGTACCTCCGCGGCCTGCTCGGAGTTCCATATCGTCATAAAGTCGGCATCATGGATATTCCCCATCGATTCCTTCCAGTATTTCTCCTCCAGGCCGTTACATGGGAAAACCTCCCCCCATGGGTCGATGAAGAAGTTCGCCGAACCGGCCTCGCAGGGGAGCATGCGGCGCCCACCCTCTATATAGTTGATAAGCCCCATGTTAAAGAACGCGCGGAACCACGATTTCGGATGCTTCTCCTCCAGCTGCCATTCGATCAGCTGCTCGAAGTCGCGGCAGACTTCCTGGCGGTTTGTGATCACGTTGTCGTCCTTGTGGAAATAGTACGAGTTATGGAAGGCCGCGGTGGCGAATTCCATGCCGAGCGATTTCGACAGCTGGTAAAGCGCCAGCATGTCCTTGGAATTATTGTTGGAGACGGTGCAGCCGAAACCAATGTCCTTCACACCCATCTCTTTGAGCGTAAGCAGAGTCCGCAGCCCCTTGTCGAAACCGCCGTCGCGGCCGCGGAGTTCGTCGTTCTTGCGGCTCAATCCCTCGATGGAGATGCGGATGCCGATGTTCGGGAAGCGCTTGGCGAGGGCTATCACGCGGTCGTCGAACCAGCCGGAGGTTGAAATGACGATGCGGTCGGTATGGCGGAAGCACTCCTCGACAATCTCCGGCAAGTCCTCGCGCACGAAAGGCTCGCCGCCAGTCAGGTTGATGAATTTAAGCCGCGGGAGGGAGCGGAGGTCTTCCGCCCGAATCTCCTCCTTCTTGTCGGTGGGATTCTGCCAGATATTGCACATCTTGCACCGCATCGGGCAGCGGTATGTCAGGATTATCGAAGCGTCGGTTGGCTGTATAGCGTTCATTGTCAATGCTTATAGGAATCACCGTATGCCGCCGTGGCGGCCGGCGTCGGGTATGTCAGTTTGAAGAATAGGCTTCCATGAGCACGCGGTAGTGCCTGTCGGCCGAGAACCGCGGCAACGCGCCGCAGCGAATCGCCGCGTAGTCCCAGGAAGCGGAATACGCGCGCGCGATGGTTTCAGCGAGAGCGCCGGCATTGCCGCTCTCAAACGTAAGCCCGTCGCGTCCGGGCTTTATAAGTTCGGGTATGCCGCCGATTTCAGCGCCCACGACAGGGGTTCCGGCGCACAGCGACTCGATTACGCCGAGCGGGTTGTTCTCGTAGCAAATCGAGGGCATGACGGAGAACCTGGCTTCGCGGAGCAGCCGGACAACCTGGCCCGGATCCTGGCGCCCGAGGAACCGTATGCTGCCGCATGAGGCGTACCGGTCGCGGAGGATTTGACCAAGCGGCCCGTCGCCGGCGATTCTCAGCTCCACGGTTTGTTTAGCGGCTGCCGCGAGCAGCGACTCCACACCTTTCTCTTCCGAGAGGCGTCCCACATAGCAGAAATAGTCGCCCCGGCCCTCGGCGCCGACCGCCTCGGCGGAGGAAAACGCCTCCATCTTGTCGAATCCGACAAAGTTGCAGTTGACCAGCAGTTTGGCAGAGGAAAATCCGGCCTGTGCCATTTTGGCGGCCATAAACTCACTGGGGCATATGAATCTGTCGACAACACCCTCCAGCCTGCGGCGGTTCCAACGCACGGCTTCCAGCCACGCGAGAGCGCTCGCGGCGAGCGAGCCTTTCATACAGCGGTGGCGCAGTACCGGGAGCTTCGTCGAGAAACATTCCTCGCAGGGTTTGCCGTCGCGCAGACACCCGTACGAAGGGCACACGGGCTTGAAGTCGTGAAGGGTCCACACGACCCTCGCTCCTGCCTCGCATGCCATCACCGCAAGCTGCGGCGACAGGTAGCTGTGGATGTTCTGCAAATGCACCACGTCGGGCTTGAAGTCGGAAAGTATGGCGGCGAACGAAGCCCTTATATCGCCCCACCCCATCGCGCGCGCAGCCGCGCGGAGTTTCTCTTTCGCCGAGCCGCCGAAATCCACCGGCGAGGCGAAATAGGCGTTCCACCGCGACGGCAGATTGTCGGGATAGAGCATGGAGTAGACCGCCACCTCGTGTCCCCTGTCGGCGAGAAGCCGCTCCTGGTTCAGCGAGCACACGCAATCGCCCCCGCGGGGATAATAGAACTTGTTTGCTATAAGGACTCTCTGCTTCATCAGCCTAAGAGGGGTGTTTACAAAGTCAGCGTCACTTGAAAAGATAGGAATAGGATTCGAGCGCCTGGGCGAAACGCGGGTCTTTCCGCAGCGGAGCCACGCTCACGCGGCCGGCGTCGTTATTCTTCCAGTCGTACAGGCTGGCGTAGCCCCGGCCGAGCGAACGGTCGACGCAGGCCATCGCCTTGTCGGCTTCGCCGGCCTGCGCGTAGAGGCACGCCGCAAGGTAGTTCAGCGAGCCGTCGGAATCACTGTTATCGCGTAGCAGGTCGTCGGCCCAGCGGAGCGCGCCGGCAGTGTCTCCTGTGAAAAGCAGAGCGAAGCCGCGGAGGGTCGCGGAGGAAGTGACGTGCTCCCCCTTGGCGTTCTCCGATTCCGCGGGCAAAGCGTCGAGCATCCTCTTATATATATGAACGGCGTCGCGGCTCTTGCCGAGGCCGTCGTTAACCGTCCATGCCTGGAGCATATAGCTCATGGCGTCCTCCGGATTGTCCATTATAAGCTCGCCGAAAATACCCGAGGCCTCGTCGAAACGCCCGAGGGCGTACAGCACCAGACCTTTTTCGGTAAGCGCGGCGCGGTTGGCCGGAGCGTCGCTTAGAGCGAAATCGACCGCTTTCAGAGCCGCCGCGTTGTCGCCCATGGCGCGGCGTATGCGCGAGAGAGTAGTGTTGTATTCAGGGTTCGCCGGATCCATGCCTATCGCCTGGTTTACATATTCCAGGGCTCGGTCGTAGTCGCAAAGTCTGAAATAGCACTCGCCCAAAGCGCCGTATATCCCGGGGTAGTTGTACATATTGTTGTCGACCAGCTTGCGGTAGTCGTCGATGGCCGAGAGATAGTGGGCGTGGGCCTGGGCGATGAAGCCGCGCAGGTAGTAAAGCATCGGCTGGTCGGGAGCCTGGCTGATAGCGCTGCTCAGACCGGTGATCACCGCCGGATAGTCGGCGTTGCCTATATTCGCGAGCTCCTGGATCGCGCGCGAATTGGAGTCGATGGAAATGGCCATTATGAGGTCCTCGACAGCCCCGGTGTTGTCGCCGAGCATGCGGCGCACCGACGAGCGGCGCACGAAAATGTCGCTGTCGGACGACATCATGCGCACGGCATCATCCATATACTGCTGCGCGAGACCGAGGTTGTTCTCCTTGACGGCGACGCGGGCCAGGCCGGTCAGCGCCTCGGCGCTGCGCGGGTTCATGGCCCGCATGCGGTTATAATCGCTCTTGGCGTCGGCATACATTCCGAGCTCGTACTCCGAGTTGGCTTTCTGGTAAAGCGCCAGGAACGACGAGGGATCGAGTTTCAGCGCCTCTGCAAAATCGTCGAGCGCCTCCCGGTGCTTGCCGAGCATCTGGTAGATCTCGGCGCGGAGGAAACGGGCCTCGTAGAGGAACTCGGTGTCGGCCGCGGGAGCGTACTTTATGGCATTATCCACGTCGGAAAGGGCGCGCAGGTACTGGTTGAACTTATAATACTCGTTGGCGCGGCGGAAGTACACCTCATATGACTGCGGGTTTGCCGCGAGTTCCTGGTTGTACACCTCCATCATGGCGCGGGTCATAGGGTTGTCCAGCCCCTGCTGGGCGTAAGCCGGAGCAGCGGTGGCGGCGGCGAATATGGCGGCGGCGAATAAGCTGCGAAGATTCATTGACAATTACTTTTAAAGGTGTTTACGGCCATACGGAGCGTCGTCAGACGCTCTAACAGGCCCGGGAGCAGGTCGAGACGGAGCATGTTCGCGCCGTCGCTCTTGGCCACCGCGGGATTCTGGTGGGTCTCGATGAAGATGCCGTCGCATCCCGCCGCTATTCCGGCGAGCGCGACAGTCTCGATCATCTCGGGACGCCCCCCCGTCACCCCCTCGGTCTGGTTGGGCTGCTGGAGCGAGTGAGTGACATCGAGAATCACCGGGCACCCGTTCTTCTTCATCTCGGGTATGCCGCGGTAATCGACAATCAGGTCCTGGTAGCCGAACGTGGTGCCGCGCTCAGTTATGGCGACCCGCGGATTCCCCGCGTCGCGCACCTTCTGCACGGCGAAGCGCATCGCCTCGGGAGAGAGGAACTGCCCCTTCTTGATGTTCACCATCTTGCCCGTTTTGGCCGCCGCGACAAGGAGGTCGGTCTGGCGACAGAGGAAGGCCGGAATCTGGAGCATGTCGACGAACTCGGCGGCGAACCTGGCCTCGTCGGCGGTATGTATGTCGGTCACCACCGGCACCCCAATCGTCTCGCGCACCTTTTTCAGTATGGCGAGGGCCTCGAGGTCGCCGATGCCGGTAAACGAGTCGAGCCGCGAGCGGTTGGCCTTGCGGTAGCTCCCCTTGAACACATACGGTATGCCGAGGCGGTCCGTGACGGCTTTCACCCGGGTGGCTATGTCGAGGGCCATCGCCTCGTTTTCTATGACACACGGCCCGGCGAGCAGGAAGAAATTTCCGTCAGGGGTGTCGTAAAGATATTTCTGAAGGTCAAATTCCATTAGGGAAAGTCTGTTGTAAGTTGTATAGTGTGACAAGTCTGACAGGCTACGAGGGCGGCGGTCTCAGTGCGCAAGCGTGCCTCTCCGAGGCTGATGGGGGCAAAACCCGCATCGAGGGCCATCGCGATCTCGTCCGGCGAGAAATCACCTTCGGGGCCGATCAGTATGACAGCGTCTTTTAGCGGATTGTACTCATTACAGAAAAGGCGCCTGGGGACGGAAGGGTCGCAATATGCGATGAACCGCTGGGGTATGCGGACCGATTCGGCGATGAAGCGCTTGAAGGGGGTCATAGGGTCGATGGCCGGGAGCGTGGCTTTGAGGCTCTGCTTCATGGCCGAGACGGCTATTTTCTCCAGGCGCTCGGTTTTAAGCTCCTTGCGTTCGGAATAGCGGCAAAGCAGAGGGATGAAGCGGTCAAAACCTATTTCGGTCAGTTTCTCCACGAGCCATTCCATGCGGTCGAGATGCTTCGTCGGAGCCACGGCGAGCGTTATGCCGCCGCGCCAATATGGTTTTACAAACTCCTCGTCGACGATTTCGACCTCAGCGCGTTTGCCGGCGATTTCGGTCAGGCGGCAGCGGTAGCGCCATCCCTTTCCATCGACAACGGTAATCTCGTCGCCTGGAACATGGCGCAGCACCTTCACACAGTGGGAAGTTTCCTGTTCGGGAAGCCTGTGGTCGGTGGTTATATCGGGGGCAAAAAACTGAATCACGGCAGGTTAGGAATCGGTTGTTGGTTAAGTATCTGTCTGTGGAGAATCAGAGGGGGCATGCCGGAATCGGGCATCAGCCCACGAATCCGTCGGCGGGAGACTCCGCTCCCTCAGCTTCCCTGATTTCATCAGCGCTCACCTTCTCCTTCTTGTCGCGGAATACAATCCAGAACAGTATCGCCACAACCAGCGCGTAACCGGCGAAAATCATCCACGAGTCGCGCCAACCTTCGAGCTGTTCGGCCAGCGGAGCGGTAGCGACGACGTGATGGTTCACTATCGCCATTGCCGCGAGAGTGCCGATAGTCGCGCCGAGGCCGTTGGTCATTATCATGAACAGCCCCTGGGCGGAACTGCGTATTTCGGGAGAGGTCTCCTTGTCAACGTAGAGGCCGCCGCTGACGTTGAAGAAGTCAAACGCGATGCCGTAGACAATGCAGCTCAGGACGAACATCCATAGCATCCCGTCTGGGTCGCCCAGGCCGAAGAGGCCGAAGCGGAGCACCCACGCGAACATCGACATAAGCATAACACCCTTTATGCCGAAACGTTTAAGGCAGAAAGGAATGAGAAGTATGCAGCAAGTCTCGCTGACCTGCGAGAGGGAAATCAGGGCGTTGGCGTTCTGCGCTGCCCAGGCGTTCGCGAACTCCGGGAGATCCTTGAAGAACGTTATGTAGGGGTTGGCATAGCCGTTGGTAATCTGCAACGACACGCCGAGCAGCATGCTGAAAATGAAGAACACCGCCATCTTTTTCTTCTTGAAGAGGGTGAAGGCGCGCAGCCCCATACGGTCAACCCAGTTTCCTGTCAGCGGAGCCTTGTTGGTCGGGCATTTCGGCATTGTCAGAGCATAGAAAACCATCACAAAACTAAGGGCGGCGGAAACGAAGAGCTGCATATAGGTGGTCTGGAACTTCGCGTCAGCGGGTCCGGCGAAATTGACCAGCAGCATCGCGCATATAAATCCGATGGTGCCGAAGATGCGTATCGGGGGAAAATCCTTCACAGTGTCCATCCCTGCCTTTGTCAGGGCGTTGAACGCCACCGAGTTGTTGAGGCCGATAGTTGGCATGAAGAAGGCCACGGAAACAGAATACAGAGCGAACAGCGGGCCGAACGACACATCCGAAGTCACCGCGCAGTAAAGTCCGGCCAACGCCATGAACACACCGGCGACGAGATGGCACAGGCTCAGCATGCGCTGCGCCTGGATCCAGCGGTCGGCCACGATGCCGACAATCGAGGGCATGAACAGCGACACGATGCCCTGCATGGCGTAGAACCAGCCGATCTGGTCGCCCAGTCCGTTTTTAAACAGGAAGTTACCCAGCGAGGTCAGATAAGCGCCCCACACGGCGAATTCCAGGAAGTTCAGCACCGCGAGCCGCGGTTTGAGTGTATTCATTTCAGTTTTCTGAGTTGTTAGTATGCAAATTTACGTTTTTCCCGCCGTTGGGGAAAATTATAAGCCCCAAAAGTTAGAACTCCGGGGCTTTTATGCTAAAAAACGTCAGGCGTTACCCGCCTTCTTGGCGTTGATCACAGCCTGCACTTTGGCTGCCTCCTCGTATTCCTCCTGTTCGATGTGCCGGGCAAGCTCCCGTTCAAGCTCCTCCATAGCGAGATTTTCGAGTTTCGGCTGCGACATGGCCTCGGCGATTTCGCTGTCGGAAGGAAGCTCCTCGGCCTCCTTGACCTCCATGAGGAAGCCTGTCTCGGCGAGAATCTCGCGGGTGGTGAAAATCGGAGCCTTGGTACGCATAGCTATCGCTATGGCGTCGGAGGTGCGCGCGTCGAGCACCACCTCCCGCCCCTGGCCGTCGACAAACGTCAGTTCCGAGGAGAAAATCCCGTCCTCGAACTTGTGGATGAACACGTCGCGGAGCACCACCCCGTAGGCCTGCGCCAGGGAGGCGAAGAGGTCGTGGGTCATCGGCCGCGGAGGCACGATCCCCTCCATCTTTATGGCGATCGACTGCGCCTCGGCCGCGCCTACGACCACCGGGATGCGGTAAGGCCCGTCGGCCTGTGCCAGAATCAGCGCGTAGGCCCCGCTCTGAATCTGGCTGTATGATATTCCGAGCACCCGCAGGCGCACCCGCCCGTCGTCGCTCTGTCGGTTGGATTCTTCAAAACTCATACCTTTTTAACGTCCCTGCCCCCCAATTTATTATATCCGGTAGAGGATATGTGTCAGCAGAGGTCGATACCAGCAAATTGTAGGGACGCGATACATCGCGTCCGCACCAGCATAACCCCGATCGATCAAAACCCTTTGCTATTTGCCTGTTTTGGGCGGACGCGATGTATCGCGTCCCTACAATCGGGGGTGAATATCACGAAACAATCTAATTCCGCCAACGCATAATCCAATTATCCAATTCGCTTAATTGTGTTTGTACGGCAACAAAATAATGGTTACCTTTGTAATGTTGTACACCCCGTTAAAACAGAACCTCTAATGAAAGACCCCGGTTTCGTTTACATACTCACCAACCCCAGTTTCCGCGAGGACTGGGTGAAAATCGGGAAAAGCTCACGGCCCGTATTACCTATGCCAGACTCACGTTAATTACCTCCGAACAATATGTCGAACATAAGGTCGTCAAATTCTACTTCGCCGACTTTGAGGAACACCCATTTCTGAGCATTGGTGCCGTTATACTCCCATAACTGAATATTGTTGCCGTCAAACATGCCGCACCCGTTGACATCTATCACGAAGTTGCGGTTGAGCGAGCTACGCAGCACAAATAATTCCCGTTTCGAGCTGACGCGCTCAGGATACCACAACTGGGCATTAGTGCCGTTGTATTCCCACAAATGGATATTGTTACCGTTATACACATTGCATCCATTGTCGTCGATAACGAAATTGTTGTTAACGGCGCTCCGCAGAATTATACCCCCGTTCCTGTTCTCGACTTTCCATTTCTGAGCGTTGGTCTTGTTGAAAGTCCACAGATTTATATTGTTGCCATTGAAAGCATTGCTCCCGTAATCGTCAATGGCGTAATGGCCATCGACAGCGGAAAAGATATAATAAACACCATTTGGTATCACCTGCGACGAAGCGATCTGTAAGGAGAAGAGAACGGCCAGGGCCAAAACAATGTTTTTCATCATTATTATATCAATTAAAGGGTTGGTTAGCGGAGGGGGCGGCCGGTGATGATGCCGGAGCCGAGGCAGAGGGCGCGGGTGGGGTCGTAGATGACGGCGAACTGGCCGGGGGCGATGCCCTGGATTTTCTCGGCGGACTCGATGACGTACTCGCCGTCGTCGAGCCGCGTGAGGTGCGCGGGGGTGAACTCGGGGGTGTGGCGGTTCTTGAATGTGATTTCCACGCCGCGGCAGTCGTCGCCCCAGGGGTCTTCCGTTATAAACTTTGTTTCCTGGATATGTAGCAGCCGGCCATACTGCCTCTCGGTGTCGTAGCCGCGGGATACGTAGACGGCGTTGTCGCGCACGTTTTTCTTCACCACGAACCAGGGGCCGCCGCTCAGCCCCAGGCCCTTGCGCTGGCCGATGGTGTGGAACCAGTAGCCGCGGTGCTCGCCGAGCTTGCGGCCCGTCTCGATCTCGATAATCGGGCCGGGGCGCTCGCCGAGGTGGCGGCGGATGAAGTCGTTGTAGTTAATCTTGCCAAGGAAGCAAATCCCCTGCGAGTCCTTGCGGAAAGCGTTGGGCATGCGTGTCTCGACGGCTATCTCGCGCACGCGGCTCTTGGGTATGTCGCCAAGTGGGAATGTCAGGTGTCGGAGCTGGTCGTAAGTGATGCGGGCCAGGAAGTCGGTCTGGTCTTTTACGGGGTCGACCGCGGTGGCGAGATATTTTTTGCCGTCGCGCTCCACGGTAGAGGCGTAATGGCCGGTGGCCGTGAGGTCGAACTCATGCCCCCACCGCTGCTCGAAGAAGCCGAACTTGATCATCTTGTTGCACATGATGTCGGGGTTCGGCGTAAGCCCCTCGCGGACGGTGCGCAGGGCGTACTCCATAACGTTGTCCCAGTACTCCTGGTGCAGCGTGACGATGTCGAACGGGAGGTTATAGCGCTTCGCTATGCAGCGGCACATCTCGATATCCTCCTCTGCGGCGCAGTCACCCTCATCCTCGTCCATGCCGATGCGGATGTAGAACAGGTGCAGGTCGTGCCCCTGTTCCATCAGGCGATAGGCGGCCACGGCGCTGTCTACGCCACCCGAAAGAAGCATCGCTATTCTCATTTGCCGCGGGCCTTTAACTTTTCGTTGACCACGCGGAAACCCTCTTTCAGTCCGTCAGTGTCGAGCGACTTCGAGAGAATACAGCGGTTACCGTCGAGGTAGTAGATCACCGGGGAGACGCGCATATCGTAGATTTCATCAACATTGGCAGCCGCGCCAACGACCCATTTCTTGCTGTAAGAAGCGGCTTTCTCCTTCCACTCCTCGGAAGGCTCTGCGGGGAGTATGCTGACCACCCGTATCTGCCCCATGTCGATAAGGTCGTTCAGGTTCATATCGGCAGAGAGGCGCACCCGGGCCAACTCGCAGTCGTCACACTCCGGGTCGTTGAAGAACAACACGACGTAGGCCCCCCTGGCCACCTCGGCCAGGGTCTTGCTTTCCCCTTCGGGGGTGGTGAAAGTGAAATCGGGCGCTTCCATACCGATCTGCGACCCCTGGAGCGCCCCGGCCTGGTAGGCGAAGCGGGCTTTGTCGGCGGCGGCAATCTTCTTGTTCGCGGCCACAGCTTTGGCGAAAGGCAGATAGCACTCGTCGCAGAGCACCAGCGCCGTGTCGCTGTAAAGCGCCCCCTCGGCCATTTCGCCGAGGGCGAGGAGATTGCGAGGGTTTTTCTGAACCTGCTTTATCAGGTTGTCGATCGAGGCGTGCACCACCGCGGCATCGGCGTAGGGCATAAACTGCACATAGTCGTTGAACGCCTCGCGCATCTTGGGAAGCGAAGAGAAGGCAGACTTTATATTGCAGCGCTCCCAGAAGTGCTCGAGCAGGAAGTTGGTGCGCTCCGTCAGCGTCTGCAAACTTTCCGGCGGCACCGGATAAGGGAAATAGTGTCCGTCGTTGTCGGCAGCCAAAGCCGCAGGCGCTGCCGCGAGCGACACCGCGGCTACCGCGGCAGCCGCGCCGCGGCGCAAGAGAGAGAGAATATCAGTGATCAGCATCAGATTTTCAGTATGATTGTTATAGGTCACTTACTCGGCAATAACCTTTGAGTTGTAGGGACGCGGCGTGCCGCGTAAAATACTGATATTACGAAATCATACGCGGCACGCCGCGTCCCTACATCGTCCAATGTGCGATTCAGCGTGGGCCGCGATTCAGAAGAGGTAGGCGACACGTACCGACCAGACGCGGGCCTGGCCGGAGACATCGACCAGCTTCTCCATTCGCGTGCAGTAGGTCATGCCCCAAAGGTAGGAGGCCTGCACCTGGAAGCGCTTCTTGATCTCGAAGCCCACGCCGCATTGCAATCCAATGGAACCGAAGGGATTGTCGATCACCTTTATGTCGCTGTGACCGACGAGAAGCGAGACCACAGGTCCGCCGAAAACATACGGAGCCCAGTACTCCTCAAGGCCGTTCATGCGTGTCCACTTGAAGCGCAGGTTTATGGGAATGTCAATCATATGGAGGAACAGGCGCGAAGTGCCGTAGCCTTTCTGGCCGTTGTAGGAATCGCCCCATACCGGCTGGTCACCGAGATGCAGCCTGGCACCCTCCATCGAGTAAATCGCCCCGAAGTCGATGCCGAAGCCGAGACCCGGGAACATCATCTCGCCCATCACCCCCACCTGCGGACCGACCTGCTGGTCTTTTTTGAACAGGGTCTGCTTGTATTTCAGGTTGGAAATGGCGATACCGGCCGTAGGGCCCCAGCGGAACTCGCCCCAGGCAATCAGAGCCGGGCCGAAAGCCGCTAAGAGCAGTATTATGGCAACTATTTTTTTCATTATCGACAGAGAGGGGATTACAGGTTCTTGTTAACGAAGTCCACAGCCTCGGACGGGGTGAGCATAACCTGCTCTCCGGTAGCCATATTCTTGAGGTTGAGCTTCCCCTCGGCAGCCTCGGTCTCTCCCACGAGGGCAACGAAGGGTATGGAAAGCGCGTCGGCATAGCCCATCTGCTTCTTCATCTTGGCGGCGTCAGGGTACATCTCCGCGGCGATTCCGGCGGCGCGCATCTCTTTGAGCATCTTCATCGCCGCGGCGGCTTCCGCCTTTCCGAAGTTGACGAACATCACCCGGGTCGCGGTGCGGGCCTCGGAAGGGTACAGATCGAGGGCGTTGAGCACGTCGTAGATACGGTCGGCGCCGAACGAGATCCCCACTCCCGAGAGGCCCGGCATGCCGAACACACCGGTAAGGTTATCGTAGCGGCCTCCGCCGGTAATGGAACCGATGGCCACATCGGCGGCCTTCACCTCGATGATGGTCCCGGTATAGTAGTTGAGGCCGCGGGCAAGCGACACATCGAGGTCAAGCTCAGCGTCAAGCCCGAGCGACAGCGTTCCTTCGACCACTTCTCTCAGCTCCTCCACGCCGCGCGTTCCTTCCTCCGAAGAGGCAAGCAGCCCGCCCAGGCGCGCCAGGCGCTCCTCGACGGTGCCGGAGATTTGCAGAATCGGGGTCAGCGCCGCGATCTGCTCGGCAGTCAGGCCCCGCTCGGCCAGTTCGGCGTTAACGTTGTCGAGACCGATCTTGTCAATCTTGTCAATCGCCACCGTTATGTCAACAATCTTGTCGGGAGCGCCGATCAGCTCGGCGATTCCGGCCAGAACCTTGCGGTTGTTGAGCTTGAGGATGATGCGTATTTTCAAGCGGCGGAAAACCTCGTCGATAATCTGCAACAGCTCGATTTCGTTGACCAGCGAGTCAGACCCCACAACATCGGCGTCGCACTGGTAGAACTCGCGGTAGCGCCCCTTCTGCGGGCGGTCGGCGCGCCACACGGGCTGAATCTGGAAGCGCTTGAACGGCATCTGCAACTCGTTGCGGTGTTGCACGACATAGCGTGCGAAAGGCACCGTCAGGTCGTAGCGCAGCCCTTTCTCGCAAAGCTGGGCCGCCAGGCGGTTGCAGTCGCCGGCCTCTATGAGCTTAGGGTCGGCGCCGCGGAGGAAGTCGCCCGAGTTGAGAATCTTGAAGAGGAGCTTGTCACCCTCCTCGCCGTACTTCCCCATAAGGGTTGAGAGATTCTCCATCGCCGGGGTCTCGATGGGGTTGTATCCGTAGAGGCGGAACACCGAGCGTATGGTGTCGAATATATAGTTCCTCCGGGCCATTTCGGCGGGGGAGAAATCGCGGGTGCCTTTGGGTATGGAGGGCTTCATTGCGCACATAGAGGCTTCGATTTATGGTTATTATCCCTCGGAACGGTTGGCGCGCTTGCGCTCAAGCTCGTCGAGGATGATCTTGCGTATGCGGATGTGGTTGGGGGTTATCTCGGCGTACTCGTCCTCCTTGATGTATTCGAGGGTTTCCTCGAGGGAGAACACCACCGGGGGCACGATCTTGGCCTTCTCGTCGGCGCCGGAGGCACGCATGTTGGTGAGCTTTTTCGACTTGGTGACGTTGATCACTATGTCCTTGTCCTTTGCGCTCTCGCCCACGACCTGCCCGGCATAGACCTCGTCCTGCGGGAAGATGAAGAAGCGTCCGCGGTCCTGGAGCTTGTCGATGGCGTAGGCATAGGCCGTGCCACCCTCCATGGCGATCAGCGAGCCGTTGGTGCGGCGTTCGATGTCCCCCTTCCAGGGCTGGTATTCGAGGAAGCGGTGGGCCATGATGGCCTCGCCGGCGGAGCCTGTCAGCACGTTGTTGCGCAGGCCGATGATGCCTCGCGAGGGGATTATGAACTCCATGTGCGAGCGGTCAGCCTGGGTCGTCATCGACACGAGGTCGCCCTTGCGGCGCGTAACCATGTCGATCATCTTCGAGGCGTACTCCTCGGTGACGTTGATTGTGAGCATCTCCACCGGCTCGCACTTCACGCCGTCGATGGTCTTCACGATTACCTGCGGCTGACCGACTTGCAGCTCGTAGCCCTCGCGGCGCATCGTCTCGATAAGCACCGATAGGTGCAGCACGCCGCGGCCGAAAACCGTCCACTTGTCCTCGTCGCTCCCTTTCTCGACGCGGAGCGCCAGGTTGCGGTCAAGCTCCTTCATAAGGCGGTCGTGGATGTGGCGCGAGGTGACATATTTGCCGTCGCGGCCGAAGAACGGCGAGTCATTTATGGTGAATGTCATCGACATCGTAGGCTCGTCGATGGCTATGCGGGGAAGCGGTTCCGGATTCTCGACAGTGGTGACAGTGTCGCCGATCTCGAAATTCTCGATGCCGACAAGGGCGCAGATGTCGCCTGAGGAAACCTCGGTGACCCGCTTGCGCCCCATCCCCTCGAACGTGTGCAGCTCCTTGATTTTCTGACGCACGACCGAGCCGTCCTTCTTGCAGAGGCCGATCTCCATACCCTCGCGGAGGGTTCCGCGGTGGACGCGGCCCACGGCGATACGGCCGACGTAGCTCGAGAAGTCGAGCGAGGTGATGAGCATCTGGGGGTCACCCTCGATGGTTGTCGGGGCCGGGATATGCTTGATGATAGTGTCGAGCAGCGGAACGATGTTTTCCGAGGGGGTCTTCCAGTCGGTGCTCATCCAGCCGTTCTTGGCCGAGCCGTAGATGGTGGGGAAGTCGAGCTGTTCCTCCGTGGCGTCGAGGTTGAACATAAGGTCGAAAACCATCTCCTGTACCTCGTCGGGGCGGCAGTTGGGCTTGTCGACCTTGTTGATGACCACCACGGGCTTCAACCCCATCTGTATGGCTTTCTGGAGCACGAACCGCGTCTGCGGCATCGGGCCCTCGAAAGCGTCGACGAGCAGGAGGCAGCCGTCGGCCATGTTGAGCACGCGCTCAACCTCGCCGCCGAAATCGGCGTGCCCCGGGGTGTCGATAATGTTTATCTTTGTGTCTTTATAGTTGATGGAAACGTTTTTGGAGAGAATCGTTATGCCTCTCTCGCGCTCCAGGTCGTTGTTGTCGAGGATCAATTCGCCGGTATTCTGATTCTCGCGAAAGAGATTTCCGGCCAGAAGCATCTTGTCGACCAGCGTGGTTTTGCCGTGGTCCACGTGGGCGATGATTGCGATGTTGCGGATGTTCTGCATCTTGCGTTTATTACTAATTCTTCTTTTTCAAGGTGCAAAGTTACAACAAAATCCCGAATTAGCACGCGGCGGCTCGAAAAGAATCCCGCTGGTAAATATGTGGAAATGAAAAAAGGAAGGTGTTACCGAACTGCGCGATTACCGAGCGAATTGTAGGGACGCGATACATCGCGTCCGCATAATATAATGGCATTTAAGTGGTTGAAGCCATTCGGATGCGGACGCGATGTATCGCGTCCCTGCAATTTACCGATAATGCTACCTTTTTATAAAGGCGTAGTGCCCTGAGCCTCAGCGGCGGGAATGACGCGCGAAGAGAGCGCGCGGGGCGGAGAGGCGGAGACTGGCGGCGTCGGCCGGAGCGAAGCCGCGGGAAATCTCCTCGTAGTTGTAGTAGTAGGTGTTGTAACCGTCTCTCTCGATGCTTACAGATCCGTTGGGGCGTAGGGTATAGGAGCAGTTCGAGGTGCTGGAATATCCCTCTTCGTCGACGGAGCTGACTCGGGTGGGAAGCTCGGCTGTGCCTTTGCCGAAAAGGCCGGCGACGCCAAGGACCTGCATGACGGTCGCATTGTTGGCTACCCCCGAAACGGCGAACGTCAGCTGGCGGTATTCGTTAGGCGTCGACGAGTAATCGATGGTTGTGTCGTCGCGCCAGGTATCCTTGTCGCCGTTGTCGTTCTCGGTACCTTTCTCGACAGCTTTCACAAGGTTGCCGTCCTTCCATGTGAGGGTTATGGTATAACTCTCGGAAAATCTGCCGCTAATGCCTTCGGTCAGGTTTTTGCCGGTCCCCGACATCGAGCTTGTGACTTTCGTCAGGCAGCCGCTACCGTTGTAGGAGAACGAGACCGTGCCGCTACCATTGTAGCTATACTTGTCTCCTCCCTCTGTTTCGGTGTAGCTCCACGAGGATTTCAGCTCGGCTATGTAGCCCTTGCCGTTGAACTTCACCTTGTAGTTATCCTCCGGGTCGCTATCGGAGCCTTTGAGCGTGCCTTTGGCATAGTCAATCTCCCAGTCGTTGCCATAGTTGTCGGTGAGTTTCGACACGCGTCCTTTGGAATCGTAGTCGATGGTCACGCCCGCTACCGACGAGAGGCGCTCCCCCTCGATTTCGACCACGCCGCCGGTTCCGTCGCCGCCGGGTTCGTCATCATCGTCGCCGCACGACGCGAGAGCCGGAACGAGCACCGCGCATAACGCCGCGGTGCCAAGAATTCTAAATGTTTTCATTGTCAAGTAAATGTGAATTGTGGTTTATTGTAAATAATTTTTACTGAATTCGATTGCCATGGATGCGGAGAGGGGCACGAGGCATTACCGCGGCTACTTGTAAAGGAAGCGGCGTATGGAGTGCTTGGGAGTTTTCTCGAACTCCTCGGGACGGATTTCGATTTCCGAGACGCGGGCATATGGTGGCAGGAGCCGGTTGATTGCCGGGAGTGCCGAAATCACGGCACCGTCGGCCTCGCGGGGCGTCATCCCCGCTTTGCGGGCCGCCTCGTAGTCGGGGTGCACCAGGGCCACCACGCGGCCTTCTCTGTCGACCACGACCGACTCGGCCACCATCGGCTGCCGGTTGATGACGTTCTCTATCTCTTCGGGATAGATATTCTGGCCCGAAGAGGTCAGAATCATATTCTTGTCGCGGCCGCGGATGTAGATGTAGTCGTCGCGGTCGATGGTGCATATGTCGCCCGTCTTGAGCCACCCGTCGGGGCAGAGCGCGTCCTCGGTGGCCTCGGGGTTCTTGTAATATCCCATCATCACGTTGTCCCCCCTCACGAAGAGCACCCCGGGCACGTTGAACCGGTCGTCGGAAAGGATCCGGGCCTCCATGCGGGCCGTCAGCCGACCGCACGACCGCGGGCGGGCTGTCTCCCACCACTCGTAGGTAATAAGCGGGGCGCACTCGGTCATGCCGTAGCCCACGGTGAAGGGGAAGCGGATCTTGCGCAGGAAGTCCTCCACGTCGGGCGACAGCGCCGCCCCGCCGAGAATCAGCTGGCGCAACTCCCCGCCGAAAGCGGCGAGCAACTGCCCGCGCACTTTTTTGTAGATTAGAGAGCGTATGCCGGGTATGGCCGTCAGCAACCGCATGACGGGCTTTTTGAGCGTCGCGAATACTTTGGTCCGAACGATTTTCTCTATCACCAGCGGCACCGTTATGACCAATTTAGGCCTGGTGGCCGCGAACGCCCTCAGCACGAGGTTGGGCGACGGCACGCGGCCGAGGAACGTGATATGGCATCCGCGGCAGAAGGGGAACAGGAACTCGAACACCAGCCCGTACATATGCGCCAGCGGGAGCATGCTCAGCATCGAGTCGCCGGGGAGCAGGAAGTCTATGCGGGCGAGGCCGAAACTTACGTTGCTCCACAGATTCTTGTAACTGATCATTACCCCCTTTGGGTTGCCGGTCGATCCTGACGTGTAGTTGATCAGCGCCATCTCGCCCGGATCGGGTATGTGGCAGTCGATTGTCTCTCGGTCAAGACCTTCGGGATAGAGCTTGTCAAACGCCTCCTCCAACGACTCCGCGGCAGCCGTCAATTCCGGATTGCGGGAGAAAACCACCTCGAACCCAGGCATCAGTATTTCAGCTTCAAGCAGAGGCATGTTTGCCTGGTTGAGCTTGTCGGCGATAGCCTTTTCGGTGAAAAGCACCCTTGCCTCCGAATGGGTCACCAGGGTCTCCACGCTGTCGGGGTGAAATTCGTGGAGCAACGGCACCACGACCGCCCCGTATGAAAGCCCGGCAAGGAACGTCACCGCCCACGCCGCGGAGTTCTTTGCACAGACCGCCACGCGGTCGCCGGGGCACAGCCCGAGCGCGCGGAACAGAATCCTCACCTCCGCGATGTGCCGAGCGATATCCTTGTATCTGTATGTCTTGCCTTCGAAATCCGAAAGAGCCGGGCGCTCCCAATTGGCGCGTATGCTGTCGAGAATGGCGGGAATAAGCTGCTGGCTATCCATTGGATTATGAATATTTAATGTGATTTTTTCTGTTTATAACAATTTTTTGGCTTACTTTGTCGGCGAATTTCACCGGCGACAGACGCTTATCAGCCATATCCGCCGCAAATTTAATAAAATTTAAGCACTTTTTGAAATGAAATCAAGGTTTTTAACAATAGGGGCGGCCGCCATCCTCGCCGCATGCTCAGGGGCCAACGCCGCGCAGGGCGACGGCGGATACCGCGTGGCCGTCCAGCTTCCGGAAGAGGATGACGAGATGATGGCCTTCCTGGTAAATTACGACACCAATGCCAAGATAGATTCCGTGATGGTGGAGGACAGCAAGGCGGTATTCGCCGGCAAGGTGGCCGAGCCGGTAGCCGTGCGGATTATCGTCGACGGCCAGCGCCGCGGCACATTCATCCTCGAAAACGCGGATATGGAATTCGGCGGCTCGAAAGCCCCGTCATCGCCCCTCAACGATGTGGTGGCCAGCTATCAGAAGAAGGCCGAGGAGATCATATCGCAGGCCCGCTCACTTCCGCAGGATTCCACCTCCGAGAAAAAGCTCGAGGCTCTCGAAGCCAGATACGACGCGCTGTCAGACTCGGTGATGCTCGCGAACATCGACAACCCGGTAGGTTACATGATGTTCTGCTCTGACGCGTGGTCCCTGACCCTCCCTGAACTGAAAGCCGAGCTTGAGAAACACCCGTCGCTGAAAAAATACCAGCGCGTGCAGAAACTACTGGCAAGCGCCGAGGCCAAGGAACGCACTACACCGGGCCACAAGTTCGTCGATTTCACCATCACCAACGACTCCGTGAGCCAAAGCCTTTCCGACTATGTGGGCAAAGGGAAATACGTCCTGGTCGACTTCTGGGCCTCGTGGTGCGGTCCATGCATCCGCGAGACGAAAGTCATAAAGGAGATTCTGAACGAGTTCGGGCCGAAAGGGCTCGAGGTGCTCGGAGTGGCCGTGTGGGACGAGCCCCAGAACACCCTCCGCGCCATCGAGCAGCACAAGCTCCCCTGGCCGCAGATTCTCAACGCCCAGTCGGTCCCCACCGACCTCTACGGCATCCCAGCCATACCCTGCATAATCCTTTTCGGCCCCGACGGCACGATCATCAGCCGCGACAAGATGGGGGACGACCTCATCGAGGCCGTGCGCCAAGCCCTATCCGCCGGAGCACCCACGGAGTAACCGCCACAGAGAGGAGCACCCCCGCCGCGTCGGCCGCGAAATCGAGCCAGTCGGCGCTTCTCCCCTGCCCCATCCAGCCTTGCAGCAGTTCGACCGCGCCGCCGAACGCCACGCATAATCCCGCCAGCACCACCGCCCTGAGGGCGTGGCCGCGGCGGGATTTCCTGTTTCCCAGCCGGAGGTGGTGGAGCCGCCAGTCAAACGCCATGGCAAAGTACAGGCCGCCGAACATGCACGCGTGCCCTATCTTGTCGAATCCCGGAATACGCGGCAGCGACGTCTCCGGAAGCGGCTCCCTGGCCAGTGTCAGCCACAGAATCGCCACCACCACAAACGCCGAGAACAGCCACGCCGGAATCTTGTTCGCGAACTTTCCCATACACTCGTTTCCGATTTCACGCGAATTTAGCACTTTCCGCGCATAAGGCGCAAAAACAGCGCTGAAAAGCTATGTTGCGAAACATAGAAAAATATTCGGTATAAACAGTATAAACAAACAGATTTATGCGTTAAATTTGCGTTGTTTCACCTAAAACCTATCAAACCATGATTATCGGAGTTCCCAAAGAAATCAAAAACAACGAGAACCGAGTGGCAGTGACCCCCGCCGGGGCTAAGGAACTTGTGGCCCACGGGCACACCGTCTACATCCAGCACACCGCCGGTGAAGGCTCCGGATTCGCCGATGCCGAGTACGAGGCCGCCGGCGCGAAGATTCTCCCCGCGATCGAGGACGTATACGCCATCGCCGAGATGATAATCAAGGTTAAGGAACCCATAAAGCAGGAGTACCCGCTGATACGGCGCGACCAGGTGGTGTTCACTTACTTCCACTTCGCGTGCGACCGCGAGCTGACCGAGGCCATGATACGCTCGGGCGCTGTGTGCATCGCCTACGAGACAGTGCGCCTGGCCGACGGCTCGCTTCCGCTGCTGGTGCCCATGAGCGAGGTGGCAGGCCGCATGTCGGTGCAGGAGGGCGCGCGCTTCCTCGAGAAACCCCAGGGAGGCCGCGGCGTGCTGCTCGGAGGCGTCCCGGGCGTGAAACCTGCGAAAGTGCTGATTCTCGGCGCCGGCGTGGTGGGGCGCAACGCCGCCCTAATGGCCGCCGGACTTGGAGCCGACGTGACAATCACCGACATAAACCTGCCCACCCTCCGCCACGTTGCCGACACAATGCCCAAAAACGTCAAGACGCTCTTCTCCTCGCGCCACAACATAGAGACAGAACTGCCGACGACCGACCTCGTGATCGGCTCCGTGCTGATTCCTGGAGCCAAGGCTCCGAAACTCGTCACGCGCGACATGTTGAAACTCATGCGCCCCGGCACCCTGCTTGTCGACGTCGCGATCGACCAGGGCGGATGTTTCGAGACCTCCACTCCCACGACCCATTCCAATCCCACCTACACCCTCGACGGCATAGTGCACTACGCGGTGGCCAACATCCCGGGAGCCGTTCCGTTCACATCCACGCTGGCGCTCACCAACGCCACCCTCCCGTATGCCATCAAGCTCGCCGACAAGGGATGGTGCGAGGCATGCCTGGAAGACAAGGCGCTCGAACAGGGGCTCAACATCGTCGAGGGACGCGTGGTTTTCCCAGCCGTCGCCGAAGCCTTCGGTCTCCCCTGCCACAAATTCAACGCCTGACAAAAAGCCGCACAACACACATTTCAAAGATAATTTTGCCGTGGAAAACCTGTTTTCCACGGCATTTTTTTGGATATTTATGCGGAATAGGCTATCTTTGTCGATTATCACGGCGACAAATTCCCGTTGTCTCTACCGAACAAACGCGACAGATGAAGACCACGCTATTTCTAAAACCATTCCTGGCAATCCCGCTTTCGACATTATGCGCCGCCACCGCGCTCGCCATGCCCGCCAAACGCACCGTCTATCACGAACCTGACGGCAATGGAGGACTGGTGGCAGTGCGCCTCGTCGGTGACGAAAACTTCCACTATTACGTCAACGACGCCGACGGCACCCTTCTCACCAGGCAAGGAGAAACATTCGTGAAAGCGGACATATCGGCCGACGGCGCGATTATCCCCTCGGACCGTCCCGTCAGAGCCACCGAGCGGAAGAGACTGCTCGACCAGCGGCGCCGCGACGCACCGAACAAGGTCGCGGGACTGGTCGCCGGCACCACCTTCCCGGCCAGGGGAGAGCAGAAGGCCGTGGTCATACTCGTGCAGTACCAGGATGCGAAATTCAATCTCGACGACCCCGCCGGCTATTTCACACGTATGCTCAACGAGGAAGGATTCTCGGACTACTGGGCCACCGGTAGCGCCCGCGACTGGTTCATCCACTCATCAAACGGCCTGTTCCGCCCGACTTTCGACGTGTACGGCCCGGTGACATTGCAGAAGAACCGGGAATTTTACGGCGGCAACGACGCGTTCGACCAGGACAACGCGCCGCACAAAATGGCCATCGAGGGGTGCCGCCAACTGAACCAGGAGGTCGATTTCTCGCTGTACGACCGCGACGGCGACGGGGTGATCGACAACGTCTTCGTCGTATACGCCGGAAGGGGCGAGGCATCGGGCGGCCCCGCGGAGAGCGTATGGCCCCACGCCTGGAAGATAACGTCGGCCGAGCCTGGCGCGAGCTATACTTTCGACGGAGTGAAGCTCGACCGCTACGCGTGCGTCAACGAATGGGAACTGTCGGACCAGGGACGCGGCTACCGCCCCGTCGGCATCGGCTCATTCATCCACGAATTCTCGCATGTGATGGGGCTTCCCGACCTTTACTCCACCAAATACGCCGAAGGCACCTTTACGGCCGGCGCGTGGTCGGCCATGGACTACGGCCCTTATAACAACGACGGATGCACCCCGCCGCAGTATTCGGCCTGGGAGCGGTCGGCTCTCGGATATTCCGAACCATCGCCGCTTCCGGAGAAAGGGAACATCGCGATCAAGCCCCTGGACGCGGGGAATGCCTACATAATCCCCACAGAGAACGACAACGAGTTCTTTATCCTCGAGAACCGCCAGCAGTCGGGATGGGACAGTCACATCCCCGGCCACGGGATGCTCGTGTGGCACATCGACTACGATGCCGAGATATGGCGGACCAACACCCTCAACAACGACCCCGCGCACAACCATGTGGACATAATCGAGGCCGACGGCACCCGCGATGAAAAATCGCGCGACGGCGACTGCTTCCCGGGAGCGGCGGCGGTCACATCGCTCTCGGCCTCAACCACTCCGGCCCTGAAAAGCTGGGCAGGGATAAGCACAAGCCGCGAACTGACCGAAATCACCGAACGCACCGACGGGACAATCATCATGCGTCTCAACGGCGGCGCTCCCGACATAGCGGCTCCGGCCGGCCTGAGAGCCACCGACATCCTCGCCGGAGGTTTCACGGCGCGGTGGGAAGATGTCCCCGGCGCTGTCGGATACACCGTACGCGTCTACTCCGACGGGGTCTCCATAGACCCGCGCCATACGGACGGAGCCACTTCCCTGGGGATAAAAGGGCTAACCCCCGCCACCGACTATTCGTTCATCGTGACAGCCGACGACGGGTTCTTCGGCAGCGGAGAGTCCGAGCCGGTGGCGTTCAGAACCCTCGACCCCACATTCGACTACTTCGCCCCGGTGGCGCTCGATGCCTCCGATGTCACCGCCACATCGTTCACCGCCCGGTGGGATGCGATGACCGACGCCACCGGCTACCGCATCGACGTGTACGAGAAAGTCAACGCCACGGCAGAGCCCGTGACCGCCGCGTTCGACGGCGGAGCCGAGGACTTGCCCGCGGGATGGTCGACTACCGCCGCCGGATCCTACGGAATGGCGAGTTACTGCGGCGCGGCGCCAATGTCGCTGCGCCTGTCGGCCGACGGCGACCGGCTGGAATCCGCCGAATACCCCGACGGCGTAAAACGGCTCTCCTTCTGGCACCGCGGGAACTCGACTACGGCTGGGGAGACAGTCTCTGTGATGACCTTCGCCAGTGGCGAGTGGCTTGAAGCCGTCCGGGAACCGGTTATATCGGAAAAGGGGGGAGCCACCAGAGAATATGATTTCGACACCGCGGCCAAAAAGGTAGCGATCGTGTTCAACCGGGCGGCGAAAGGTTCGCTCGCGCTCGACGACGTGGTCCTGGAACCCTACGGCCCGCTACGCGACGCTTACGCGGAAGGGTACGAAGGGCGGCAGACCGGCAACGCGACCAGCATCAGAGTCACAGGGCTGAAACCCGCCACCACATATTATTACTCGCTTGTGGCCGGCAACGGGTCGCTCGAATCGCTGAGGTCGAACATCGTGGCTGTCACCACCGACGCGATGGCAGCTGTCGCGGAAGAGGCGTCCCGGGAAACCCAGTATACAGTCCGCGGCAATACCGTCACGATCCTGACCGACGCTTCCGTCAGCGATATAGCCGGACGCATAGCAGCCTATGGTCCCGGCAGCTTCACTCTCAAACCCGGCATATACATAATCGCATGCCCGAACCGCACACCAGTCAAGATATTCATCAATTAACACCAATCATATGCAGAAACACCGACTCTTCCGTTTCGGAATCTCCGGCGCTATTCTCGCGGCGGCGCTCCTGTCGCCCGGACACGCGTCCGCCCAGGGGAACTACTACACCTGCGACTTCAAGACCAACGACCTGGCAACGCTCGGCTACACCGTCCTGGACACCAACGGCGACGGCACGACATGGACGCCCCAGACTTCCACCGTCACATTCAGGCAGCTCGACGGCCAGGGAATCGACGCGGTCACCAAAACGCCAACACTGATCGGCAATGCCGAGAACGACGACTGGCTTATCACTCCGTCGATCCGCTTCGAGGCCGGAAAGACCTACAAGGTCACCTTCACGATGAACAAATACAACTACGCGGAGATTCCCGCCTCATTCGAGATAAAGCTCGGCAGCGACAAGAAACCCACATCGATGACCACCGAGCTATTGCCTATGACCGGGCTGCCCCAGCTCGGAGGCAACTCCCTGTGGACTTTCAACACCGAGGTCAACGTTGGCACAACAGGCGACTATTTCATAGGCATCCACGCCAGCGGCAAGCCCGGCCAGAAATTCGGAATCACCAACCTGACAATTCTCAACGGCGTGGCCCTGGTATCGCCAGCCGCAATAGCCGACCTGAAAGTAACGCCGGATCCGACAGGCGACAAAAAAGCGACCATAACATTCACCGCCCCCGACAAAGCCAAGGACGGCTCGACGCTGGCATCGCTCAGCAAGATTGAAATCCGCCGCGGCGAAGACCTTCTCCCCCCGATAACGAATCCGACACCGGGCACGCCCCAGACCGTCACCGACAACGTGGCCGTCAACGGCCTCTACACCTACACCGTGACAGCCTACACCGAAGCTGGCAGCGGCGACCCCGTATCGGCCACCGCGTTTGTGGGCATAAACGTTCCGACACCGGCCGGAGAAGTCACAGCGGCAAACACCGCCGTCGACAAGGCGCTGGTCACCTGGAGCGCCCCGGCACTTGACAAGGACGGCTACCCGATAGCGTCCTCCCTGATCAAATACGACGTTAGACGCAAGCCTATCTATTCGAGCGAATGGACCACGGTGGCCGAAGACCTCGCCGGCCTCTCACACGAAGACACCCTCCCCGCGCCCGAAGCGCCAGCCGAGGGTGAGGAGGCAGCCCCCGCGCAGCAGTTCTACACCTACGCGGTGACAGCCAAGACCATCCAGGGAGAGGCCGCTGCCTCCGCAGCCAATCCTGTCCCGATGGGCACCCCGTATGACGCGCCCTATGCCGAATCGTTCGCCAACGGCCGCGCAACAACCATAACCACCTCGACAATACGCGAAGGAAACAACTACTGGCAGATGACCCGCGACTTCGAGGACGTGGCGTCCTCCGACGGTGACAACGGAATGATCTTCCTCTCAGGCCGCATAGGGGGAGCAGCGACTCTCCACACCGGGCTGATCGACCTGTCGAAAATCCCCTCACCGACCCTCAGCTACTACACCTACAACATCGCAGGATCCGATCCCGCCGACCACGAGGTTGAAGTAGTGGTCACCGCCACCGACGGCACCACACGGACGTTCGACAGATACACTCCCGCGATGGGCTGGACCAAGCACCTGTGCCGCCTCGACGAGTTCGCAGGGAAAACCGTAAGCGTGCGGCTCACAGGCTGGCGCAACAACAACACCGACCTTTTCCTCGACAACATCGCCATATCCACGATCTACCCCCTCGACCTCAAGGCAGCCAGGATAACCGCGCCCGCGAAGGCCAGGTCGTCAGAGCCGTTCGAGGTGAAAGTCGACGTGGTGAACTTCGGATCGGAAGTGTCGGGCGACTACACCGTGAGCCTGTTCTGGAATGGTGCGGAGGTCGACACATACAGCTCCACCGCCCTCGGCGTAGGTGAATATGACTATGTGGCGTTCACCCGGACGCTCGGAATCCTCGACCCCGAAGAAAACGAGTACCGGGCCGAAATCGCGTATGCCGACGACAACGACACCTCCAACAACGCGACCGAGACAGCCAAAGTCGCACTGCGCGTCAACTCATATCCCGTTGTCGAGGACCTGACGGGCACTCCCGACGGCAGCTCCGTGACTCTCTCCTGGGGCGAGCCAGACACATCCAAGGCGCAGCCCTACGAAACCCTCGAGGATTTCGAGAGCTACGACCCGTGGGCGACCTCCGGCATCGGCGACTGGACTCTCGTAGACAAGGACAAGGCGCAGATAGCCGGCTTCCAGGAAGGCACAATGCCAGGAATCCCCGACTACTCGCAGCAGTCGTGGTGGATTTTCGACAACACCCACGAGGATTTCAACAACGGCTCGTTCGCGGCCCTCTCCGGCAACAAGTTCCTGGCCTCGATGGTATCCGGCATCCAGGGGCAGGGCTACGTGCAGTGCGACGACTGGGCCATATCGCCCGAACTGTTCGGGGGTCCGCAGACCATCACCATAAACGCCCGCTCCTACTCTATGATCGAATCCGAATTCGAGACCTTTGAAGTTCTATACTCTGCCGGCTCGCTCGAACCGGACGACTTCGTATCGCTGCGCGTGTTCGAGAACATCCCCAGCGAGTACAAGCCATACGAGGCCGACCTCCCCGACGGGGCGAAACGTTTCGCCATCCGCAGCCGTTCGGAAGGGAAATACATCCTCATGGTCGACGATGTGACCTACATCCCCGCCGGCGACCCGGCAGCATTCACCATCAACGGCTACAACGTGTACCGCGACGGCGTGAAGGTCAACGACGCCCCCGTTGAGGAGAACGAGTTTGTCGACACGGATCCCGGGACCGGCAGCCACGACTACAACGTTACCGTACTCTATTCCGCCGGCGAATCGAAATTCTCCAACACCTACAATCCGACGCGGGTGTCTGTCGGTCAGGTTGGCGCCGCGGACCACTGGCGTGTGACCACTGGCAAGGGCTTCATCGCGATCGACAACGCCGTAACCTCAATCGCGGTGCACACACCCGACGGACGCCTGGCAGCCAAAGCCGACGCCGCTCCCCGCGTAAAGCTCCCCCTCCCCTCCGGCATCTACATCGTGACCTCGGGCCGCTCCGTCGCCAAGGTCGCCGTAAAATAATCAAGTTTAGCCTTATCACCATCCTTACATCGGGCGCTGTGTCTTGACCAAAGGCACAGCGCCTTTCTCATCATCAGACGCGGGCGTGTTTTTTTAACGCATCGGAATTGGCTGTGTTGCGGCAAAGCGGTAATTTCGCGGCGACATCCAACACAACAGAAGGTAAAGTAAAAAGTTTCGATATGATACTTCAATGCGCCGTGATATTCGCGTTCCTGGCGTTCGGCGAACTGGTGGTGTGGCTCACGGGCGTGCCGGTGCCGTCGAGCATAATAGGCATGGTGTCGCTGGCCGCCGCGCTCAGGCTGCGGTGGGTGCGGCTGATGTGGGTCGACAAGGTCGCCGACTTCCTGGTGCGCAACCTGGGGTTCTTCTTCGTGCCCGCCGGGGTCGGGGTGATGCGCTGCTTCGGCATAATCTCCCGCGAATGGGTGGCGATCGTCGCCGCCACGATAGTCAGCACATTCATAATAATAGCCGTCACAGGGTGGACCCACCAGCTCGCCCGACGCGCGATGGCGAAACGCCCGTGACACGATGGAAACGTTCCTGCAAAACAAATATTTCCTGATAGCGCTCACCTTCGCCGCGTTCCTCGGGGCCAAGCAGCTCCAGAAACGCACCGGGGTGGCTGTGTTCCACCCAATACTCGTCACCATAATCGTGCTGATCTGCGTGCTATATGCCGGCGGTGTCTCGCCCGACACCTACGCCGAGGGGGGCGAATACATCGACTTCTGGCTGAAACCGGCGGTGGTAGCCCTCGGGGTGCCCCTTTACCGCCAGCTGGAAAGCATACGCAAACAGATGGTGCCGCTTCTGCTGGCCGAGCTGGCCGGATGCGTGGCCGGGATCGTCTCGGTAGTGCTCGTGGCGCGTCTGCTCGGAGCGAGCGAGGAGGTCGTGCTGTCGCTGGCCCCGAAAGCCGTCACGACCCCGATAGCGATGGAAATCTCCGCCACCGTCGGCGGGATACCGTCGCTGACAGCCGCCGTGGTGGTGTGCACCGGCATATTCGGCGGCATGGCGGGGTTCCAGATGCTGCGCATCAGCCGCGTCAGCTCGCCGATCGCCGGGGGGCTGTCGGTCGGCACATCGGCGCACGCCGTGGGCACCGCGGCCGCCATCGAGCGCTACGGCATGCGCTACGGGGCGTTCTCGTCGCTCGGGCTTACCCTCAACGGCCTGTTGACCTCGCTGCTCACACCCTTGATCCTCCCTTTCCTCACATAAAGAGTTGCTATCGAAAAACTACGGCCCGCGCGTCCCTACTTATCCGGACTTCGGACAAGAGAGCAATGCGCCATCGCGTTGTGTCATTTTAACACATCGCACCCCCGCGGCGGAGGCCGCTACTGCCCATTTGGCATATTTTAAGAAATTTCCGGCCAAAAGATGCCGCGATGACAAATAAATTAGTATATTTGCGCAGAATAATCCTACAACGACAATCAAGATGAAGAACGCTGAGATTGACTGGTCATCGCTGGGTTTCGGATATGTGCCCACTGACTACAACGTGCGCTGCTACTACCGCGACGGAAAATGGGGCGAAATCGAGGTCTCCTCGTCGGAAACCCTGAACATCCATATCGCCGCCACCTCCCTCCACTACGGGCAGGAAATCTTCGAAGGGCTCAAAGCCTTCCGCGGAAAGGACGGCAAAGTCCGTATCTTCCGCCCGATGGAGAACTGCCGCCGCATCCAGGAATCGGCCCGCGGCATCATGATGGAGCCGATCACCGACGAGAAGTTCATGGAGATGACCCGCCTGGCCGTGAAGCTCAACGAGCGCTTCATACCCCCCTATGGGTCGGGGGCGTCTCTGTACATCCGCCCGCTTGAAATCGGCATGTCGCCCAAAGTGGGCGTAAGCCCGGCCACGGAATACTGCTTCATAATCCTCGTTACCCCCGTAGGCCCGTACTTCAAGAGCGGGTTCAAGCCAACAAACATCTGCATCATGCGCGAGTTCGACCGCGTGGCGCCCCGCGGCACCGGCCGCTGGAAAGTCGGCGGCAACTACGCCGCGTCGCTCCAGGCCGGCGAGAAAGCCCACTCGCTCGGCTACTCCGCAGTGCTCTACCTCGATCCCAAGGAGAAGCTCTACCTCGACGAGTGCGGGCCCGCCAACTTCTACGCCATCAAGGACGGGAAATACATAACCCCCGCCTCCGACTCCATCCTCCCATCCATCACCAACGACTCCCTGATGCAGCTTGCCCGCGACATGGGACTGGAAGTAGAACGCCGTCACATCAGGGTTGACGAGATCGCCGATTTCCAGGAAGCAGCCGCCTGCGGCACAGCCGCCGTCGCGTCGCCAGTCGGCGAAATCCACGACCTCGACACCGGCACGAAATACGTCATCGCCAAGGACGGCAAGCCGGGCCCCGTCACCCAGCGCCTCTACGACACCCTCAACGGCATACGCCTGGGCGAAATCGAGGACACGCACGGCTGGAACGACATTCTCGACCTCTGAGGACAGGCCTGTGCTTTCTCATAGCGAATTTCAGACACTTCCAAGGACACGATATGTCGTTTGACTACCAATCCGTAATCGACAAATATTATCCCGCCGGCTCGCGCCTGCGGGATATTTATATGCGCCACTGCCGGTCTGTGGCCGACAAGGCGCTCGGCATCGCCCGCGCCCGCTCGCTTGACCTCCCCGAAGATGAAATCGAGGCCGCGGCCATGCTACACGACATAGGCATATGCCTTACCGACGCACCGGGAATCGACTGCCGCGGAACCCTGCCCTACCTCGCCCACGGATACGCCGGAGCCGACCTTCTGCGCGCCGAAGGCGCGCCAGAGACGTACGCCAGGGTGGCCGAGCGCCACACCGGCGCCGGCCTCGCGCCGGAGGAGGTTTCGGCCTCCGGCCTCCCGCTCCCCGCAGGTCGCTCCTATATGCCGGAAAGCCGGCTGGAACGCCTCGTGTGCTACGCCGACAAGTTCTTCTCCAAATCCGGCGACATGCGGGAAAAGCCACTGGAACGCATCAGAGCCTCTATCGCCAAATTCGGTCCGGAGGCGGTCGCCAGATTCGAGAAACTCCGCGACGAGTTCGCCTGACGGCGGGGCAGACCGATATGCCAGGCGCATTGTATAAATATTAGCGGAACACAGTTGGCGTAATTCAGTATTTTTAACTAATTTCGCGGTTACAATGGTTCGCTCGGCCCGTCTGAGCGCGAATTTCAACAGTCAACCACCAAAGCCCGACTTTACCACAATGGAAAGGAAAGTAAGAGTGCGCTTCGCCCCGTCGCCGACGGGCCCGCTCCACATCGGAGGCGTGCGCACAGCGCTATATAACTACCTCTTCGCCCGCCAGAACGGGGGCGACATGATTCTCCGCATCGAGGACACCGACTCGAACCGCTTCGTGCCTGGAGCCGAGGACTACATCAACGAGGCCCTCGGATGGCTCGGCATAGGCATTGACGAGGGGGTTCGCGAAGGAGGAGCCTACGGCCCCTACAAGCAGAGCGAGCGCCGCGGCATATACCGCGAGCATGTCAGGATGCTTCTCGACGCGGGAAAGGCCTATATCGCTTTCGACACCCCGGAAGAACTTGAAAAAGCCCGCGCTTCGAAACCGAACTTCCAGTATGACGCCTCCACCCGCCTTGGTATGCGCAACTCCCTGAGCCTCCCCGCCGAAGAGGTAAAGCGCCTGATTGACGAGGGACACCAATACGTCGTCCGATTCCTGATTGAGCCGGGCCGCGACGTAGAGGTCAACGACCTGATCCGCGGCAAGGTGACAATCAATTCCTCGATTCTCGACGACAAGGTGCTCTACAAGAGCGCCGACGACCTGCCCACCTACCACCTGGCCAACATCGTCGACGACCACCTGATGGAGGTCAGCCACGTCATCCGCGGCGAGGAATGGCTTCCCTCCGCCCCCCTGCACGTCCTCCTCTACGAGGCGTTCGGCTGGACGGACACCATGCCGGCGTTCGTGCACCTGCCGCTGCTGCTCAAGCCCGACGGCAAAGGGAAGCTCTCAAAGCGCGACGGCGACCGCCTGGGCTTCCCCGTGTTCCCCCTGGAATGGCACGACCCCAAGAGCGGCGACATATCCTCGGGATACCGCGAGACAGGCTACCTGCCGCAGGCAGTGGTCAACTTCCTCGCGCTCCTCGGATGGAATCCCGGCGACGACACGGAAATAATGTCGATGGACGAGCTGATCCGACGTTTCTCGCTCGACCACTGTTCCAAAGCCGGCGCGAGATTCGCTTTCGAGAAGTGCAAATGGTTCAACCACGAGTACGTTATGGCAATGTCAGGCACAGAGCTTGCCGGATACTTCAAACCCATAATGCTCGCCCACGGCGTCAACCCAGCCGACTTCTCCGACGAGTATATCGCCGCAGCTCTTGAAATGGTCAAGGGGCGCGTCAACCTGCTTCCCGAGCTTTGGGACCAGGCCCGTTTCTTCTTCGCCGCTCCCGAAGAGTACGCCGAGAAGGACATACGCAAACGCTGGAAGGCCGAGACCCCGGCACTGATGGAAAAACTCATCGAGATAATCCAGAACCTCCCCTCCATGGCCTCCAAGGAAGCGGAAGAGGTCGTGCTCGGCTGGATCACCGACAACGGTTACCATATGGGCAACGTGATGAACGCCTTCCGCCTGGCCGTCGTCGGCGAGTGCAAGGGACCCCACATGTTCGACATATCCGAGCTTATGGGCCGCGACGAAACCATAAGGCGCATCCGCCTGGCCATAGACAGAATACCGCAGCCCGCGGAATAACCACGCCGCCGTGAACGTACTCTACAACACAGGAATACGCCTCTACGCCCTGGCGGCGCAGGCAGTGTCGCTGCGCAGCCCCAAAGTAAGGAAAATGCTCCGCGGGCAGCACCGCACCAACGACATACTGCGCCGGCGCCTGGGACTGAAGCCGGGGTGCGTGTGGTTCCACGCCTCGTCGCTGGGCGAGTTCGAGCAGGGGCGCCCGATGATCGAGCGCCTGCGGCGCGAGCATCCCGAGAAGCCCATCCTGCTGTCGTTCTTCTCCCCATCGGGCTTCGAGGTAAGGAAGAACTACCCGTACGTCGACGCGGTTGTCTACCTGCCGTTCGACACCCCGCACCGGGTCAGGCACTTCCTCGACCTGGCGCGGCCTTCGATGGCGATATTCATAAAGTACGAGTTCTGGGGCAACTATCTCGGGGAGCTGCGCCGCCGCGGCATCCCCACCTACATCATATCGGCAATCTTCCGCCCGGGCCAGCGCTTTTTCCGGTCTGTCGGCGGAATGTTCCGGAAAATGCTGCGCGATTTCAACCACCTGTATGTGCAGGACGAGCGCTCGCGCCGCCTTCTGAAAGTCATAGGCATCGAGAACGTGACGGTCGCTGGCGACACCCGCTTCGACCGCGTTACCGATGTGATGAAATCGACGGTCGAAATCGCCGGATTCCCGGGATTCGGCTCCGACCGCAGGCTGCGCTTCATCGCCGGCTCTTCATGGGGGGCCGACGAGGATGTCTACGTCCCATGGCTCAACGCCCATTCCGACGTCGCGTTCATCATCGCCCCCCACGAGTTCAACGAGACGCGCCTCGAGGCGCTCCGCAACCGTTTCCCGGCGGGTAGCGTCATCCTGCTGTCGGAATGGCTCAGGCTCCACAAAGCGCACCCCGACGGCGACTTCCCGCCTTATGTCAGGAACATCCGGGGTATCATAGTCGATTCGTTCGGGAAACTGTCGACCCTCTACCGCTTCGCCGACATCGCGTATATCGGCGGCGGCTTCGGCGCGGGGATACACAATCTGAACGAGGCGGCGGTCTACGACATGCCCGTGATTTTCGGACCGGAGCACTCCAAGTTCAAGGAAGCTTCCGACCTGATCGCCCGCGGCGGAGGATTCTCAATTTCCAACGCCTCAGACTTCAACAACACGATGGACGCGCTCACCACGAACCCGCTTACACTTCGTCAGGCAGGAGAGGCTGCCGGGAAATATATTAAAGAAAATATCGGCGCGACAGAACGAATTTACTCCGACCTGTTCGGATAAAAAACGAATATCCAACTACCATATCAGGATTTTTATTCGCGCATAAGAACTTTTATTCAAATTTTTTCTGCGATTTTATTAGGTGTTTTCAAATTTTATTTTTAATTTCGCAAAAACCACCTATCAATCCTCCCCGGCCACTCTCCACCGGGCATATTCAATAATATTGCTGTCCGATAAAACTTTTTGAGGTCTCAAAAAATTAGGACTGATTCC
>CAJTRT010000017.1 GCA_910579105.1 uncultured Muribaculaceae bacterium | reverse complement strand
GGCTTGGCGGTAGATGCCGCTTAGCCTATGAATAATTTTTTAACGAACTATTGAAGAATCGGAACCAGTCCATATTGGCGCAATACTTGTCGCCGTCAGTGCCACCCTCGAACTTTACATACACCTTGTGGATACCGTTACAGATTTCCGGGTCAACCTCCACCGAAGTCTCTTTATATGTGCTCCAATTGCCGGTTGCCGGGCATGTGACCTCGGCGACAGGAGTGGAGGAAAGTTTGTCGAGATAGAAACGGGCTATTGTGGGATTGTTGTTCTTGGCCGCATGGCAGACCGTCAGCCTGGAGCATCCCGCACCGAAATCAACGCCGTCGAAAGCCACCCAGTCGTTGTTGTAGATATACCCGAGGTTACCACCCGAACCGTTTGCCTCGTGCGTAAGACGTTTGCTCCCGGAGGCGACAGACTGCTCCTTTGTGTCCTCGAACTGCACCGTGCCGTCGGACACAGAGAAACCGAGCTTCCCCGCAATCCCCTCGAACGGGGTCGTTAGCGCCACCGGGGAGCCGGAATAGCCTCCCAGAATCACAGTGTTGGCCAGCGGGCCTATGACCGCCACGGTCTTGTCTTTTGACAGAGGGAGGATTGCATTGTCGTTTTTCAGAAGCACTATGCTCTCTCGGGCAGCTTTCAACGCCAACTCCCGGTGTTCCTCGCAGTCGAGTTTCGCCGATGGCACCGAAGTCCAGCCCACGTCGGATTTAGCGTCGAATTCACCGACCGAAAATCTGGCGGCAAGCACGCGGGTAAGCGCCGTGTCGAGTTCCGCTTCGGTCAAAAGCCCCTGGCTGAGAGCCTCGCGGGCGTACTCCTGGAAAGTGGTTCCGCAGTTCAGGTCCTCGCCGTTCTTAATCGAGACAGCGACCGCCTCCGCCCCTGTTTTCACATAGTGGTGGCGATTCGTCTGCCACACGTCGTCGACAGCGCCGCAATCGGAGGTAACGAAGCCGTCGAACCCCCATTCCTTGCGCAGTATATCCATTAGCAACAGGTGGCTGGCGCCGCACGGAATTCCGTTAACAGCGTTGTAGGCACTCATTACCGACCGTACGTTTCCCTCCTTCACCGCCATTTCGAATGCGGGAAGATAATATTCGCGCAGATTGCGGTCGTCCACTTCCGAGGAGGTGCTGTGGCGGCCTTTCTCATAGTTGTTGGCAGCGAAATGTTTCGCGGTGGCTATGGTCTTGTAGTGCCTGGGGTCGTCGCCCTGCATCCCCCTGACAAACTCGACAGCGAGCTTTCCCGTCAGAAACGGGTCCTCGCCGTAGTTCTCCTCATCGCGGCCCCAGCGGGGATCGCGGCTCATATTTATCGTCGGACACCAGTATATCAGCCCTTTGTTTTTATCGTTGTTATAGACGCGGCACTCGTCGGAAATAGCTGTCGCGACCTTCCCCATCAGCGCCAGGTCCCAGGTCGAGGATAACGCCTTGCTGACTGGAAAAGATGTTGCCAGCCCCGAGCGTGCCACGCCATGGATCGCCTCGTTCCAATAGTTATAGCCCTGGAGGCCGAGGCGGCTTACCGCCTTTGTCTGGTGCCCGACCTGGTTGATTTTCTCATCAAGGGTCATGCGCGACACTATATCGGCCGCACGGTCCCAGTTCGACAACGTGGGATCCTTGTACGGATAGTTCTGCGCTGAAACAGAAACTGCCGCGAGTGCGGCCATTATAAACGCGGGAATTTTCATGACGTTCGATTTGATGTTTAACGGATGCCTCTCGGCACTGACGGTCCGGGCTATACGCCGTACCCGGTAACCTGTCGCGAATATAGTCGGACACCACCCAATTTCAGTGGAATTATTGGCGGAAACGGCGGAATTATGTAAATTCGCGTAATATGAGTGAATCCGAAAACAAATTCGCTGATGACGCGCGGCGCGCCGCAGAGGTCATGCGCCGCGGCGGCGTGGTGGTCTACCCTACCGACACGGTATGGGGCATCGGTTGCGACGCTACCAACGACGCGGCGGTGCGGCGTATCTACGAAATAAAACAACGCTCCGACCACAAGGCCATGATTGTACTCGCATCCTCGCCCCAGGAAGTAGAGCGTTACACCGACGGCATGCCTGACATAGCGTTCGATCTGATGGACGCCGCTGAAGGCGGCCGCCCGCTTACCATCGTATATGACAAAGGCCGTCTGCTCGCACCGTCATTGCTCGGAGCCGATGGGTCGGTGGGCATCCGGGTTACCAGCGAACCGTTTTCCCACAGCCTTTGCCGCGCCATGCGCCGCCCGATAGTTTCGACATCCGCCAATATAAGCGGCCAGCCGGCTCCAGCACTGTTCAGTGAAATCCCGCAGGAAATCCTTGATGCCGCCGACTATGTCGTGGAATGTCGCCGGGGGGAGACCCAACGCCACCGCCCGTCGGCTGTGATACGCCTTACAAACGACGGTGTCGTATCGGTTATCCGGAAATAATCCGCACGGAATCAGACAGACGCTCAAACCGAAGAAATGATAAGCAGGACAAGGCAGATAGCGAGATATGTCACCGGCGACTGGCTGGCGACATCACTCGCCTGGTTCGTTTTCAACATCATACGTTTCACAGATGTCGTGGAGCCGGCCAAAGGAGCCGCAGACCTGACACTTGGCTCCTTCCTGATGATAACCCCGGTTATCCTCGGGCAGATATTGTTCCCGATAGGTATGCTCGGGATATACTATCTGTCCGGCTATTACAACCGCCCGTTCTTCAAATCGCGCATAGAGGAGTTCGTGACGACATTCTCAACCGCCGCCATAGGCTCCCTGATTATCTACTTCATAGCGATTATCGACGACCCGATACCCGACCGGGCCAGCAACTACGAGCTGCTGGCAATGCTTTTCGGACTGTTGTTCTCAATGGTCTATCTTATGCGTATGGGCATCACATGGATTGCCACAAAGATGGTACACAGCGGAGAGCTCGTGTTCCCGACACTGATCATCGGCACCGGAGACGCCGCCATGGCACTCTATAACCGCCTTGCACATCCCCGGAAACGCCCAACCGGCTACAAGGTGGTTGGATTCGCTTATTTTCCAGGGACAGCGAGCGCGGCTCCCGCGGCGATAGAGGGTCTGCCGGTTGTGTCTTTCGACAATATCGCCGAAGAGCTGCCGCGCCTGGGAGCGACCCACATAGCGCTTACAACCCATCCCGACGGTCTCGACGCGACATTACGCTCGATTCACACCCTGTTCGGTTTGAATACCCCGGTGCTCATATCCCCCACCCTGTTCAACCTGCTGACTCCCAAGCGCCGGCTCAGCGATGTCGCCGGAGAACCGCTATGCGACATAACAGGGCCAAGCGTCGGGCAGAGCACACTCAACCTAAAACGCGCCGGCGACGTCGTGGTGTCATCTCTCGCGCTGATTGCCCTGCTGCCGGTGTTCGCCGCGGTAGCCATTGCCATAAAACGCGATTCAAAGGGTCCGGTGTTCTACCGCCAGGAGCGCGTCGGCTACCGGAAACGGCCGTTCGACATAATAAAATTCCGCACGATGCGCTCCGACGCGGAAAGCCGCGGCCCCAGGCTGAGTGTCGAGAACGACCCGCGCGTCACCCCGGTCGGACGATTCCTGAGAAAATACCGCATAGACGAGCTGCCGCAGTTCTGGAACGTGCTGAAAGGAGACATGTCCATCGTCGGACCCCGCCCGGAAAGGGAATACTTCATATCGCGGATACTGCCCAAGGCACCCTACTATACCCTCGTTCACCAGGTACGCCCCGGCATAACATCCTGGGGAATGGTGAAGCACGGCTATGCGTCGACCGTTGACGAAATGGTCAGCCGCCTGCAATACGACCTGATATACCTCGACAACATCTCTTTCCTCGTCGATCTTAAAATCCTCTTTTACACGGTCAACACCGTCCTGACCGGGAAAGGAGTGTGAAACCGCAAGCTTACAGAAAATGCCAAGACAGGATACAATATCGCCCGCAAACAGCGAACTGCTCCGCCAATGGTGGATGAAGATACTGATATGGCGAGAGCGCCACATCAAGGAGCGCACGTTCGTCATCCTTCTGTCGCTCGCGGTCGGCGTGTTCGCCGGCCTGGCGGCGATGGTGCTCAAATGGCTCATCCACACCATAGCCTCGCTCGTATCCACCAATATAAACCCCAGCGAGGGGAACTACCTCTACATAGTGCTGCCGGTGATCGGGATACTGCTCGCATGCTGGTATGTGCGCTATGTGGTCCGCGACAACATTTCCCACGGCGTGACGCGAGTGCTGTATTCCATCTCCCAGAACAAGAGCCGGCTGAAACCCCACAACATATACACCTCAATTGTCGCATCCTCGATAACCATCGGTTTCGGAGGATCAGTCGGAGCCGAGGGCCCGATCGTGTACACCGGAGCCGCGATAGGCTCCAACATAGGCCAGGCGTTCAGGCTCACCCCGCGCGTGCTCATGATTCTTGTCGGGTGCGGAGCGGCCGCGGGCATAGCGGGCATATTCAAGGCGCCGATAGCGGGGATGCTGTTCACGCTGGAAGTGCTGATGCTCGATCTGACCACAGTGACGGTCATGCCGCTGCTGATCTCCTCAATAACCGCGGCATCAGTGGCGTATGTGTTCACCGGCTACGACCTGGAATTCTTCTTCGTGCAGTCGGAGCCGTTCACCATGAGCCGCGTGCCGTTCTTCATCGCCCTCGGCATATTCTGCGGCCTGGTGTCGCTCTACTTCACCAGGGTCATGAACATGATGGAGCGCCTGTTCAACAAGAAGCTGAACGTGCAGTGGAAGAAGACTCTTGTGGGAGGCTCCATACTTGCCGGGCTGGTGTTCCTGTTCCCACCGCTCTATGGAGAAGGCTATGGCTCGATAAACTCTCTTCTCAACGGTGACCCATCGTCGATTGTCGACGGGTCGATATTCTATCCCGACCGCGGACGGGTGTGGTTCATTATCCTATATATCGGCCTGATAATACTGCTGAAAGCGTTCGCGACCTCGGCCACAAACGGAGGCGGAGGCGTGGGCGGCACGTTCGCCCCGTCGCTTTATGTCGGGTGCATGACGGGGTTCTTTTTCGCCTTCCTGCTTGACACCCTTGTCGGCGACCTCGGCCTGTCCGTCAAGAATTTCGCCCTTATGGGAATGGCCGGTGTGATGTCGGGGGTCATGCACGCGCCTCTGATGGGCATCTTCCTGACCGCCGAGATGACCGGCGGCTACGAGCTGTTCCTGCCCCTGCTCATCGTCTCGACCCTCTCATATGGTACGATAAAACTCTTCGAACCGTACTCGATCTACACGATGCGTCTGGCCCGCGATGGCAAGCTGCTGACACACCATAAGGACAAGGCCGTGCTGACGCTGATGAAGATGTCGTCGGTGATCGAGACCGACTTTCTGAGTGTCCGTCCCGAAATGAACCTGAAACAGATGGTCGACACCATCTCGCAGTCGAAACGTAACCTGTTCCCCGTGCTCGACCCGGATAACCACCTCATAGGGATCGTGGTGCTCGACGACATACGGAACATCATGTTCCGCCCCGACCTTTACAAGCGCATGCACGTCAGCCGCTTCATGTCGATGCCTCCGGCGAAACTCTCCACATCCGACACCATGGAGGCCGTGATGAAGACTTTCGACGACACCGGCGCGTGGAACCTGCCGGTGGTCGATGAGAACGGATGCTATGCCGGCTTTGTATCCAAATCAAAGATATTCAACTCCTACCGCCGAGTGTTACGCCACTATTCAGAAGACTGAAATGATCGAATACATATCCGGACGGCTGGCGGAACTGAATCCTGCCACCGCCGTAATCGATAATGCCGGAATCGGCTACGAAATCAATATCTCCCTCAACACGTTCTCGGCCATACAGGGCAAGGAACAGATAAAGCTGCTGACCCACGAGATAATCCGCGAGGACGCGCGCCTGCTTTACGGATTCGCCACATCGCGGGAACGGGCCCTTTTCCGCGAAATGATTGCCGTCAGCGGCGTCGGGGCAAATTCGGCGCGCCTGATCCTGTCATCCATCCCCCCCGCGGAACTGGAAGCGGTAATCGCGGGCGGCGACGAGAAACGGCTTAAATCCGTTAAGGGAATCGGGGCTAAAACCGCCCAACGCATAATTGTTGACCTGAAAGACAAAATAAAACCCTCGGAAACTTCGTTATTATCGCAGCCGGCCATCCGCTCCGACGATTTCGAAGAGGCGCTGGCAGCACTGCTGATGCTCGGGTTCGCCAAACCCGCCTCGCAGAAAGTGCTCACAAAGCTTTTCTCCGACGACCCGACGCTCCGGGTGGAGCAGGCCGTCAAGAAGGCTTTGACTATGCTTTGACCGCCTAATGAAGAAACCGGGACAACGACCTGACAAACGCTACTTGGCAAGGCTCATCGCCACCGCGGGCTGCTTAGCGCTCCTCGCGGTTTCAGCCGTGATAGCCAGCGCGCAGCTCGTCGGACCACCGGCAAAGCAGCTCCCACCGCCCCCTCCCATGCCCCCGGTGCCGGCGAATCCGGCGGACTCAATCATGATGCCGTTCCCTGTGCAGCAGACGGTGCCGGCCAGCTACGAGGCATTGATGGAGGACCAGTTCGCGGCCGACCTGGCCACCCCCTCCAACATCACAACTTCCCCGGAATTCGATCCAGAGACCGGCTACTACGTCATACGCACCAAGCTCGGCGACACGGAGATAACCACCCCGTTCCTGCTGTCGCGCAAACAATACGACAACTGGCAGCTGCGCCGCTCCTTGCAGGAGTACTACCAGGAACGCAACCAGGCGCTTGCGGAAGACAAGGAGAAGCAGCCGTTCAATATCTTTGACATGAACTTCGCCTACGGCCCCCTGGAAAAGATTTTCGGTCCCGGGGGAGTGCAGTTGAAAACACAAGGCTCCATACAGCTAAAAATGGGGGTGAAGTCCAACAAGACCGACAACCCGTCGCTCGCCGTCAACGCCCGCAGGAAAACATACTTCGACTTTGACCAGAAGATCCAGGCCACGATCAACGCCTCGGTGGGTGACCGCCTGAAATTCGCGATGACCTACAACACCGACGCGACCTTCGCCTTCGACTCGCAGAACATCAAGATAGGCTACGAGGGGAAGGAGGACGACATAGTGAAGAACATCGAGGCGGGTAACGTGTCGCTCACCACCGGCTCCTCGCTTATCAGGGGGTCGACGGCACTTTTCGGTGTCAAAGCCCAGCTTCAATTCGGCAAACTGACCGCCACGGCCCTCGTCTCGCAGCAGAACTCCGAGTCAAAGACGGTAAACACCAAAGGTGGCGCGCAGACAACCGACTTCTCGGTCAACGCCGACCAGTATGACCAGAACCGCCACTTCTTCCTGGCGCAATACTTCTACGACAACTACGACCAGTTCGCCGCCCGGTTGCCGCTGGTGACGTCAGGCATCAACATCACCCGCATCGAGGTGTGGGTAACCAACAAGGGTGGCAAATACGACCAGTCGCGCAACATCGTCGCCTTCACCGACCTCGGCGAGAACCAGTATCTCGCCAACGGCTACTGGCAGCCCGACCCGACCGTCCCCGTGCCGACCAACAACTCCAACAACCTTCTGCGGGTGATCAAGGAGGAGTATCCCGACGCCCGCAACATAAACACGGTGACACAGGCGCTCGAGCCGCTGCGGGCCGTGGGCATCGAGGGGGGCAAGGACTTCGAGAAAGTCGAAAGCGCGCGCCTGCTCAGTTCCTCGGAATACACGCTCAACTCCACCCTGGGCTATATCTCGGTCAAAGCCCAGATCAACTCCGACGAAGTGCTCGGCGTGGCCTTCCAGTACACCTACAACGGCCAGGTCTACCAGGTCGGCGAGTTCTCGTCGGACATCACGACCACCACGCAGTCGCTCTACGTAAAGATGCTGAAAAGCACCACCATCGACACCAAGATGCCGATGTGGCACCTTATGATGAAGAACGTCTACTCGCTCGGCGCCTACCAGGTGCAGCGGCAGAATTTCCGACTCAACATAAAATACCTTAGCGACACCACCGGCACGCAGATCAACTACCTGCCTGTGCCGTCGCTGAGCAACCAGCCGCTGTTGCAGGTCATGAACCTCGACCGCCTCGATTCCAACCAGCAGGGCAACCCTGACGGTTTCTTCGACTTCATCGACGGCTACACGATAATCCCCTCCACCGGCAAGGTGATTTTCCCGGTCGCGGAGCCGTTCGGCTCGCACCTGGAGCGCAAGATCAACGACCCCGTGCTCGCCGAGAAGTATGTCTACAAGGAACTGTACGACTCCACCCAGGTTGTCGCCCGCCAGTTCTCAGACAAGAACAAGTTCATTCTCACCGGCTCCTACCAGGCATCCTCCGGATCTCAGATTCGCCTGAACGCCATGAACGTGCCACGAGGTTCGGTCGTCGTCATGGCCGGAGGCGTGCGCCTGGTCGAGAACTCCGACTATACTGTCGACTACTCGATGGGCATAGTGACCATAACCAACCAGAGCATAATCGATTCCGGGCAGAGCGTCTCCGTGACCCTCGAGAACCAGTCGCTCTTCTCCACCCAGCGCAAGACGCTGCTGGGCCTCGACCTGCAATACGAGTTCAACAAGCACCTGAACATAGGCGCGACCATATTACACTTCTCAGAGAAAGCGCTGACCGAGAAAGTCAACATCGGCGACGAGACCATCAACAACTCGATGTTCGGCTTCAACCTCTCCTACAACACGAAGCTGCAATGGCTGACGAACCTGCTGAACAAGATTCCCACCGTCAACGCCACCGCCCCGTCACAGCTAAGCGTCACAGCCGAGGCAGCGGTGCTCGTGCCCCACAAACAGAAGTCGGGTACTAACAAGGGAAGCTCCTACATTGACGATTTCGAGTCATCGCAGATCGGCATCGACCTGCGCTCGCCATACGGATGGTTCACAGCCTCAACGCCCTATGACCCGGGCCGTGACGCGCTATTCCCCGAAGCAGCGCTGAGCAACAACGTTGACTACGGCAAGAACCGCGCGCTTCTCAACTGGTACTACATCGACCGCCTGTTCACGGAGCGGAACTCGTCCCTGTGCCCCGGCTATCTCAAAAACGACCTCAAACAGCAGTCGAACCCCTACATCCGCGAAGTCACGTCCAAGGAGATTTTCCCCGGCCGCGAGCTCACCTACGGCGAATCGGCCTACATACAGACCCTCAACCTATCCTTCTATCCCAACGAGCGCGGCCCCTACAACCTCGACGACACCAATATCGACCCGGAAGGTAACCTCCTCAACCCGGAGAAACGCTGGGGCGGCATAATGCGCAAGATGGAGACCACCAACTTCGAGCAGGCCAACATAGACTATATCCAGTTCTGGATGATGAACCCGTTCCTCGACCCGGACAACCCCAACCAGGATGGTGGCGACCTATATTTCAATTTCGGCGAAATCTCGGAAGACATACTCAAAGACGGTCTCAAAAGCTATGAGAACGGCGTGCCTTACGACGGCAATGACCGCTTCATGCAGAACACCGTGTGGGGCCGCGTCTCCACGCAGAACTCGCTGACCTACTCCTTCGACAACAACTCCGGCTCGCGGGCCGTGCAGGACGTGGGCCTCGACGGGCTTATAAACGCCGACGAGTACGTCGCCCCGTCATACCAGAACTACCTCGAAAACCTGCGGGGCAAACTCTCCGCCTCGGCCATAGAGCGGATGAACGATGATCCTTTCTCGGCTATGAACGACCCTGCGGGCGACAATTACGGATTCTTCCTCAGCAACAACTACGACGCTCGCCGCGCCTCGATCCTCGAACGCTACAAACGCTATAACGGCGTGGAAGGGAACTCGCTTCCCCCCGAAAGCGCGCCCGACCCGCAGTACCAAAGCTCGCGCGCCGTGCCCGACGTGGAGGACATCAACCAGGACAACACCCTTAACGAATACGAGCGCTACTTCCAGTACAAGGTATCGATCCGCCCCGAGGACCTCGTGGTCGGCAAGAACTTCATAACCGACAAGCAGGTTTCCTACCCGCTGACGCGCGACGGCAAGAACGAGCCCGTCGAGTGGTACCAGTTCAAGATACCCCTAAGCGCCTTCGAGAAAGTGGTAGGTTCGATCAACGACTTCTCGACCATACGCTTCGCCCGAATATTCCTTACCGGGTTCAAGCAGACCACCCACCTGCGCTTCGCCACCCTCGAACTCGTGCGCGGCGAATGGCGGACCTACGATTTCAACCTCAATACCCGCGGCGACTCTCCCGCCGAGGGTGAGCTTGATGTGTCGGTTGTCAATATCGAGGAAAACGCCTCGCGCGAGCCGGTCAACTACGTCCTCCCCCCCGGGGTCACCCGTATCACCGACCCCGGCCAGTCGCAGGCCGTGCAGCTCAACGAGCAGTCGATGTCGCTGAAAGTCACCGGGCTGAACGCCGGTGACGCGCGCGCCGTCTACCGCGACACCCAGCAGGACCTGCGCAACTACAAGCGCCTCCAGATGTGGGTCCATGCCGAAAGCCTTATCGACGATCCGACGCAACTGCGTTCGGGCGAGCTGTCGGTGTTCGTGCGTCTCGGTTCCGACGTGAAAAGCAACTTCTACGAATACGAGATACCGCTGCAACTGACCCCCCACGGCGTTTACAACAACTACGTCAGCGCGGACCGCGACAAGGTGTGGCCGGCGCAGAACTTCATGGACCTCCGGCTCCAGAACCTTGTGGATCTCAAAAAAGCCCGCAACCGCGCCAAGAACGAGGAAGGTTCGCAGGTGGGATTCGCCACACTGTTTACCGGCCGCGACCCCGACGACGAGCGAAACCGCATAGCCGTGATGGGCAACCCCTCGCTGAGCGACGTGAGGGTCATACTCGTGGGCGTGCGCAACAACTCCAACCAGCGCAAGGACGGCATCGTGTGGGTCAACGAGCTTAAAGTGACCGACTTCAACGAGGAGGGAGGCTGGGCAGCCAAGGCAAACGTTAACCTCGCTCTCAGCGACATAGCCAACCTTAACTTCTCCACACATATGGAGAGCGCCGGGTTCGGGAGCGTCGACCAGAGCCTCAATTCGCGCCGCCTCGACGACTACCGGCAGATCAATTTCGCCGTACAGGCCGACCTGGGCCGCTTCATCCCTGAAAAAGTGAAGCTCAAAGCCCCGATCTACTATTCCGTTTCCGACGAGAAACTGACCCCGAAATACAACCCGCTCGACCAGGACGTGCTCCTGAAAGACGCTCTCGACGACGCGCCGGACAAACACGCCCGCGACTCCATAGAATCGTACGCCGTAGAGCGCAACAAAATCCAGAGTTTCTCGATTTCCGGGCTGAAATTCGACGTGCGGTCAGCCAAGCCTATGCCATGGGACCCTGCGAACTTCACGCTGAATTTCTCATTCAACAAGCAACGCAAAGAGAACCCGACGACCGAGTACGAGATCACCAACGACTACCGCGGATCGTTCGCCTACAACTACTCGCCGATGGTCAAGCCGCTGAAACCTTTCGGCTGGCTTAAATCCAAGAACAAGAACCTCCGTTTCTTCAAGGAATGGGAGATCAACTACGTCCCCGCCTCCATCTCGTTCCTGACCAACATGTCGCGCTACTACTACGAGATGCAGACACGCTCGGAGACCGACCAGATGTTCCAGCTTCCCGTATCGGTCAGCAAGAACTTCCTTTGGGACCGCCAGTTCCAGCTCGTGTGGAACCTGACGAAGACAATCACGGTCAACTTCAACTCCAATACCTCGGCACGCATCGAGGAGACCGTCGGCGCTGTGAACCGCAAGCTGTTCCCCGACAAATACAAGGAGTGGAAGGACACCGTGTGGCAGTCGATTCTATCGATGGGCACTCCGTGGGCCTATAACCAGTCGTTCACCGCGCAGTGGCGCGCGCCGTTCAACCGCATGCCGGTACTCGACTTCCTGACCTCCAACGTCAGCTACAACGCGACCTACCGCTGGGACCGCGGCGCGGAAGTCGATGGCTACTCCACCGGCAACACGATAGCCAACCAGTCGGCTTTCAGCGTCGACGGCCGCGTGAACTTCGAGAACCTCTACAAAAAAATCCCGTTCATAAAGGATGTCGAGAAGCGTTTCGCCAACACCCGGCGACCGACCGTGCCGATAAAGCCGAAGAAGTTCGAGCGCACCTACAAGCTGAAGCCCGACACTACCCTGACGATACGCCACAACCTGCGGAACAAGAAAGTCAAAATCTCCGCCCGCACGTCCGACGGACAGGCTTTCCCGGTGCGGACGAGGATAATAGACGCCAACTCTATCGAGGTGCTGACCAAAGGCGAGAAAGACATAAAGTTCTCGATCGAGGAAATTCTGAAAGAGGATAAATCGGTATGGCGCGAAATAGGCGAGTACGCCACGCGCCTGGTGATGAGCCCTCGCAGCTTCTCCATAAGGTACAAGAACACCCGCACCATGTCGGTGCCGCTGTTCCGTCCCGAAATAGGCAATATCTTCGGCGAGAGCACCCACTACGGCCCTATGGCCCCGGGCCTCGATTTCGCTTTCGGGTTCGTTGACGAGAGCTATATCGACAAGACAAAGGCCCGCGGCTGGCTGATATGCGACGACGGGCAGACCTCTCCCGCCATGTGGTCGCGGGCCAACGAGCTCAACCTCGAGCTGCAGCTCGAACCTGTGAAAGGGCTGAAGGTGCAGCTCACTATGAACCGCACCGACAACCGCAACACCCAGGTGCAGTTCATGTATGCCGACATGCCTATGACATATTCCGGCTCGTATACCAAGACCCACTGCGCGATCCGCACAGCGTTCGGTTCCTCCAAGGCCGAGGACGGCTACTATTCCAAGCACTTCCAACAGCTGATCGACAATATTCCCGTCATCGCCGGGCGCTATGCCGACCAATACTGCGGCACCACCTACCCTACCGGCGGTTTTATGGCCGACAGCCCCCTGGCCGGGCAGCCGTTCAGCCCCGAAGTGGGCACGACGCCGGAAACCTCTTCCGACATCCTCATACCAGCCTTCCTGGCGGCTTATACAGGCACTGACGCCAAGAAACAGTATCTGTCGCCGTTCCCCTCGTTCGCCCACGTCATTCCTAACTGGCGCGTCACATACGACGGCCTCGTCAATCTTGGCAACATGCGCAAGATCTTCAAGACGTTCACCCTCACACACGCCTACCAGTGTACCTATACTGTGGGATCCTATAACTCGTACCTTAACTGGCTGTCGGTCGACGACAACATAGGGTTTATCCGCGACGAGGCCACGGGCAACCCGGTGCCTTCATCGCCATACAATATCTCGTCGGTAGCCATCACCGAACGTTTCGCCCCCCTTATCGGCGTTAACGCCACACTGAAAAACGAGTTGCAGTTCAACGCCGAGTGGCGCGACCAGCGCACGCTCACGCTCAACACGTCCGCCGGACAGCTCGTCGAGGCCACGACCCGCGGACTCACAATCGGGGCCGGGTACAAAATCGTCAACTTCAATTCCGTGCTCAAACTCGGGTCTAAACAGAACGGCGTGTCGAACGACCTCACAATCAACGCCGACTTCTCTCTGCAAAACACCCAGAGCCTTATCCGCCGCATCGAGAGCAACTACACCCAGGCAACCTCCGGCACGCGCACACTGACAATAAATTTCCAGGCATCATACGTCGTAAGCCGCCGCCTGACCCTCGCCGCCTACTTCGACCACCAGGTCAACACCCCGCTGGTATCGAACGCGGCCTACCCCACCACGAACTCAAACTACGGCATATCGGTCAACCTGAATCTCGCGCGTTAGACATTCCTCCATACGAAAGCCGCCCGGATCCAGAGCAGAACCGGGCGGCTTTAATTTTTTGTGTGAATATTATTCGGCAGGGGTAAGCGGTATGCGGGTAAGGGTGAACAGTTCGGCACCCTCAGGCGACGTCAGCACCACGGTGTCAGGCCCGGTCTGCTTGGCGCTCTCGACAGATTCGAGGGCGAGAAGGAACTCGGTCTCGCGGCTGTCGGGAGGACACATCATACGCGTGGTAGCCATATCGACAAATTGCAGGGAGTGTTTCTTGTCGGGATCGATAAAGATGCGGCCGTTAAGCCGGTTGCATCCCGTGGTGCCATGGAGCTGGAGATCTGTGACGTTGATAGTCAGCGACGCGGGATCGCCGTCAGAGGTTACAAGCGGCGTGCCGTTGAGAGTGTCCACTTTCCACGCCCCGTTAAGGAAATCCATATTGTGCCTGCGCAATACCAGTATGGGCTTAGAGCTCTTTCCATCGAGCAGATCGAGGAAAGTGATCGGACCTTCAACTCTCGCGCTGTATGACCGCACATCACTCGTGGCAAGATTTATCAGATACTCGAACTGCGCGTCACCGCACATTTTCATCGTTGATATAATGTTGTCGAGACGCATCGTGCCGTTGTCGCCAAGCACCAGGTCACCGTTAATGTAATTGCAGCCGTTGTTGCCGTAGAACCGTTTCGCGGGAAGGTCGAATGTTATGTACGGGCGTTCCTCGCCGGTCACGACATTTCCGCGCACCGAGTAAATCGTCCATTCGCCGTTGATGGAAAAGTCCTTGTCGAGGTTCGGATTGTACACCGGCGAGCGCTTGCTGGCGGCATCCGCGATCTGGGCCGCGTCAGTCAGCGGCCTGCGGTTGTCGGCCTGGTCAGGCACCGCGGGAGCTTTGCCCTTTGCCGGCTTCGAAGCGTTTTCCGCCCGGCCCTTGTTTTTGTTCTTCACTCCTTTTGGTTCTTCTGTCGAGGTCGAAGCGACCTTGGCTCCCCCGTTCTTAGGGGGCGTGAGCGGCTTCACGTCTGTTGTGCCGTCAGCCGCGCGCTGCGCCGTGATCTGCCCGGAGGAACCGGCCACCTTGTTTGACGATCCCTGGAACAGGGAACATGAATGAGCAACGGCGAGCAATAACGCCGTACCGGCCCCCAGGAGTATGTTATGCGAAACTTTCATTATTCCTTTTGCGTTTAATAGTTGTTTAATACTGATGATGTTAAATAAGCTGTTTGATTTTTCGGCCTACTTTTAGCGGGCTTGCTTTGCAAATCTAACAAATTAAATCCTTTGATTAACGCCGATTAGAAGAAAATTTGCTTAATTTTGCATAAATTAAAATCCATTGCCATGAAATATCCGATTATAGTCGCGGCATCCCTTGTCTTGGGGACGGCGGTATTACTGGGCGCCGGGCTGCCCCGGAGGTATTACGGCACCAATTACACACTCCCGTTCGCCCACGGCTACCGGGCGGCGGAAACGCTCGGCATTGACCGCAAGAAAGCGATCGACCAGGATGTATACCATATGGCACGTATGGGGTTGAACGGCTTTCGTCTGCATCTCTGGGAGGCTGAACTGGCCGACTCGGTTGGCAACCTTATCGAAAACGACCATCTTGACCTCCTTGACTACCTTATAAGCCGGCTGGAAGAAAGGGGAATCGACATAATACTCACCGCGCAGACTAATTTCGGCAACGGATACCCCGAGCGCGACACCGACACAGAGGCGTTCACCTACGACTACTCCAAGTGCGACATGCACTCCGACCCGGCCGCGATCAAAGCCCAGGAACGCTATTTAGGGCAACTCGCCGGGCACGTTAATCCATATACCGGACGCTCTTATGCCGCCGACGAATCCATCATAGCCATGGAAATCAACAACGAGCCGTGCCACACCACAAGCCCGGAGCAAGTCACGGGTTACATCGACAGGATGATAGGCACCCTGCGAGATTCCGGCTGGGAAAAGCCGCTACTGTACAATGCCAGCCATAACGGCGACATGACGCGGGGATATTTCGACTCCAAGGCTGACGGTACTACATACCAGTGGTATCCCATCGGTCTCGTTTCCGGAGGCATGCGGCAAGGCAACTTCCTACCATACGTCGACAGCTACGACATACCGTTCGATACCATAAAAGGCTTCGACCTGAAGTTCAAGGTCATCTACGAGTTCGACCCCGCCGACATGCTTGACAGCTATATGTTTCCCGCCATCGCAAGAACATTCGCCCGCGAGGGATTCCAATGGGCGACCCAGTTCGCCTACGACCCGCTGTTTCTCGCTCCGTTCAACACTGAGTACCAAACCCACTATCTCAATCTCGCCTACACCCCGCGGAAAGCTCTCGGAATGATGATTGCCGCCGAGGCTATGAGGCAGGTTCCCGCAGGCGCGGATTACGGAGGATATCCGGCCGACACAATATTCGGCGACTTCACCGTCAGCTACAAGCGCGACCTCGCGGCGCTCAACTCCCCAACGAAATTCCTATATACCAACACCAACAACCTGCGCCCGAAATCGCCAGGGCAACTACGGCAGGTCGCGGGCTACGGCACTTCGCCCGTTGTAAGATACGACGGCCTCGGAGCGTATTTCCTCGACGAAGTGGAACCGGGGATATGGAGGCTCGAAGTCATGCCCGACGCTCTATTCTCCGCCGACCCGTTCGGCAAACCGTCGCTCAACCGCCCTATGGCCTGGATTCTGTACCCGGATTCCTGCCAAATGACAATCGACCTGCCCAAGCTCGGAAAAGATTTCTCAGCTCGCAGAGTCGGCGACACTGACGAGATTCAGCAAGCAGTCGACGGCTCGATCAAGGTGAGACCCGGCATATACCTCCTGGGGACAGACCCCGCGGCGCTCGATCCGTCGGCACTTCCGGCCAAAACGGGGAATATCCAGGTGTCGGAGTTCGTAATGCCTGATAATCCGGCAGAGGTACCTCTTCACCTGAACCATACGCCCAAAGCCGCTGCTGTGAAAGGGAGCGACCTCGTGATAGAGGCACAGGCTTTCGCGCAAAATCCAATTGATTCAGTGATAATTTATCCTGTATCAGCGTCATTCTGGAAAAACGACAACCGGTTATATCGGGCCGACAGCGTGGCTCCTTACAGTTATAGAGCGATTATCCCCGCGGCGGATCTCGCCGGACTGACGGATTTCGGCTACCGCGTCGTGGCGTATTCCGGCAACAAGGCAAAGACATTCCCCTCCGCCGCGTCTGGCACACCGCTCGACTGGGACACTCCCGACATGACGCCATCCTACAACGTTCCGCTAATTTCTGCTGACGCTCCGATGACACTGTTTGACGCATCGGTCGATGACGACGGATCGGAGCTCTCCACCATACCCGATTCATGGGGGAAAGTATGGCTGACCCACAGACACCACGCCCCGCAAAGAGATAACGCCATAGAGTTAGCCGCTAAACCCGACGGACCGCTGCTCGCCGTCATGACTAAAATAATCCCGCGGTATCCGGCGGAGCTCGCATCCGGTAAAAAGACGCTGAAACTCCGCCTCGCCGATGCCGACGGTATTGATTCGCTGCGAGTGATGCTCGCCGACATTGACGGCATCACATTCAAGGCTACCCTTTCGCCGTCGCCAGCGGGAGTATTGGAAATTCCTTTGGACCGAATGACTGTCGCGCCGACACTGTTGGTCCCGGCACCGTACCCTACCTTCCTCAGCCGCGAGTATACCCCCAAAGGGTCGTTCGCGCTCGATCCGGCAAAGCTGCAAAAGCTGCAAATCGCCGTGCCGTTCGACATAAACGGCGGACGTGTCGAAATAATAGGTGCCTGGTTGGAATAATTCGCGATAAAAAACAATAGTCCTTAACCACATATGAAAAAATTCCATTTATTAGTCCTTGCGGGACTGCTGTCACTACCGGCAGCGGCCCGACGGGAAATATCCCTCTCAGGCAACTGGCAGTTCGCCAAAGTTGACTCAAACGGCGTGGCCGGAAAATGGCAGACCGTAAGGGTACCGCACGACTGGGCGATACACGAGCCTTTCTCCCGCGACAACGACCTTCAGGTTGTCGCCGTGGAGCAGAACGGCGAAACTGAGAAAACCGAGAAAACCGGCCGCACAGGCGGCCTCCCGTACATGGGCCGCGGCGAGTACAGGACAACGTTCGAGACTCCTGACACCGCCGGCCAGCGATTCACACTTATGTTTGACGGAGCTATGTCGAACCCCCGCGTGTCGGTAAACGGCAAGCACGTCGGGCATTGGGCCTACGGCTACAACTCCTTTTATCTCGACCTGCCTGAAGGCATCATAAAGCCGGGAGAAAACAGTATCACGGTCGAGCTGGAAAACAAGCCGCAGAGCTCGCGCTGGTATCCCGGAGCCGGATTGTACCGCAATGTCAGCATCATATCCACCTCGGAAATCCGCGTGCCGGTATGGGGAACCTACATCGTCACCCCCTATGTCACCGCGGAAGAGGCCTCGGTAAAACTCACAACCACTATCGAGGGCGCGGGGAAAGCACGGCAGGTTATGGTGAAGACCGATATTGTTGACCCCTCCGGCAATGTTGTCGCGACCAACAACTCCGCATATTACTCACAGGGGCAGCCGTTCGTGCAAAATTTCCTGGTGAAGAATCCAGCCCTTTGGTCTTGCGAGACACCCGCTTTATATGAGGCACGCACCACTCTCGAGGTTGACGGGAAAGCCGTTGACACCTACACTACGCGCTTCGGCATACGGTCACTGGAATACATCCCGGAAAAAGGCTTCTTTCTCAACGGCAAATACACAAAGTTCAAGGGCGTGTGCAACCACCACGACCTCGGGCCTCTCGGAGCGGCGGTCAACAGAAGCGCCCTGCGCCACCAGATAGAGATGCTGAAAGACATGGGTGCGAACGCCATCAGGACATCACACAATATGCCTGCCCCGGAGCTGGTCGAGCTTTGCGACGAGATGGGGATGATGCTCATGGTAGAACCGTTCGACGACTGGGGCTTCCGCCCCAAAAGCCTTAACGGCTATGGCTCGATTTTCAAGGAATGGGCGGAAAAGGATATGGTGAACATGCTCCGCCACTACCGCAACAACCCCTCAGTAGTCATGTGGAGCATCGGCAACGAGGTGCCGAGCCAATGGGGGCCTGACGGCGTGGGTGAATTGCAGATGCTTATGGACATATGCCACCGCGAGGACCCGACCCGCCCCGTCACCTGCGGCATGGACCAGATCGGCTCCGTGCTCGACAACGGGTTCGCCGCGACACTCGACATACCAGGCTTCAACTACAAACCGCAATATTATCTCCGAGCCTACGAGACACTCCCCCAAAGGCTGGTTCTCGGCTCGGAGACAGCCTCGACCGTCTCCTCTCGCGGCTGCTATGTTTTCCCGATGGAATTGAAGGCCAATGCCGTTCATGACAGCCATCAGTCATCAAGCTACGACACGGAGTTCTGTTATTGGAGCAACATCCCCGACATCGACTTCGCGATGGACGACGACTATCCCTGGATGATCGGACAGTTCGTATGGACCGGATTCGACTACCTCGGAGAGCCGTCACCCTACGACACAGACGCGTGGCCCAACCATTCCAGCGTTTTCGGCATCATAGACCTCGCGTCGCTCCCGAAAGACCGCTACTACCTTTACCGCTCGCAGTGGAACAAGGATGACAACACCCTGCACATCCTCCCCCACTGGACCTGGCCGGGCAGGAAGGGGAAAGTGACACCGGTAGTGGTCTATACCTCCTACCCTGCCGCAGAGCTGTTTGTCAACGGCAGGTCGATGGGAGTACGCCGCAAAGTGGCCGGCGAAAAACTCGACTATTCGGAAGTGGCCGGTAAGCCTTACTGGGAGCGCGGAGATGTCGAGCACATTTCCCGCGCCAACGACCGCGAGGCCATTGAACGATACCGCCTCGTATGGGACGACGTCGTTTACGAACCTGGCGAAGTAAAGGTAGTCGCCCTCGACAACGCCGGCAAACCCGTGGCTGAAGCCTTCGAACGCACAGCCGGGAAAGCCCACCACATAGTACTCTCGGCCAACCGCCGTGAAATCACCGCCGACGGCGACGACCTGGTATATGTCACGGTTCAAGTCGCCGACAAAAACGGGACAATTGTGCCGACAGACACGCGTATGGTCAAGTTCACCGTAAGCGGCGCCGCCGAGTTCCTGGCGACCGCCAACGGCGATCCGACATGCCTGCTGAGCTTCGACCAGCCGCGAATGAAACTGTTCTCGGGAGCCGCGACATGTATACTGCGCGCCTCTGACACTCCCGGTACAGCCACCCTCAAAGTCACCGCGCCCGGAGTGAAACCTGCCACGATAACCATCAACGTCAAATAGCGGCAAACCGTTACCGGCATATCCTTGAATAAAAAATCCCGTCGAAAGCAAAAAAAAAGCTAACGGCGGGATTTTTCCTGTGATAAAGTCCGACACATCCGGGAAAATTGCCTACATTTGTAGGGTTAACGGGAATCAAGAACGATGACCGCCGACCAACCTCAACAAACCAAACGATTCGATTATATCATGGAAAAGAAACTCAAAGCCATCTTCAACGAAAAATTCGGACAGGAGCCGAAGATGTACGCGTCCGCCGGCCGCATCAACCTCATAGGCGAGCACACCGACTACAACGGGGGCTATGTCTTTCCCGGCGCGATCGACAAAGTGATCATGGCCGCCATACTTCCCAACGGGACCGACAAGGCGAAAGTGTTCTCCGTTGACATCAACGAGGAAGCTGAATTCGGCCTCCGCGAGGAAGACGCCCCCAAACAGCAGTGGGCACGCTATATATTCGGTGTCTGTCGCGAAATCATCAAGCGCGGCGGAACCGTCAAGGGATTCGACGCGGTATTTGCCGGAAACGTGCCCCTCGGCGCGGGCCTCAGCTCGTCGGCAGCACTTGAAAGCTGCTTCGCATTCGCCCTCAACGACCTCTTCAACGGCAACACAATCGACAAGTTCGAACTCGCCCGCATCGGGCAGAGCACCGAGCACAACTACTGCGGTGTGAACTGCGGCATCATGGACCAGTTCGCTTCCGTGTTCGGCAAAAAAGACCATCTGATGCGCCTCGACTGCCGCTCCATGGAGTTTGAATACTTCCCATTCAAGATCGACGGCTACAAGCTCGTACTGCTCGACTCGAAGGTGAAGCACGCGCTGGTCGACTCCCCCTATAACAAACGCCGACAGAGCTGCGAGCGCGTGGCCAAGATGCTCGGAGTGGAGACTCTCCGCGACGCGACTATGGAGGCTCTGGATGCCGCCCGCGGAGAAATGACAGCGGAGGATTATTTCCGTGCCAAGTACGTCATCGAGGAGAAACAGCGCGTGCTCGACGTGTGCGACGCGCTCAAACGCGGCGACTGCGAGACCGTCGGTCAGAAAATGTATGAGACCCACCACGGGCTTTCGAAAGATTACGAGGTTTCCTGCGAGGAACTTGACTACCTCAACGACATCGCGAAAAAATGCGGCGTGACCGGTTCCCGCATCATGGGTGGCGGCTTCGGCGGATGCACGATCAACCTGGTGAAGGAGAGCCTGTACGACGATTTCATCGCCACCGCCAAGAAAGAGTTCAAGAAAAAGTACGGCCACGAACCGGTTGAAATTCCCGTAGTGATTTCCGACGGCGCCCGCGGCCTCGAATAAATCGCCCAAATCCTTACAGAGCCTCCACTTTCAACGGAGGCTCTGATTATTGCCAACTAACAACAGCACACAAAACCATTAACAAGAATATGAAACCTACACTCTTCGTTCTCGCTGCCGGAATGGGCAGCCGCTACGGCGGCCTCAAGCAGCTCGACCAGCTCGGCCCCAACGGCGAAACCATAATGGACTACTCAATCTACGACGCTTTGCAGGCCGGATTCGGCAAGGTTGTGTTCGTCATACGCAAGGACTTCGAGGACCAGTTCCGAGAAAAGGTACTCAGCAAATACGAAGGCCATATCCCCGTGGAAGTCGTGTTCCAGTCAATCGACAAACTCCCCGAAGGTTACACATGCCCCGCCGACCGCACAAAGCCCTGGGGGACGAACCACGCCGTTCTTATGGGCAAGGACGCCATCAAGGAACCTTTCGCGGTGATAAACGCCGACGACTTCTACGGCCGCAACGCCTTCGAGGTTATCGCGAAAGAACTTTCTCGGCCCCGCGACCGCAAGGGTGACTACTGCATGGTAGGGTTCCGGGTCGGCAACACGATGACCGAGAACGGCTCGGTGGCCCGTGGTGTCTGCGGCACCAAGGACGGCATGCTCGACACCGTGGTTGAACGCACCGCCATCTCATACGCTCCTGACGGACGCATCGTGTTCACCGACGAGAACGGCACCGAGCAGACTCTCGAGCCGAACACCCCGGTTTCAATGAACCTCTGGGGCTTCACACCCGACTACTTCGATTTTTCGGAAAGGGAGTTCCGCAAGTTCCTCGACAAGGACATCGAGACACCGAAGGCCGAGTTCTTCATCCCCCTCTGCATCGATACCCTGATAAAAAACGGCGAAGCCACCGTTAAAGTGCTCGACACTGACTCCAAATGGTTCGGAGTGACCTACGCGGCCGACCGCCCCGGTGTGGTGGCCAAATTCGCCGAACTACACCAGAACGGTACATATCCCGCCAAACTTTTCTAAACCGACAAAGTCATGAAACCCAGAATACTCGTGACAGGCGGCACTGGCTATATCGGCTCCCACACAGTGGTAGAGCTGCAAAAGGCCGGCTATCCTGTCGTGATTATCGACAACCTGTCGAACTCCAACGCCAATGTTGTTGACGGCATCGAACGCATCACGGGAATCCGCCCTGATTTCGTCGAGGCAGACTGCACCGACATCAACGCCCTGCGCAAACTCTTCAACGACTATCCCGGCATCAAGGGGATAATAAACTTCGCCGCCTCCAAGGCCGTCGGCGAGTCGATGCACAAGCCGGTGCTTTATTACCGCAACAACCTCAACACACTGATGAACCTCCTCGACGTAATGGCCGAAAAGGATGTCGACGGCATCGTGTTCTCCTCGTCCTGCACCGTCTACGGCGAGCCGGACGTGAACCCGGTCACCGAGGAATCGCCCATCAAGAAAGCGACCTCCCCCTACGGCAACACCAAACAGATTTCCGAGGAGATCATAACCGACGTAATCAACGCCGGAGCTCCGTTCAAAAGCGTGCTGCTACGTTATTTCAACCCGGTCGGCGCGCACCCGTCGGCTGAGATAGGCGAACTGCCCAACGGCGTTCCCCAGAACCTTGTGCCCTACCTCACCCAGACCGCGATGGGCATCCGCAAGGAGCTTAGCGTGTTCGGCGACGACTACAACACCCCCGACGGATCCTGCATACGCGACTATATCGATGTTGTGGATCTCGCCAAGGCGCACGTGATCGCCATTGAGCGCATGCTCGACAACAAATCTGACGAAAAAATCGAGATTTTCAACCTCGGTACCGGCAACGGTGTGAGCGTGCTCGGCCTGATCAACGCATTCGAGAAAGCCACCGGCGTCAAAGTACCCTACAAAATCGCACCACGCCGCGAAGGTGACATCGAAAAAGTGTGGGCAAATCCGGCACGCGCCAACAACGTGCTCGGATGGGTCGCCGACACCCCGATCGAAGACACCATGCGCAACGCGTGGGCCTGGCAGGTCAAGCTCCGCGAGCGCGGCATAATGTAAGAAGCGTTTAAACCAATTCTGTTTCCTCGAAAGCAGAGGATGTCGCAAAACTCATATGTTACATCAAAATTGTAGGGACGCACGGCTCGTGCGTCCCTACAATCCGATTTTTTGCGACAAAGCATACCATCAACCAGATGCAAGGACAATCCGGCTCAGGCCCGATCGGCGTATTCGATTCCGGGTACGGGGGACTCACGATTTTGAAAGAATTCCAAAACCGGCTCCCGGACTACGACTACATATATCTTGGCGACAACGCGAGGGCACCATACGGCTCGCGGTCATTCGACATAGTATATCGCTTTACCCTGGAGGCTGTCAACGAGCTGTTCGCGAGAGGTTGCCCGCTGGTAATCCTCGCCTGCAACACGGCTTCTGCCAAAGCGTTGCGCACCATACAGCAAAACGACCTGCCATCCATCGACCCATCGAGGCGGGTGCTCGGAGTGATACGTCCCACGGTTGAAAGCCTTCCCGGACGCACGCGCAACGGCCATGTGGGCCTTGTAGGGACTCCAGGCACAGTCGGAAGCAGGTCCTATGATATTGAAATCAGCAAACTGTACCCCGACATAAAGTTCTCATCCCACAGCTGCCCGATGTGGGTGCCACTCGTTGAGAACGGGGAAGCCGACAAACCGGGTGCCGACTATTTCGTGCGACAGGAAACAGAGGCGCTCATGCGCGAAGACGACGCGATTGACGCCATCATTCTCGGATGCACCCACTATCCTCTGCTAATGAACAAGATAAGACAGTATCTGCCGCCTTCTGTCGCGTTAATCAAGCAAGGGGATATAGTGGCGGAAAGCCTCGCGGATTATCTACGCCGGCACCCCGAAATGAAACGCCGCCTATCCTGCGGCGCGGCCACCGAGTACCTGACCACCGAGGACGCTGATAAGTTCTCGTCAATGGCGTCGATATTTCTAAACCGCCAGATAAAAGCCGAACAGATCACCCTTTGACGATAATCTGTCCGGCTTGCGGTTATTCTATCTTATAAAGGTTTTTGCCCTGGATGACCGCCGCTGTCATGCGGTGATGACCGCCGTCACGTGACAGCTGTCGGAACCGTCATTTTTTATCCTCGGGTACCAGCGACTCGAATCTCCTCTGCTGAGCTGACGTGAGAATCCCTTTTTTCGACGCGTTCTGAACCGCCATGGATACGAGTATCACAGCCCCGACGCGTTCACTGTCCATCTTGTCCATATAGCTCTTCGCATCCTCTTCCGACAGGCTTTTCATCTCGTTCGCGATGATTTCGAACTGGTCGAGGAGGAAGTCATAATCATCCTCTGTCAGATTGGCACCATCCTTCTTGGCAAGCTCTTCAAGCCCCTTGATGTCAAGCTCGGCAGGCTCTACCGCCTCCACCTTCTCATCCTGCCCGGCGTTATCAGTCGCGGCATTGCCTGATGAACACGCCGGAAGCATAGCCAACGCCACCATGGCCGCCCCTGCCGCAGCCGCCTTGCTCATTTTGCGCTTCTTGAAGAAGTTATAAGCCCACTTGCACACATAAAACGCGGCGATGAACGCGAAACCGATTATCAGAATCGTGAGGCCGACGGCCTTACCCGCCGTGGTGCCTGTTCCAAGTCCCGACGTGCAGAACCTGACGAACGGATTGTCAAACATACCCATAATGTTCTTCGTGATTTAAGATTAATGATTTTTCTTTTGATTTATTCCTATAAAGTAATTGGATGATACGCGTCCCATATGTGGCGTCGCCGGCTCAATAGATACGTGTCCGGTTACCGAAACCATCCTCTTCGTAAACATTGCCGTAGGAATCTTTCACCCGCGTTTTGGAGGATCCGATCACCATGATCATAAACACGATGCCTGCGACAATAAGGATCTGTAACAAGAGCCGGAACAGAAGCACTATCAGCGTTCCGACCGCTACCGCGCAACCCAGAATGTATATGATGGTGAACACCGTGACGGCCGTACCTTTGGCTTTCCCGAACGTCTTCACATTTTTGCGGAACGCCATGAACAGGCCGCCGACAAGCGTCAGGAAAAACAGACACACGCCTATCACATCGCTCGCGGTGCCTCTGAAATCGAGCCACGCCTGCGCCACCAGCGCGTAGACAATAGCCACAGGGATGCAGCACAATATGCCGAAAAGAGCGGGCTTCAATGATATTTTCCGGCGCGCTCCGTCGTCGCCATCATTGTCGGCATCATCAAAGAGAAGAATCTCATACCACTTGATGCTGATCACCTGCACAGCCACCGCCCCGGCGAACGGGATAAACCGGAACAGCGAGCCCCAGAATCCGTAGCGGTCGTAATCGCACCACCAGAATGCGTCACTACCAAGAAAGAAGTACCCTCCCAATTCGAGCAGGGCGACGAGCGCTATGCATACCGGGACCACCGCGCATCCCACTTTCCTGCACTGGGGAAACCTCGTGCCCGCGAAGAAGAACACCGCTATCGCAGCAAGGAGCATCACGCCGACCCATATCGGAGCCGTCGAGCCGTAAAATTTTCCGAAAGCCGTGTGCCTCCGTTGCTGCTCGGCCGACATCGGGTTCACAGCCTCCGGCGCGTTTGACGGGCTGAATTCAAGATCCCGGAACGATATTCTGTAATGCTTGCCGTCAATCTCGGCGACCGCGCCGTATTTCATTACAGGAGCGGCGGCATCGAACTCTACCCCTGGCTCAATCATTCTCACACTGTGCGACGTGGCGTCCTTCCACACAGTATCAGTCAAGGTCACAAGCGTCATCCTGGCGGAATCCGCGGCGAAAGGAGCCACAATGAATTTTTGAGCGTACGCGTCCGACATCGCGAACACGACGGCGAACAGCACGAATAAAACCCGGTAAAGGTGTCTAACTCTTTCCATAAGGCAAGCAAGTTGGATTGGTCAACGCCGGTCTCTTACCGCCGGCATCGCGAATTAGGCAAATAAAAAACGCCGCGGGCCATTCGCGGCGTAAAAAAATTATCCCAATTTATAAACGGCAGCATCCCGATCATTCAAATAATGGTGTACCAAATTCACAACCGGCTTTTCACCAGTCGCTTAGATTCGGGGGGGGTACGGAGCCGCCTGAGCGCCTGAATTCCGACGGAGTAACCCCTACGACAGCCGAGAACACCCGGAAAAACGTGGAGCGGGATGAAAACCCAGCCTCCTCGGCCACAACGTCGACACATTTCGACGTGCCCGTCAGAAGCTCGCACGCGTAGGCGACGCGGTGGCGGTTGACATACTCGTAGAACGTCTTCCCGTTCACGCGGTTGAAGAAATCACTGACATAGGTGCGGTTGGACCCCACCATCCTGGATATGTCCGAAAGTTTCAGCCGCGGGTTAAGGTAGATACGCTCCTCTGAGAACAGCCGCTGGATACGGACATGGAGATCGTTCGCCACCGGCGCCGTACATCCGGCCGGTTGCCGCGAAACATCATCACCGCCCCCATCCGTCAAAGCCGCGAGCGGGCTGTCGGCAAGCTCGCTCATGGCCTGTTCGTGGCGGTAGAGGAAATACGCGAAAAACATCCATAGCGCGAGCGACACAACCATATAGGCGCTCTCTATTATGAACGACATGAACACGCAGTCAAGAATCCAAAGGATGAGAATCACGAAGAACGAAAGCAGAATCACCCGCAGCCAGTTAAGATTGACGTGCTCCACATAGGAATAGCGTTCCTTGAGCTTCCGGTTATACCTGGGAATCTCCTTTAACGTCCACAAGGCGTACCCCACGCCGTAGACCGTCGTCCAAGCCACATCAGCGTAATAGAACACCTCGTACCCGGAAATCAGGAACAGCACCGGCAGTATGACGAACGGCGCAAGGTGCGAAAGCATTATACGGCGGCACAGGAACCCGGGACGGCACAGCTCGATTAGGAGGAACGCGTACATCGGCACTGCCACCATATCCACCGCCGTGACAGCCTGCCACAGGAGCGTGTCGTTAATAAACTGTCCGTTGACGAAAAACAGATCCTTGACGCTCTCCAATCCGATGGTCAGCATCAGCATGACCACCAGGCGGGAAAGTCTGCCGGAATCCCGCCGCCAAAACATCCATGCCGCCATGAAGTAGAACATGACGCACATGCCGTAGATAAAGAAAATGGTTTCTATCGCCATAGCGAATCGAACATAGTATAAGAGAAAGACGCGGAGTAGGGGGACGCGGAGCCCGCGTTAAACAAAACCGCATCCGCGGGGCAATCGCTCCGGAATGCGGCTTTCAGGCTGCCCGAGAACTGAGCGCTGCCCGAAAATTCGGTTGGCCGTCCAGGCCACGCGACGGAAACGGATTACTTGCTTCCGATGGTGCTGGAAACGGTGAGGCGGGCGCGACCCTTGGCGCGGCGACGGGCGAGAACCTTGCGGCCGTTCTTGGTAGACATTCTCTCGCGGAATCCGTGCTTGTTAACTCTCTTTCTGTTGTGAGGTTGGTAGGTTCTTTTCATTGCGGTATGTTGTTTTGTTTATTTTTCTCCGTTTCCGGGTTTTCTCGAAGCCCATTCGCGCCATCGCGCAGCGGCCACAATTCAGGGTGCAAAATTAACAAATCTCCCGCTAACGACCAAACAATCCGCGATCTTTCTCCTCGCCAACGCCATAATTAACCGCCCGGAGGCCGACAAACCAGCGTTTACGGATTTTTAACCGGGAAAACGCGATGAAGTTTCGCCGAAAAGCGTTAACTTTGCATCTTGATAATTATCGCTATTCGAAATGAGACAATTAAAGATAACAAAATCTATCACCAACCGCGAGAGCGCGTCGCTTGACAAATACCTGCAGGAAATCGGCCGCGAGGACCTGATAACCGTCGAGCAGGAAGTGGAACTCGCGCAGCGTATTCGCGAAGGCGACGAGGTAGCGCTTGAAAAACTCACACGCGCCAACCTGCGCTTCGTGGTCTCCGTGGCGAAACAATATCAGAACCAGGGACTAAGCCTCCCGGACCTTATCAACGAGGGGAATCTCGGCCTGATCAAGGCCGCCCGCAAGTTCGACGAAACCCGCGGCTTCAAGTTCATCTCATACGCCGTGTGGTGGATCCGCCAGTCTATCCTCCAGGCTCTCGCCGAGCAGTCGCGAATAGTGCGCCTCCCGCTCAACCAGGTAGGCTCGCTCAACAAGATATCCAAGGCGCTGTCGAAGTTCGAGCAGGAGAACGAACGCCGCCCGTCGCCCGAAGAACTCGCGGAGACTCTCGACGTACCGGTAGAGAAAATCGCCGACACTCTGAAGGTCAGCGGACGCCACATATCGGTTGACGCTCCTTTTGTCGAGGGCGAGGACAACTCCCTCCTCGACGTGCTGACCAACGACGACTCCCCCATGGCCGACGCCACCCTCACCCAGGAATCGCTGTCGAAGGAGGTTGACCGCGCCCTGCACCAGCTGCACGAGCGCGAGCGCGAGATTCTGAAAATGTTCTTCGGGATAGGTTGCCAGGAAATGACCCTTGAGGAAATCGGTGCCAAATTCGACCTCACGCGCGAACGCGTGCGCCAGATAAAGGAAAAGGCAATCCGACGCCTGAAAGGCCAGAAATCCCGCCTGCTGAAAACCTACCTCGGCCAGTAAGCGGCGACATCCGCACACAGAGTTTCTCTCTAAATAATAGACCCATCAGAAGCCGCGCGGGAGCACACGCCCGCACGGCTTTTTAATTGAACCGCGCTTAAAAGCGCACGCGCCACAGCGGCAAGCGCAAACACGGAGCCGGCCACCCTCACGGGCAGCCGGCTCCTTTACCTATGATTCACTTATTTGCTATTTGCTTTTATCTTTCTTCAAAGTGGATGGTACTCCACGAAAGCCTCCATCGCCTCGTAGGAAGCGAGGCCGAGCGATTCGTAGAGACCGGCGGTCGCACGGTTGCGCTCCTCGGCACGCTGCCAGAAAAGGCGGTCGTCATCGCCGAGGAAGGGAGCGTTTTCCATCTGGCTCTGGTGTTTGAGGATGGAGTTACGCTTGAAACGGAGCTCCTCAGGCGAGATGGGCACAGCCATTTCGATATGGTCGATTTCCCATTCGGCCCACGCGCCTCGGTACATCCAGATGCGGCAGTCTTCGAGCCACTTTTCACCTTTCAGCTCGTCGATGGCGGCAAGAACAGCGTCGGTGCACACGCGGTGGGTGCCATGCGGGTCGGCGAGGTCGCCGGCCACGAAAATCTGATGCGGCTTAACCTCCTGGAGAAGGTTCTTGACTATTTCCACATCGCGTTCGGAAAGGTCACCTTTCTTAATGGTGCCCGTCTCGTAGAACGGGAGGCGCAGGAAATGGATGTTCTGAGGCTTCACTCCGATGAACCCGCAGGCTATGGTGGCCTCGGCTTCGCGGATCTTGGTCTTTATCTCGCGTATGTCGGGGGTGTCCACGTCACCGGCCGAGGCCTTGCCTTTCACGAAGTCGTGGACCTCGGTCGTAAGTTTCTGATACCCCTCGGTGTCAAAGCCGAACATCGGCGCGATCTTGTCCATCATCAGGAAGTAGCGCATCATGTCCTCGTCACCCACGGCGATATTGCCGGAAGTCTCGTAGGCCACATGCACGTCGTGGTGCTGGTCGACAAGACGCTTGAAGGTTCCCCCCATCGAGATGACGTCGTCGTCGGGGTGCGGGGAGAATATCACCACCCTCTTGGGATACGGCTTCGCACGTTCGGGACGATATGTGTCGTCGGCGTCAGGCTTGCCGCCTGGCCAGCCGGTGATAGTATGCTGGAGCTCGTTGAACACCTTGATGTTCACCGTATACGCCGAGCCGAAATGGGCCACCAGCTCGCCGAGGCCCCAATCGGTATAATCCTTGTTGGTGAGCTTCAGTATCGGTTTTCCGGTCTGTTTGCACAGCCATACGATGGCGCGGCGCACCATCTTGTCGTTCCACTCGCAGGATGTAACCATCCACGGATGCGAGATGCGGGTAAGGTCGTCAGCGGCGGAAAGGTCGAGAGCCACGCGGGCGTTGTTGTGCAGCTGAAGGAAAGACGCGGGGACGTTGTCGGTGACAGGCCCCTCGATAGCCTCGGCGACAACCTTGGAGCGGGCCTCGCCCCAGGCCATGGCCATAATGCTGCCGGATTTAAGTATGTTGCCCAGGCCGAGAGTGATAGCCGAGGTGGGCGTCGCCTCGCACTTGTAATCCTTCTTGATGATATGGCGCAGGTCGGGCGACAGAAGCACCAGCCTGCAAAGACTCGTCGAGAGAGAGCCTGGCTCGTTGAAGGCGAGAGCTCCCTGGGGGCCGACCTCGCATATCGTCAGGTCTATGCCGCCGCAGTCGTCGATCTTGCGCTCGTATTCCTTGCAATACTCGTACATATCCTCCATCGTTACCGCGGGATTGATCGAGTGAATATTGCCCGGGCGGATATCAACGTGGTCGAGCAAGACCTCGCGCAGTCGCGCCAGAGTCGACGGGCCGTCGGGCACCAGCGGGAAGAACTCGTTAAGATTGAACACGATAACCTTGTCGAACGACACCTCGCCGCGGGCGCACATCTCTATGAGGGTGGTATAAACGGCGTGGGTGGCGCTTCCGGCTCCCAGCGCTATGACGCAGCGGTTCTTGGCGGCTACGTTCTTCCTTATGACCTCGGCCACATGGCGGGCGAGATAAGAGCTGCCGTCGGCCACGCTCTCGAATATGCGGGTATGTACTTTTTCCTCGCGTGTCAGGGCGGCTGCCTCTATCTCGCCCTGGGGCATATAATAGCGGCTGGGCACGCGGTCAAGTTTGATTTGTGAACTTAGATTTGTTTTCATGGGGTATATGTGGAAAACAATAATTGTTGCTGACGAATATCACTCGGGATTTGTTGGAATCCTGGTTTATTACTACCTTTGCAAAGGTAGACAAAAAGGACGCACGACAGTGCGAAAATTGTATAAAAATTTTACGTTTTCGTACAAAAAACAATATTCGGCCCCTGGCCGCCCGCAAAGCCGCCCCACGGCCCGTATGGAAGCATCCAATCAATAATAATTATACGATTAAATCCTTATGAGAGTTATAATCCAGAAAAACTACGACAACATGTCGCGCTGGGCAGCCAATTACGTCGCCCGCCGCATCAACGACGCCAAACCTAACGCGGAGAAACCCTTCGTGCTCGGATGCCCCACCGGCAGCTCACCGCTGGGAATGTACCGCGAGCTTATCAAGCTGCACAAGGCAGGGAAAGTGTCGTTCAAGAATGTAGTTACATTCAATATGGACGAATACCGCGGAATACCGCGCGACCACGAGCAGAGCTACCACACATTCATGTGGAGCAACTTCTTCAGCCATATCGACATACCCCGCGAGAATGTGAACATTCTCGACGGCAACGCACCCGATCCCGAGGAAGAGTGCCGCAGGTTCGAGGAGAAGATGGCCTCCTACGGCGGTGTTGACCTGTTCATGGGCGGCGTTGGGCCTGACGGGCACATCGCGTTCAACGAACCCTGCTCCTCGCTCAGCTCGCGCACCAGGGTAAAGACCCTCACCAGCGACACCATAATAGCCAACTCGCGCTTTTTCGACAACAACGTCAACCTTGTGCCGAAAACAGCGCTGACCGTGGGTGTGGGCACCGTCATGGACGCCAAGAGCGTGCTTCTGCTCGTGAACGGCCACAACAAGGCCCGCGCCCTGCGTCACGGCGTGGAAGGCGCCGTCAGCCAGATGTGGACCATCTCGGCCCTCCAGCTCCACCCGGCAGCCGTGATCGTGGCTGACGACGCCGCGTGCGCCGAGCTCCAGGTCCAGACCTACCGCTACTTCAAGGATATCGAGTCGGCCAACCTCGACCCGGAAACCCAGCTCTGACACACCGGGTCGGACAACGGCAATAAAACCCTGGCAACGCTATAAAGAACGTGACGTTGTGTCAAAATGATGACACAACGTCTTTTTGTATCCGGATGGGAGGATGCTGTCAGTCATCGCGAAGCGCTTTGCTACGTAAAGAATGGCTCAGATGGGCCATTCTGACACACCCTCAAATATTAACCTGACCCACAAAGTGTTCTCCGCGTATAAGACAATGCATAAAAAGGACGCTCGAACCGAGCGCCCCTACAAGTTCGCGGCAGATTCCAGCCTGAGTTATTTCAGTTCGGCTGAACGTCGCGCTGACCATATGACTGGCCGCCGGCTCAGTCGTCGAGAGCGAGTTTCTCCTTGGCGGGATTACGATAGAAAATCTTACCGTCCATATATTCCTGTGTCGCGATCAGCGTGGGTTTCGGAAGTTTCTCGTAGTATTTCGAGATCTCGATCTGCTCGCGGTTCTCGGAAATTTCCTCGAGATTGTCGTTGAGCGAGGCAAACTCCTGGAGCTTCTTGTCGAGGTCGCGCTTCATCTCCCCGGCGATCTGGTTGGCACGCTTGGCTATGATGCAGACGGTCTCATACACGTTGCCAGTGTCCTTCGAAAGCTCCATCATGTCGCGGGTGACGGTGTTAAGCGGAGCGTTTGTCTTCTTGTAGTCCATATTTCGATTTTTGCTTTTGTTTTCAGTTGTTTCCTGAGACCGGTCAATCCTTGACGTGCTTCTGCGCGATTTTGAAGATGTTGTCGGCCTCCTGGCGGCGGGGAGAGTCAGGGTAATTGTTTATGAATGAATAGTATTCATCGAGCACGTCGCGGAAGCGGTCGGCCTTTTTCTCCTCCACCGAAAGATTCGCCTCCTGGTAACGGGATTTCAAAACGAGCATTTCGAGTTCCTCCTTGTATTTTGAATAGGGGTACTCCTTGATGGCGTTCCTGGCGGTTATAATGGCGCTCTCGTAGTTGTTGCCCATATACGTTCCGAGGTTGTAGTAGAGCTGCGCGTTCTGCAATTCTTTAAGCGTGAGCTTGTCCTGCATCTCGAAAATGGCATTCTGGGCCGAGGTCACCTTGTCGGAGCGGGGGAAGAAGTCAAGAAACCCCTGCAATTCCTCGATAGCCTTGATGGTTTCCGACTGGTCGAGCTGAGCCTCGGGAGAATCCAGGTAATATGAGTAGCCGGCGTAGTAACGGCAGAGCTCCGAGAACTTGCCTTTCGGATAGCGCTGGTAATAGGCTTTGAAATAAGCTGCCGCGTCGGGATACTCCTGGTTCTCGTAATAGCTGAGACCGAGAAGGTAGAGCGCCTCCTCGGCTTTGTCGGAGCCTTTCAGCTGGGTGACAATGTCTTTCAACAAGGTATACGACTGCACGTAGCGCTTGTTTTCAAAAGCGCGCTTCGCATAGTCGAACTTATAGTTCGGATCCGGACTTTTAAGCGCCCGCTGGTACTCGCCGCAACCTGTCAGCAGGGCCACGGCAGCTACGGCACACAGAAAGATTCCGGCTATTTTTCTAAGCATAAGTGTGGTAACCGGTTAGCATTTAATGGTTTTGACGCGAACACCACAAACGTCGCGGCATTTCAAGCCACAAAGTTACGAATTTTCCGCCGAACGGCCCCCACCCCTCCTTGCAAAATTTTGCTAAAACCGCCGTATTTCGTAACTTCGCGCCATACACAACAAGACCGAACAACGAGTATGAACCAAGATACCGAACCACGCTATTCCCGGCGACGCCCCGACGGGCTCCGCGACGAGGACTGGGAAGACGACGAGTTCACCACGCCCCGCCGCCGTCGGTACCGCTATGACGACTACGAGGAGACACCCCGCCGCCGAAACCGCCGCTCGCCAGATCCGGATGCGGATACGCGCGAAGAAAGCGATGGCGTCCGGACGAGTTTCCGAAAGCGCCACCCAGTGCTGATGAACTTCGTTTACATAGTCATTGCGGGCTGCCTGGCGCTCTGGATACTGATGTGGTTCCTCGACTACTGGACCTTCCACGGCCAGGAACGCCCGGTGCCCGATGTCAAAGGACAACCCGCCCAGACCGCGATCAACAACATAAACCACATGGGGCTGAAAGGGGTGGTCTCCGACTCGATATTCGACTCGTACAGCCGTCCGGGCACCGTGGTCGAGCAGGTTCCCGTGCCCGGCGCGCGCATCAAGGTCGGGGGGAGCGTGTATGTCACCATAGTCGCCTATTCCCCGAAACTCGTCACGGTTCCCGATTTCTTCAACGTTTCCGTGCGGCAGGCCCGCTCCATGTTCGAAGGACTCGGAATAGCCCAGGTACGCGAGGTACCCGTCCTCTCAGAATACGCCGGCCTGGTGCTCGGTGCGAAATTCAACGGCGTCGACCTCCAGCCTGGCGCGCGGATTCCCGTGTCATCGGTCGTGACCCTCGAGGTAGGCACCGGGATGGACACCATCGAAGAGGAAGATTCCATATACGACCCCGAGGCGATAGACCAGGTAATTGACCAGCTAAACATCGAATAGTCTATGGCCGAGGATATTTTAGAGGACTTCGACGCGCCTGACGACTTGTCGGGAGCTTCCGCGGAAGGGCAGGAACTTTACGAGCACTTCCGCTTCGTGGCCGACAAGGGGCAGCAGCTCCTCAGAGTCGACAAGTTCCTCGTGGCGCATATGCCGAAAGCCTCATCGCGCAACCGCATCCAGCAGGCTGCCGAGGCGGGATGCATCCTCGTCAACGGCAAGGCGGTGAAGTCCAACTACCGCGTCAAACCCGACGACGTTGTGAGCATCGTCATGGACCGCCCCCGCTACGAGATGGAGGTCGTGGCCGAGGACATACCGCTCGACATCGTGTATGAGGACGACGACGTGCTCGTAGTGAACAAGCCGGCCGGACTGGTGGTGCACCCCGGCCACGGAAATTATTCAGGAACGCTGGTCAACGCCCTCGCCTGGCACTTCCGCGACACCCCGAATTACGACGTGAACGACCCGCGGCTCGGCCTCGTCCACCGCATCGACAAGGACACGTCAGGATTGCTGGTCGTGGCCAAGACCCCTGACGCCAAAACCGACCTCGGGCGGCAGTTTTTCAACAAAACCACGAAACGCGAATACCTCGCCCTGGTCTGGGGCATCCCCTCCCCCGCGTCCGGCACAGTCAGCACCAATATCGGCCGCGACATCCGCGACCGGCTGAAAATGACGGTATATCCCCTCGACGGTGACGAGGGAAAGCGGGCCGTGACCCATTACGAGGTCACCGAGCCGCTGGGCCATGTGGCGGCGGTAAGATGCGTGCTCGAGACAGGGCGCACCCACCAGATCCGAGTGCATATGAGGCATCTGGGGCACCCGCTGTTCAACGACGCCCGCTACGGAGGCGACATAGTGCTCCGCGGAAACACCTCGGCGAAATACCGCCAGTTCATCACCAACTGCTTCGCCGTATGCCCCAGACAGGCGCTCCACGCCCGCACCCTCGGTTTCATACACCCGCGCACGCGCCAGGAGATGTTTTTCACCGCGCCCGTCCCACCCGACATGGCCGCCCTGCTCGACCGCTGGCGCGCCTACGCGACAAACAACTGAACAACACCAGGCCCGGCACGCGCCGCACCGACAATGCGAACCGACTTCAACCTATACGCGACATTCCACCGCCTGCTTGACACTCCGTTGAAACAAGGTATACTGGCCTCGGCGATAATCGTCAGCGCGACCCTACTCCCATTTCTGCTTGTCCCATATGAGGATTTCCGATATTGCGACGAAACGTACCAGGCATATTGCTGCGCCCATTACGAGAGAGCCTACCTCGGGATGCTGTCGTTCTATATCGGCAATATATGGATGAAGCTGTTTGGAGAGACGCTTATCGCCCTCCGGGTATTGATGACCCTATGCTACATCGCATCGGTCGCGATAGGATGCTTATACCTCCGCCTTAAAGGCATTTCCCCGCTCAAAACATCCCTGGTATACCTTATCGGGACCTTGGGTGTAATCCTAAGCTACCTCCCTCTCTACGGCTGGGATGCCGGGGCCTACCCTTTCACGGCGTTGGGAATCATATCCACGCTGCTGTATCTTGAAAAGCCATCCTGGAAACGCGCTGCCGCAATCGGGCTGAGCGCGGGATTGATGATGTTGAGCCGGATTCCCCTCGTCGCATTTATCCCGTTTTACATACTCATCATCTTTATAAAGAAGAAAAAAGCCGACGGCGCCCCCCGCAACAGCGGATGGGTGCGAGACGCGGTTGTCGCGTTAGCCGCCACGGCGCTTGCCATACTGGGGCTGACAACGCTTATGGCAGGGAGCCCGGCGGAATACCTCGCCGCCGTAAGACCGGAAAACACAGTGGCGGCACACAGCGCCGGCGACATCGGCTGGATAATGACCCGCTGCGTGGAACACGCGTATGCGACATACGACATGCTTCTACCTGGTTGCGCGGCACTTCTGCTGGCGTGCTATTTCGCGAAAACGGAAAGAGCATCCATTCCCTTAATGATTTTCTCGGCCATGGTGGTGTACTATATGCTGAGAGGCGCTGTCTGGAACCAGGACAGCATGCGAGGATTCTTCTGGAGCAACTCGGGAATAATCATACCGGCGGCGTTCATCACTGTGTTTTTCGGGCCTCTGCGCGCCATGGCATATCCGTTTGCCGCCAGGACCGAGCACAAAGACGGCACCGCGCATGCCGGCACCGGCATAGCCCCGTCGCTCGTACTTGTGTTTTTCGCACTCTTACAGGCATTCGGCTCCAACAGCCCGGTGGAGAGGGTCGGATGGGGACTTGCCATGGTGTTCGGATTCGGGGTGTTCCGAAAGGAATTCCAAAGCGTTTCCAAATTCACGTTCTATTTCCTATCGTTCACTGCCCTTACCGTTTCCGGATTTTTCGTTCTTAAAGCGAGGACATTATCACATATTTACGGAAATCCGATAGAACTCAGCTACGCCACCTCCTATAACGGCACCCGCCCTTTCGGGAATGAATATTACATTGTGGAATCAGTCGACAGCATAAAGTTCGTAGCCGACAACGCGGAGAGGATGGGCTTGGGGAATATTGTCGTGGGGCGCGACCTCAACGGTTACAATTTCGGTTTCGGGGAAAAGGGTGTCAACGCGGGGATACGTTTCGACGTGTACACCGAAGACCTGTACCGCGACTATCTCGGCCAGAACAAGAACAACGCCGCGGACATCGTGGTCTGCCTGAACATCAACCGGGACTCGCTTTTCGAGGCGCGGCTGGCCACGGACGGCTACCTGCCATATCAAAATACGTTTTATCCCTTTCTTTCAATATGGGCCAAAGACAGCGTGATCGGGCGGCTACCGGCTGACCCGTTCAAAGAGTGGGGCTACCGGCCGAGGAGGGATGCCCGTCGGGACGGATGATGTACTGGTCGTAGTAGCTCAACAGAAGGGTTGTCAGGGGGAGGGCGATAATCATGCCGATCATGCCGAAGAGAGTGCCCCATATTGACAGCGACAGCAGGATTATGGCCGGGTTCAGCCCCATGGCCTTGCCCATGATGCGCGGCATGAGAATCAGGTCGGCCACAACCTGCACCACCGCGAACACCATCATGCAGCTCCACCACTGCCCCCAGAAATCCGACGTGCCGTCGACAGAGCCGACAAGGCAGAGCAACGTCACGGGAATTATCGTCAGGAACTGAAAATACGGTATCATGAAGAGCACCCCGGTACCAAGTCCCAGCAGGATTGCCAGAGGGAGGTCGCAGAGATAGAACCCCACGCAATAGATGAACGCCACGCAGACAGCCATAAGCGCCTGGCCGCGGAAATAATGGTTCATCGAGTCTTTTATGTCGTTGCCCAGCTTGTATGCCAACGGACGCGCCCTCGGAGGCACGAGCAGCCGGAATCCGTTCATAAGCCGCTCGTAGTCAAGCATAATGAACACCACATATAGCAGCACCATCAGCCATCCGGCCACGGCAAGCACCACATGGAGGCCGCCGTTGACCACCGACATCAGCCGCTGCGCGACAGCGTTGAAATCCTGCCGCATTATACTCTGCCCCAACGCCTCGAAATCTATGTTATGGCGCAGGAAATCGTGGAGTTCGGACGGAAGGAACTGGATCGACACCTCGGTAGTGGCGTAGCGCTCGAGAAGCGCTGCCATCTGCCTGACCTCGTCGATGATCATCGGTATAGTGAAGTACGCCATGATCCCTATGAACACCAGCACCTCGAACAAGGTGACGAATATGGCCACTATGCGCCCTTTCAGCTTCAGCAGCTTCCTGTTGTACTGCACGAACGGCTCAAATATATAGGCGATGAGGCAAGCGACGCAAAATGGCAGAAGCACGTCTTTCAGCAAGTTGACAAGCCATACGAGGAAGACCACGACCGCGCACCCGATCAGCAGGCGCACGACGCGGTCGAATGTGAATGGGCGGGAATAAGCCGAACCGGTATTCATTCTTTATTTCGCAAAAACAGGAAAATTTCAGGCTGTCGCCTAAACTGGCACAAAATTAGGCAAAAGTTTTCATAACGGTTCAAATTATCGTAAATTTGTGGCATTGTAGCCGTCGGCCACGCAAAGCGGCATGCCCCGCCGCCACGCCCCTGGCACCGCGCGGCGCGACGAAACCGTTCATTAACCACCAATTAAATCAATAGTTGTGACCCGTAAAGTTACCGAAAAAACGAAGCAACTGCTCAACGACAAGGCCTGGGCGCGCTGGACGGCGCTGATCCTGGTAGCCTCGATGATGTTTTTCGCCTACATGTTTGTCGACGTCATGTCGCCCCTCCAGTCCCTGATCGAGCAGCAGCGAGGCTGGACGCCCGAGGCTTTCGGCTATTACGCCGGAGCCGAGTATATCCTCAACGTTTTCGGCTTCCTGATTCTGGCCGGAATAATCCTCGACAAGATGGGAATCCGCTTCACAGGCACCCTTTCGGCATCCGTGATGGTTATAGGAGCCTGCATAAAGCTCTACGCCATATCCGACGCGTTCCAGGGCACCGGGTTCGAGCAGTGGCTTGGATCCTGGTGGGTGGAGATGCCTGGCAGCGCCAAGCTCGCGGCCCTCGGATTCATGATTTTCGGATGCGGCTGCGAGATGGCGGGCATAACGGTCAGCAAGACTCTCGCGAAGTGGTTCGAGGGAAAAGAGATGGCTCTCGCCATGGGGCTTGAAATGGCTATCGCCCGAATCGGCGTGTTCGCGATATTCTCCATCTCGCCCCGCCTTGCCGAGTGGATGGGCAAAAACGACCCCACGGTCGTGATTCCCGTAGGATTCTGCACGGCGCTGCTCTTCATAGGGCTGATATGCTACATCGTGTTCACATTCATGGATACCCGCCTTGACCGCGAGATGGCCGCCGAGCGCAAGACTGCGACAGGCGACGACACCGCCGAAGAGGAATTCAAGTTCTCCGACGTTGGCCGTATCCTCTCGAGCCAGCTCTTCTGGATCATAGCGCTGCTCTGCGTGCTCTATTACTCGGCGATCTTCCCCTTCCAGCGCTACGCCACCAACATGCTTCAATGCACCCTCGGCATGGATGCCACGCAGGCCGCCGACATATTCCGCTGGTTCCCCATCGGAGCCGCCGCCCTGACGCCGTTCCTGGGAATGTTCCTCGACTACAAGGGCAAAGGCGCGTCAATGCTCATTCTCGGCGCTTTACTGATGATCGGATGCCACCTTACATTCGCCCTGGTGCTCCCCGTCTACCCGGCCACCTGGCTGGCTTTCGTCGCCATCATAGTGCTCGGAGTTAGCTTCTCGCTGGTGCCCGCCGCGCTCTGGCCCTCGGTGCCCAAGGTAATGGACAAGCGCTTCCTCGGATCGGCCTACTCGCTGATTTTCTGGGTACAGAATATCGGCCTCATGGCCTTCCCGATACTCATCGGCATAGTGCTCCAGGCCTGCAACCCGGGTATCGACGACCCGATGAAGTATGACTACACCGTGCCGATGCTGCTCTTCGCCTCCCTCGGCGCTCTCGCCCTGCTGTTCGGCATATGGCTGAAAGTCCTCGACGCTAAGAAGCATTACGGACTGGAACTTCCCAACATCCGTTCCGACAAAGAGTCCGAACTGATGGCATCGGAAGGTATCGACAACGAATAACCTGTCAACGACACAACCGTACGGGAGGCCGGCATTCAACGTCGGCCTCCCGGTCTGTACAACAAGCTATGTCGCGCTTTTCAAATTTCAGACAAAGGCTCAAGCCATGGATGCTCCCCATAGCGATGCTTACCGGGGTGCTGTTCCACGAAAGCATAGGCCACCTGGCGTTTCTTTCGAGGTATCTGATTTTCGTGATGCTGCTGATCACATACTGCCGCCTTGACATCAGCGATTTCAAGGTGGGCAAGTACATATGGCTGTTGCTGGCCGCGCAGGTCGGAGGCGCTGCCGCGGTCTACCTGCTTTTACGTCCGGTTGACGAGATCGTGGCCCAGGGCGCTTTCATCTGCGTCTTCTGCCCCACCGCCACGGCGGCTCCCGTCATCACCGGCATGCTCGGAGGCTCTGTTGGACGCGTGGCGGTATATTCCCTTTTCTCTCACGGCGCCGTGGCGCTCCTCGCGCCCGTACTCCTCGCTTTTATCGGCGAGGCGGATGTGCCTGGCGGCACGATAGCGTTCGGCGACTCACTGCTGGCAATCGCGAGAAGCGTCATGCCGCTGATAATAGGCCCGCTGGCCGTCGCGGCACTGATGGGGCGCTTCGCCCCGCAAGTGAAAAAAAGAGTAGCCGGGCACCAGGGACTATCGTTCTACATCTGGGCGGTGGCGCTTGTGATAGTCGTCGGCAACTCGGTCAGCTTCCTTATGCGCGAGCCGGCATCAGCCATACCGCTGATGCTGATTCTCGCGGGCGCGGCCTTCATAATGTGCGCCGCCCAGTTCTGGACGGGCCGACGCATCGGAGAACGCTACGCCGACAAGGTCTCCGGGGCGCAAAGCCTCGGCCAGAAAAACACCGTGCTGGCGATATGGCTTACGCTGAACTACCTTGATCCGCTCGCGTCCGCCGCGCCGGCCGCCTATGTGGCATGGCACAACATCATCAACTCCTACCAAATATACCGCCGTTCGCGAACACAGGCAAACCATTAGCAGGTCTCAAATGTTGTTATGGCGTGAGACACCCCAAACCGGTTTTGGCTGTCCCGCAATTAACCTTATTGTAACCAAGCAACACTATGAATTATCTGACAACTGACAAGCTTGTTATCGTGGGTGCCGCCGGTATGATCGGCTCCAATATGGCGCAAACCGCCATTATGATGGGGCTGACTCCGAACATCTGCCTTTATGACCCCTACGGGCCCGCGCTCGAAGGTGTGGCCGAAGAGATGCGCCACTGCGGTTTCGAAGGGCTCAACCTGACTTTCACAACCGACGTGAAAGAGGCTCTCACGGGTGCGAAGTATATCGTCAACTCCGGGGGTGCCGCCCGCAAGGCTGGCATGACGCGCGAAGACCTCCTGAAAGGGAACGCTGCCATAGCCGAACAGTTCGGCAAGGACGTGCGCGCGTACTGCCCCGACGTACGGCATATCACAGTGGTTTTCAACCCCGCCGACATCACCGGCCTGGTAACGCTGCTTTACTCGGGGCTGAAACCTTCGCAGGTCACCACCCTCGCGGCTCTCGACAGCACCCGGCTGCGCAGCGAACTGTCGAAATATTTCGGCATACCCGCCGACGACATAACAAACAGCAGGACCTACGGCGGCCATGGCGAGCAGATGGCTGTGTTTGAATCCACCACCATGGTCGACGGGAAACCGCTGTCGGAAATCATCGGCACCGAAAGACTCCCCGGAAAGGACTGGGAAGAAATAAAGTTAAAGGTCGTGCAGGGCGGCAAGAACATCATCGACCTGCGCGGGCGCTCCTCGTTCCAAAGCCCCGCCTATCTCAGCATCGAGATGATCGCTGCCGCCATGGGCGGCAAGCCGTTCCGCTGGCCGGCCGGCGTATATGTGAACAACGACCGTTTCAGCCACATCATGATGGCGATGGAGACGACAATCACCAAGGATGGCGTCAAAGTCTTGCCCGTCAAGGGTACGCCGGAGGAGGAAGCCGCCCTCGAACGCAGCTACAAACACCTCTGCGCGTTACGCGACGAGGTGATCTCGCTCGGCATAATGCCCCCTATCGGCCAGTGGAAGTCTCTGAACCCTAACCTCTGCTGATAAACCGACACAGGGATTCCGCACAACGGCAAAACGCAACGCGCCGCGTCAATGAGATTTGACGCGGCGCATAGTTATATCCGCATATGGAGGGATGCGGCTATCGTCAGCCGCACTTGCTGGTGCCGCACGAAGTGCATATCAGGCAACCTTCCTGGTAGACCAGCGTCTCCTGGCCGCAGTTGGGACACTTCTGCCCGGTGGCCGAAGTCCCGTTGGGAAGATACTTCTTCAGCGCCCGCTCCACACCCATTTTCCAGGTATTGATGCTCTGTGAATCGAGTTCGAGACCTCCCACGAGTTTGAGAACCTGGTCGATAGGCATACCGTAGCGGAGGACGCCTGATATGAGCTTGGCGTAGTTCCAGTATTCCGGGTTGAACTTGTCGGAAAGCCCCTCGATCGTGGTCTTGTAACCGCGCTTGTTGACGAACTGGAAGTCGTAACGCTTCGTTCCGTCGGGAGCTATCGCCTTGATAATCTTGCCGTGGCTTACGGATTTGGGACAGAAGATACCGTCCTCGTCATCGGCCAGGCCGGTGAATATCTCGTACGGACGGCCGTCAACCAGGCCGATGAACGCGATCCATTTCTCCTTGTTGTTCTGGAAGCGCACGACATCGGCCTCCAGCTCGATGGGGCGCTTGATGACGTGCTGCGGAATACCTCCGCCCTTTTCCTCTGGCTTTTTCTTCTCCATGGCGAGCAGCACGCCCGAACGGGAGCCGTCGCGATAGACGGTGCATCCCTTGCATCCCGAGCGCCACGCCTCTACATAGAGACGGTTGACAAGCTCCTCGGAGACATCGTTGGGAAGATTGATGGTCACTGAGATCGAATGGTCGACCCATTTCTGAACCCGGCCCTGCATACGGACCTTCTCGAGCCAGTCAACATCGTTTGACGTAGCTCCGGCATAGGGAGAGCGGGCCACTAGGGCGTCGAGTTCCTCCTGTGTGTAGTCGTCCTTGACCTCGAGGCCGTTGATCTTCATCCAGTCGACGAATTTCGGATGGTAGACGACGTATTCCTCGAAAGCGTCGCCGCTCTCGTCAACATAGTCGATGCGCACCTCCGGATCGGACGGATTGACCTTGCGGCGGCGCTTGTAGACCGGCATGAACACAGGCTCTATTCCCGAGGTCGTGCGCGTCATTAGGCTGGTGGTGCCGGTGGGAGCGATTGTCAGGCACGCTATGTTGCGGCGCCCCGACCGGGCCATTCGCTCGCCGAGTTCCGGATCAGCCTCCGCGAGGCGGTTGATGAAGGGATTCTCCTTCTCGCGCCCGGCATCATAAATCTCGAAAGCCCCGCGTTCCTCAGCCATCTCGACTGACGACCGATAAGCCGCGAGCGCCAGCTCGCGATGTACCTTCTCGGAGAACGCGGTCGCTTCCCCGGTGCCGTATTTCAGGCCCAGGGCGGCGAGCATGTCACCTTCGGCGGTAGTGCCAACCCCCGTCCGGCGCCCCATAAGGGTCTTGCGCCGTATCTTTTCCCACAAATGACGCTCGGGACCCTTGACCTCGATACTTTCGGGATCCTCGTCGACCTTCTCTATTATACGGTCGATTTTCTCAGCCTCCAGGTCGATTATGTCGTCCATGATGCGCTGGGCTTTCCCGACATGCGTTCGGAAAAGGTCGAAATCAAACTCGGCCCGCGGCGTGAATGGATTCTTCACATACGCGTACAGGTTTATGGCCAGCAGGCGGCACGAATCGTACGGGCAGAGAGGAATCTCGCCGCACGGATTTGTCGATATGGTGCGGAAACCGAGGTCGGCATAGCAGTCGGGAACCGACTCGCGGGTAATGGTGTCCCAGAACAGCACTCCGGGCTCGGCTGACTTCCAGGCGTTGTGGATAATCTTGCCCCAGAACTCCCTGGCATCAATCTCCTTCACTATCTCCGGGCTGTCGGAATCGACGGGAAATTGCTGGCGGTATGGGGTTCCCTCTGTCGCCGCGCGCATGAAATCGTCGTCGATGCGCACCGAAACGTTGGCCCCCGTCACTTTGCCCTCGGTCATCTTAGCGTCAACGAACGCCTCGCTGTCGGGATGTTTCACCGACACGGTCAGCATAAGCGCTCCCCGGCGCCCGTCCTGCGCCACCTCGCGGGTGGAGTTGGAAAAGCGCTCCATAAACGGCACAAGCCCGGTGGAAGTCAGGGCGGAATTTTTCACAGGCGAACCCTTGGGACGGATATGGCTGAGATCGTGCCCCACCCCGCCGCGGCGCTTCATAAGCTGAACCTGCTCCTCGTCGATGCGGATGATGCCCCCGTAGGAATCAGGACGGCCGTCAAGCCCGATCACGAAGCAGTTGCTCAGAGAGCTCACCTGGAAGTTGTTCCCGATACCCGTCATCGGGCTTCCCTGCGGCACTATGTAGTTGAAGTTCCTGAAATAGGAGAATACCTCGTCGACACTCATCGGATTGGGGTACTTGCTCTCTATACGGGCGACCTCCGACGCGAGGCGCATATGCATGTCGTCGGGAGTCTTCTCGTAGATGTTGCCGAATGAATCTTTTAAAGCGTACTTCGTCACCCACACGCGGGCTGCGAGCTCGTCGCCGTTGAAGTAGCCGAGAGTGGCGTCGTAGGCCTCCTCATAGGTGTAAGTTGGTTTGGTTGACACGGCAGTAGTCTGGTTACTGTATGATTGAGAGAATTAGGTTAGAAACGATGTTGTAAAGTTCCCCATTTTTCGCGAGACAGCAAAACCGCCGCTCTATTATTTAGTCTAATGTTGATAAGTTTTTTGCCACTGAGAATTATAAGCGCTATCTTCGCGTTAACAATCACCGACAACATCATGACCACCGACATCAGAGAATATTTCCCGAAACGGAGAACAATACGCCGCTATTCGGACCGCGAAGTGCCTGCCGGGCTGATTGACCGCCTGATCCTCGAAGCCTCCCACGCCCCCACTACCGGCAACATGCAGCTGTACAGCGTTGTCGAGACACGCGACCCGGAGGGGCTGCGCCGTCTCGCGCCAGCGCATTTCAACCAGCCGCAGGTGGAGGGGTGCAAGGTCGCCCTCACTTTCTGCGCCGACTTCAACCGGTTCAGCCGCTGGTGCGAGGAACGCCGGGCGGAACCTTGCTACGACAACTTGCAGTCGCTTGTCGCGGCAACGATAGACACCATCGCCTTCGCCCAGCAGTTCAACACCCTGGCCGAACTCAACGGCCTGGGAGTTTGCTGGCTCGGCACCACGACATACAACGCCAGGGAAATCGCCGACGCCCTGTCCCTGCCGGAACTGGTGGTGCCCGTCATAACGCTCACGGTCGGCTACCCCGCTGACGAGGGGCAAGAGGTCGGACGCCTACCGCTCGACGCCGTCCTGCACCGCGAGACCTACCAGCCCTACACCACCGAACGCGTCAACGCCCTGTACGCGGAGAAAGAAGCGCGCCCCGACTCAAAGCAGTTCGTCAAAGAGAACTCGAAAGAAACGCTCGCGCAGGTGTTTACCGACATCCGCTATCCACGGGCCAACAACGAGCTGTTCTCTGAAAAACTCATCGAATACCTCAAATCCTCCCGTTTCATAAAATAAACGCCGCGAACGGATCCCTAACGGCCGCCCCCGGCAATATAAACGACACTTTGGGAAAGGAATCTCAGAGTAAATATCATCCATCAAATCGTAGGGACGCACGGGCCGTGCGCCCCTACGATTTGGCGAGTCGCCATGACACGGCTATTCAAATATCATTGGTTCTCTTTGAGGAACTGGTCGTAAGCCTCGAGGAGGTATTCAGGGTGTTCGCGGAGCTGGTTGCGAAGTTTCTTGTTTTTCTTGAAATAGCTCTCGATGTATTCGGCGGTTCCGGGGCGCCTCTCTTTCAAAGCCTTTTTCATCAGCTTCACGTTGAAGTCGCCGTTCTGAATGGGGTAATAGAACGGATAAGCCACCGAATCGTTTCCGAACCTGACGAGATAAGTTGTGTGAGGCTCCCACTGCGAGCGGGTACCGTAGGAGATATTCATCCACGAAACGAATGTGAGGATTTCCGCGTTTTCCGACTTCGGGCCGCACTTGACAATCCAGCAGCGATCTTTGATCTTGAACATCCGGCCCACAGGCGTGAGCACCGACGTGTAGGGGTCTTTCACGTCGGAACGCAAGATGGTGTCCACCTCCTCCGACCTTATCTCACGTTCCATACCATCGGCCTGACGGACCTTGAAGTTCTCGTTGATGGTCTTCGCAGGCCAACGGAACCAGTCCTTCGTGAGTTCCCCCTCTGCCCTGGAACCATCTTTAAGAAGCACACTGACCATCACCGGCCCATCGTTCTTATCCTCTTTCTTGTCTTTCTTGGCCGCGCCTGCCAAGGGCATACAAAGAACGCCCAAAATCAACGGCATGAGTAATTTACGCATATATGTGGTTATAAAGGTTTGACACTAAGAACACCAACGATCTGCTGCGCGATCGTGCAGCAGGTCATTCAGAAGCGGGCTGCCCAGCCTTGCGGCCAGGAGTGTAGTCCGTGCAGATTTTCTCGTACATCAGCGGACCGTCCCAATAAGTCCAGTACTTTCCCGGCTTTTCACCCGGACGCCAATAGCCTTTTTCGTTAACACCCGCGCAGAGCACCTCGTCGTCGGCCAGGAACGCCTTGACCCAGTCCGCCACGGTGCCTCTCCTACCTGATTCCGGAAGGCGCCACGCTATTTCGCGGTCACCCTTGATCAGGAAATAGGGCGAAGGGTACCCATCTCTGAACTTTACTTTGATTCCCTTTTTCTTGACCTTGACATCCGTGTAGATTATCGCGTGCATCAGGTTGTCTCCGGCGGAATGAACCGCGAACCAGGCGGTGTCGCCATACTCTTTCCTGTTGTCCTTATGATAAAACACCCCTATGCGCAATGGCGCCAGCAGACACACGTTTTCAGGGTTTTCAGGATGCCACAGCACGATGTGGCTGATATCCCTCACGGGGAATTTATGAAACTTGCCGTCCTCCATTATAGGCACGGCGCCGAAAGGAACCTTTATTGTGACATTCTCCTTGACCGTTCCGTCCTTAAAATAAACGTTCGCGGAAGCCTTGTCAGCCCCGGCGGCTGCCAGCGCGGCAGCCAGCATTACGAATATCGCGGCAATAAATTTTCTCATAAAGTGATTGGTTATGCGGTTTGTTATACCGCGAAAGTAGCCAACCACACCGAATATCAGCGGGACAAATGTCACATTCACCGCGAGTTCAGCCTCCGCTGCCCTGATTTAACACCAACGGGTCACCTCATCCCCTCCCTGATGCGGTGCAGCTGCCGCCTGGATATGCCGAGATAAGAGGCAAGTTCGTGAAACAATGATTCGGTAAAATTTGAGGTTGTTCATCCTAGGCTAAGCCGCTAACTG
>CAJTRT010000016.1 GCA_910579105.1 uncultured Muribaculaceae bacterium | reverse complement strand
AACCGAATTTATTTAATTTTTAACCCCGTCCATTTTTAGTGGACAGTAGTGATATTCATTAAAGAATGTTTCAATATCGTCAAAAGGAATGATTTCCATGCGGTCATACAGGTCAGTATGGTTTGCTCCGGGTACAATGTGGAGTATCTTGTTGTTGGGCGTGCCGGGCTTCCAGTCCTTCGTCAGATTCTTGTATGTGTCGTTGCTGAAATAGAGTGAGTGGGCTTTTTCCCCATGCACCAGCATAACCGCATTCCGGATTTCATTGGCATAAGCCAGCAGCGGAAGATTGACGAATGGCATGGAAGAAGTGGCGTTAAATCCTCCGTTTGAGTTAAGCGAGCGTGGGTGATAGCCGCGAGCCGTTTTGTAGTAGTCATAATAATCCTTGACAAACTGCGGCGCGTCAGCCGGGAGCGGGTCGACAACACCCCCGCCGAGAGTATAATAGCCGTTGATAATGTCGGTAGTACGTTGTGCCGCGAGTTTTTCACGAAGCGCGTAACGCTCATCCGGCGTTGACGCGTCAAAATATCCGTTGGCGTTGACACGGCTCATATCGTACATAGTAGACGCGAGCGTAGCCTTGATTCGCGGATCGTTGGCGGCGGCGTTTACGGCAAAGCCACCCCAACCGCAGATTCCGATGATGCCTATCTGCTCCGGATTGACATCATCCCTTGTCAGAAGATAGTCCACGGCGGCACTGAAATCCTCGGTGTTTATATCCGGCGACGCTACATATCGTGGTGTTCCGCCGCTTTCGCCTGTGAACGAAGGGTCGAAGGCAATAGTCAGGAAACCGCGCTCCGCCATTTCCTGCGCGTATCTGCCCGACACCTGTTCTTTGACAGCCCCGAAAGGCCCGCTGACCGCTATTGCCGGGAGCTGCCCTACGGCATTTTTCGGTATATAGAGGTCGGCTGCGAGGGTTATGCCATAACGGTTGGGAAAGGTAACTTTGCTGTGGTTCACTTTGCCACTTTGGGGAAATGTTTTGTCCCATTCGGTTGATAACACCAGGTTCTCTTTCACAATTTCGTTGCCGTGATTGCTCATGGTCGTTGGTTCTTTCGCGTATGCCGACACTGAAAGTGTAGCGGCCAACATCGTGGTTAAGAAATATTTATTCATTTTATTTTCAGATCTTATTGATTACCCTTGCAGGAATACCGCCGACAATCATACCGGGAGCGACATCTTTTGTCACTACCGTTCCGGCAGCTATGATGGCACCGGTTCCTATTGAAACACCTGGTAATATGGTCACATCCGCGCCAATCCACACCTTGTCCCCGATTTTTACAGGCAGGCACATCATGTTACCTCTCGTATCGGGATTTTTGTCATGGTTGACCGTGCAAATGGTACAGTTATGCCCTATAAGGCAGTCATCGCCTATGGTTATCCCTCCCCAATCCTGAAATGAGCAGCCCATGTTTATAAAAACCCGCTTGCCAATGTTTATATTCTTGCCACAATCGGTATAAAAAGGAGGAAATAACCCAAAACCCTCGTCAAGCCGCTTCCCGGTGAGTTCAGACATCAGTTCCCGCAACTCATCGGGGCAGTGGTAGCCGGAGTTTATCTTTACTGTCAACCTCAACGCCTCCTGACTCATCCGGTGCATCACCTGATGAATCTCACTTCCGGCCACTATCAATGCACCGGAGGCAGCATATTTGAAAAATTCCTTTTCTGTCATTGGCCGTTCTTTTTCTCGGTGCAAATTTAGCCACAATTCAGTTGGTGATTGTTACCAATCTTACGGATATAAATACCTCGATTACATATGATATAGTTACCTAACTCATTGGTTGAATTAGGCCTAATCGGAGCCTAAAGCGCCATTTTACGCAGGGCCGCGCCATGTCGCGGCCGTCACAAAGCTCTAATTCCGTCAATGTGATTCCCAGATTGGCGGTCGAGACGTGCCGCGACCCTGCACCGGGCGGATAAAAGTCACAACACTATCTAATTCATCCAAGATTTTTACCCCATTATTATAATATCATATGGGACTATATGTGTCTGCCGACGGGGTAGGGGTAGCGGACGGAGTGGAGGAAGAGGGGGGAGGCGGGCATGGAGGTGCCGGCGGCGCAGCGGTCGCGGCGGTCGATGACGGCTCGGAAGCCGTCGAGCGTCAGTTTGCCGCGGCCTACCTCCACGAGCGTGCCGACAACGGCGCGCACCATGTTGCGCAGGAAGCGGTCCGCGCTGATCTGGAAGCACCAGTGGCCCGGGGTGTCGAGTGGGAACCATCGTGCCTCCGTCACCCGGCAGATGTTGGTCTTCACGTCGGTGTGCAGCTTGGAGAATGAGGTGAAGTCGCTGGTCTCCAAGAGGATTTTCCCGGCCTCGTTCATGGCCTCGAAGTCGAGCTGGGGGGATGCCTGCCAGGAAAGCCCTCCCGCGAACGGGTCTTTGACCGTGTGGGCGAAATAGCGGTAGGTGCGCTCTACGGCGTCGAAGCGGGCGTGCGCGTCGGGGTGTGTGGGGGTGATTGAGTATATCGCTATGTCGCGCCCGAGGATGCTGTTGAGCGCCCTTACGGCGGCGGTATCGTCGGCCAGCGGTTCGGGCAGGTCACAGTGGGCGAACATCGTAGATGCGTTCACCCCCGCATCGGTGCGACCTGCCCCGGTTATTGGGATTTCCTGTCGGAAATACATGGCGAGCGCCTCCTCTATGGCCTGCTGGACGCTGGTGTCGTGTGGCTGGCGCTGCCAGCCGTGGAAGTTGGCGCCCAGGTAGGCCAGGTGGATGAAGTGGCGGGTCATAGTCTTTTTCCGTGGAAGCGCGGTTTCGCTGTTAGTCTTTTTCCAGATAAGTGTAGCCGTAAAGGCCTGAGCGATAGTTCGACAGGAACTCGCGCCCTTCCTCCGGGGTGATTCGTCCCTCCTTCATGGCGCGTGTCACCCAGGTCTCCACGTTGCGCACGAGTTTCTTGGGGTTGAACTGAACGTAGTCGAGCACTTCGGCCACTGTCTCGCCGTCGATCACCTGGTCGATTTCGTAGTGGTCCTTGTAGCAGTCGATATGCACGGCGTTGGTGTCGCCGAAGAGGTTGTGCATATCACCCAGGATTTCCTGATAGGCTCCTACGAGGAACACGCCGATATAGTACGGCTCGCCGGATTTCAGCGGGTGAACCGGGAGAGAGGTCGCGACACCCTGCGGCGATATGAAGTAGGCGATCTTGCCGTCGCTGTCGCAGGTCATGTCCTGGAGGGTCGCCAGGCGCGTAGGCTTTTCGTCGAGCCTCGCTATGGGCACCACCGGGAACAGCTGGTCGATCGCCCAGGAGTCGGGGAGCGACTGGAAAAGCGAGAAGTTGCAGAAGTATTTGTCGGGCAGCATTTTCGCCACTTTGCGCAGCTCCTCGGGCGGATGCTTCATTTGGTTGCCCATCCGTCCTACCTCGCGGGCTATTTCCCAGAAAAGCTTTTCCACCAGGGCGCGGGTGCGTAGGTCGATTATGCCGAGCGAGAACATGTCGAGCGCCTCTTCGCGGCACTGCATCGCGTCATGCCACCCCTCGAAAAGGTTCTGCATGTTGAGGTTGTCCCATATGTCGTAAAGTTCCTTTACAAGCTCGTGGTCGTTTTCGCCGATTTCCTCCGATTCTTTCCAGGTGGGAAGCGATGTCGCTTCCAGCACCTCGAAGATGAGAATCGAGTGGTGCGCGGTGAGCGAGCGCCCGGTCTCGGTCACTATGTTGGGCTGCGGCAGGTTGTTTTTCTCGCAGGCGTCGACCACGGAATACACCGCGTCGTTGGCGTATTCCTGGATGGAATAGTTCATCGAGCTTTCCGAGGCCGCCGAGCGAGTGCCGTCGTAATCCACGCCGAGGCCGCCCCCGATGTCAACGAAGTCAATAGAGAATCCCATCTTGGAAAGCTGCACGAAGAACTGCACCGCTTCGCGCAGGGCGTTCTTTATGCGGCGTATCTTGGTGATCTGGCTTCCGATATGGAAATGGACGAGTTTCAGCCAGGAGGTGATCTCGTGCTTTTCGAGGAAGTCGATGGCTTGCAGCAGCTCAGAGGAGTTCAGGCCGAACTTTGACTGGTCGCCGCCCGACTCCTCCCATTTCCCGGCTCCGGAGTTGGCCAGTTTGATACGGATGCCGATCTGCGGTGTAATCTGAAGCCGCTTGGCCACGCGGAGTATGATTTTAAGCTCGTTCAGCTTCTCGACCACGAGTATTATGCGGCGCCCCATCTTGTGGGCAAGCAACGCCAGCTCCACGTAGTTCTCATCCTTGTAGCCGTTGCAGATGATTAGGGCGTTGTCGTCGATGTTCGTGGCGAGCACGGCGTGGAGTTCAGGCTTCGAGCCGGCTTCCAGGCCGATGTTGAACTTCTTGCCGTGGGTGACTATTTCCTCCACCACGGGGCGCATCTGGTTGACCTTTATGGGGTATATTATGAAGTTCTGCGCCTTGTAGTCGTATTCTTCCGCTGCCTTTTTGAAGCAGTTGGATATTTTTTCTACTCTGTTGTCGAGTATGTCGGGAAAGCGGAGGAGCACCGGGGCGGTGATGTCGCGCACTTGCAGTTCGTCCATCACGTCGCGCAGGTCTACGGAAGCCAGCCCCTCGCGCGGGGTGACTACCATATGGCCTTTCTCGTTGACCGAGAAGTACTGCCGTCCCCAGCCGGGGATGTTGTAAAGCTCGGAGCTGTCTTCAACTCGCCATTTTCTCATTTCGTTCTGCGGGAAAAGGTTGTTAGGTGGTTATAGCGGGGGTTATCGGGCCGCGCCGGTCTTCACGACGGCGCCGGTCGCCGGGTCGAGAATGACGTACTGCGGGGCCTTCTTGTCGCCGATAGTTGATGGCGAGAGGCCGTAGACCACGCCGAACTGGGCAATCTGCTCCGTGTCGTCGGCAAAGGTCTCGCCGTCGTAGCTTACGCTGACGCGGGCCTCCCCTGGAATACGGTAGGCGAAGCCGTTCTTTGGAAACGGGATGGTCTCCCCCTTGTCGTTGACTGGGAGTTCTCCCTTGGATGTGGGGATCACGCTGAGCGTTACCGGCGCTCCCGAAAGGTCGTCGGTACCGACCAGGCCGTCAAGGGCCGATATGCGGGCCAGGACGTAGTTCTTCATTTCCGCCTCAGGCACGACAGTGTAGGTCGCGACATCTGTGCGGGTGGAGGTGGTGCCCATGAACATTGCTATGAGAGCCTGCTCCTGGGCTTCGAGGTTGTCGAGCATCAGCTGGAGCGACTTGCCATCGGGGGGCATCGTCTCGGCCTGCCCGGAAACCAGCTCGCTGCGCGTCTGGCGTATGGCGAAAATCGCTTGCGCGGCCAGTTCGGCGCGTTTGGCGGTAGACTGGCTCTGCATCATCTCCTGGCTGACCACCTGCCTTGCCGCGGGGGTTTCAAGCGGGGTGGGGAGGGCGTCTTTCGAGACCGGGAGCTCCGGCGCGGGGGCTTTGAAAGTCTCCTCTGTGTTCACAGCCAGGGGAATTCCGTCGGGGCTGAGGAGTATGTATGTCGGCGCTCCGCTTTTGAACTGGACAGTGTAGCGTTCATCCTCGTCGGGTATCCCGCGGGTGCCTATGGCGGCGCTGAGGAGGCGTGCCGAATGGCTCTCGGCGGTTAGGGGGTTGTCGAGGTTGAGGTAGCGTTTGGCGTATTTGTAGAACTCGCCGGGCTTTTTCGTGGTGACCTCGGCCTCCAGGGTCACCGACAGTGCCGTGGTCGGGAGGCTGTAGACGAGCGCGTATTCGTTGGCCTTGGTGGCCGACAGGCGCTGGGTGTTCTGGGCGTTAACCGCGGCCGGGCAGAGCGCCAGGGCGCAGAGGGCGAGTATTGACTGCTTCATGGTGGTCTGGTTCGCTTTTATTTGGTCATGGTCTCCTTTATGGCGTGGCCTATGTTTTCGGCGATGTCGCCGGCTGTCACGCCGTATTCTCCGTGGGTCTCTTCCGCAATTTCCCCTGCCCGTCCGTGGATGTAGACGGCGATGATCGACGCCAGTTCCGGGGGATATCCCTGGGCGAGCATCGCGAGAAGCACGCCCGTCAGCACGTCGCCGCTGCCGGCGGTTGCCATCGCGGGAGTTCCCGACGAGTTGAAGTACACTTTGCCGTCGGGCCGGACTATGGCGGTGTTGTGCCCTTTGAGGATGATGAAGATGTTGTAGTATTTGGCCATTTCTATGGCTTTGCGGAGGCGGGCCTCGGCCGAGGGCTGCGGGCCGAACAGTCGGTCGAACTCCCCGGCGTGGGGAGTCATTATCGACAGCACTGGCACTGTGTTGAGCATCGACGGGCGCAGCGCTATGCAGTTGAGAGCGTCGGCATCGAGCACGACCGGGCGGCTAGTCGAGGCCAGGAAATCTTCCAACGCCTTGACGGTCATTTCGTTGGTTCCCATACCCGGGCCGATGCCCACGGCGGTGAAATCGTGGTCGGGGTGTATCTCCACTATCACCAGGTCGCCGCGGTTATGGCGGTATAGCGCCTCGGGGACGGCGGTCTGCAACACGAAGTTGCCGCATTTCGGGGAGGTGACGGTGAGTTTGCCGACGCCTCCGCGCAGCGCTCCTTTGGCGGCGAGCACGGCGGCCCCCATCATCCCGTAGGAACCGGCGAAGAGCACCGCTGAGCCGAAGTCGGCTTTCGAGGCGAACTCCTTGCGGCGGCGCAGGCGGCGTTGCACGTCGCGCTTCTCCACCAGGCAGAACTCCGCCGGTGTCTGCGCGGCGGCTTTCTCGCTCAGCCCTATGTCGAGCAGCTTCCACTCGCCCACCAGTTCGGCGTTGTCGGGGATGAAGAAACTTATGCGGGGGAACTGTATGGCCAGTGTCAGTGTGGCGTGGATGGTGTTGCGGTTCACGAGTTGCGGGTTCCAGTCGCCGAACATTCCGGAGGGGAGGTCGATGGAAACCACCGTCGCGTGCTCGTCGTTGATGAACTGCACTAAGGTCTTGAACCCTCCTTGCAGCTCCTCGCGGAGGCCGGAGCCGAACAGCCCGTCGACAACCAGGTGGTTGCGCGACAGCTCGGGGGGAGTGAACCGGCTTGTGACCTCGCAGAAAGCGATGTCGGGACACGATTGCAGCATATGGTCGCGGGCCGACACGCAGTCGGCCGACAGCTTGTCGCCCCCGATGTTGAACAGGAACACCTCCGGACGGAAGCCGCGGTCGTATAGCAGCCGGGCGGCGGCAAGCGCGTCGGCGCCGTTGTTGCCCGGTCCGGCGAACACGGTCGTGGGTTTGGTGGGGCGCCAACGGGACGAAATCTCGTCGGCAACCCCCTCTGCGACCCTTTCGATTAGTTCGGCGGGGGCTACCCCCTCCACCTCTATGGTGTAGCGGTCGATAGCGCGTATTTGTTCGTTGTTAAATAGCTTCATACTACTGAAAACAACCCATTGCGGGAATCAATCCGACAAAGTTACGAATTTCCCGCATATTTCCCCATTCCATTAAGGCATAAATAAAAAACGCGCCCGCCGGGGGATACCGGGCGGGTGCGATACGGGGAATATAAAGAAAACAACAGTCAGCGGACAAGGAGCTTGAGCGTCGCGTCGCCGTTGCGGATAATGTAGACGCCGGGGTTGAGGAATCCGGAAGTGACGAACCGGGCATTGCCCTCGGCATCCGCGTGGAACCTGGCTGAAAGCGAGCCGGAAACGTCGTATAGTCCGACTGCCGAGCCTGGTTCCGCGTCTGTCACAGACAGGAGGCCGTCGCGGAAACTTAGCGTCGTTGACGAAGATGGCGCGCCGACTGTCTCCACAGCGCCCGGTGTGTCCTTGACGGCGAACACTGGCATGGAGGGGAACCAGTAGTTCATGATCATCTGGTAGTCGCGCACCACCTCGCCGGTTGGCGAATAGCGGCGGGTTATGTAGGTAGGGGTGCCGAGTTCGTGATAGAGCGACATATAGATTTCGTCCGTGACGGGGTGCACCCCCAGCGAGCATCCGTAGAGCTTCCAGTTGGCACCCTCCTGGTCGAGGTCGATGAAGAGGTTTACCTCGCGGGTGTCGATGTCGAAACGGTAGATCCGCGTTCCGGCGAACCAACGGTTCTGCCCACCTTTCCAATATAGGACGTTCTGCCGCTTCGAGGCGGCGAACGCGTCGGGGGTCCAGGCGTACCAGGAGTTTAGCGGGGCGTACATACCCTCGGGTATGGCCACCACCTCGGTCGCGAGTGTCACGGGGTCGAGACGTACGAGATAATTGAGCGCCGCGCCGGTTCCCTGGGTGCTCTTGGCCACGGAGAGCCAGAGGTCGCCGTCCTTTGATTTCAGTATGGAGCCGATGCCGGCCCCTTCCTGAACGAAGTCCATGGCGATCACGTCGGTCACCTTGTTGAGCGCCGGGTCGATCACGAGCACGCCGTACTGTTGGTGGGCGGCGAACACTTTCCCTTCGGCGAGCACCATCGTGCCCGACTGGCCGCGGTAGAGCGCGCCTGCGGGATCCGCGCCCGGTTTGTCGTCGCTTCCTCCCACGTTGGGATTGGCCGAGCCTTCGACCTGGCCGGTTATGGTGAATGTGTCGAGGTCGAACACCCATATGCCGTTGCTCGACGAGATGTAGCCCTTGTGCTCGTCGATTCCTACGAAGCCGCGGCCGTCGCACTGCGCCCCGGAGGGATCGATGTTCGTCTGCTGGTGGATGATTTTCATCGTTCGGGCGTCGGCAACGGTGATCCGTCCCCCGGTGATGTCGGTCCCGGGATCCTTTTCCTGTTTGGCTATCAGGTAAAGGCGCCCGTGCCAGAGCGCTCCGTACTGGTTGGTGCATCCGAGTTCCATGCCGGGGTTCTCGGCCTGGATCACTCGGTAGTGCCAGTAGTCACCATCGATAGCGTCCGGCACCAGGAAGTTCACCGTGGAGTTCTGATGGCCGTACCAGTCCTCGTTGACGAATAGGATGCCGTCGGAGTAGTCGACGTTGCTTGCGGCGACAGCCACGGAGGCTGCCGCCGCAAGAGCGGATATGAATAAAGAACGAATCAGTGTCATTTGTTGAGAACGATTTTCGCAGTCATCCCGTTGGAGCCGCGGAGTATGTAGATTCCGTCGGTAAGCGCGAATTCCGCCACATAATAGTCACTGTCGACGGAGAAGCGGGTGATTTCGCGCCCGTTGGCGTCGTGAAGCGAGAACTCCGTCGAGGCGAGGTCGCGGAAGTAAGTCCTGCGGCCGTCGCAGGATATGTTTCCGTTGTCGGCCTTGGGCGCCTTTATGCCGGTGCGCAGGTCGGTTACGGTCACATTCACCGTCTTGCTGACGGTGCGCCCGTTCGATTCGGCCGCGAGGGTGAACCGGCGTGTGCCGGCCGATTTTGGGCTGACGGTGAGCGTGCGTCCTTCCAATGTTACGTCGGCACAGGTGGCCGGAGCCTCGGTGCCGGCTGCGAGAGCCGGTTCGTCAAGAAGGGTCAGGCGTATGTTCGCGTCGATGTTGTCGCGGTCTGACACATACTCCGACAGGTCGATTGCCTTAACGCCATCGGTATATTCGGCGGTAACCTCGTCGAGGCTTATTTCCGCGTCATACTTGTCGGGGAATAGAGCGAAGCATGGGAACCAGTAGTAGGGGCGCATCTCTATCGTGCGCTTTATGGTTCCGGTCGCCGGGTCGATGAAGTGGATCCAGTTGTATCGGTAGTGGCCGGAAGAGCCGTCCTCCACGGTTGAGACAATCAGCTCGTCGGAGCGGTCGTCGTAACGCGGGGTGCCGTAGGCTTTCTGCTTGACGCGGCTGTTCGTCCCTTGGAGCGCCGGATTGCCGAGGCTGAAAACGAGCCGCGTGTCCTCGGGGGGCGTACCTGTCTGCCAGCGGTAGTATCCTCCGCCCGAGCCTCCGGTTATTCCGCTTGCCCCTGTGCTGAACCATATCGCGTTGTCGTTCCTGCTCCCGTAGAATGCCGTGCTGCGCCATGCTCCCCACGCGCAGGTCACTGTGCCGATGTTGTCGGGCATGACCGCCGTCATGCCGGGCTCCTCTTCAAGTGTGACTGGGTTGACGCACATGAATTTCGACCGGGTTCCATCCGTGGTCGCTATCCAGACGAAGCCGTCGGCACACACGGTTATCCCCTGTACGCCTGGGTCGGCGATTGTCTTCACTATCCGGTCTGTCGATGTGTCGATGGCGAATGTCCCGGTGTTTTGCTTTATGGCGAAGACATAATTTCCGGCGGTCACCATGTCGCCGATCTGGCCTGAATACAGGTCGGTGTCCTGCTCGCTGTCGCCTTTGATCTTGCCGGTGACCTTCACTTGGTCTATGTCTACGATGTATATGCCCTGCGTGGTGCCTACATAGGCTTTCGAGGGGGTCGCTCCGGCGATGGCCCTGCCGTCGCCGCTGCGGCTCTCGCCGTCGGTCTTGAACTCGTCGATGCTCCCGACGCGTTTCAACGTGGCCGCGTCCGCTACGACCAAACGCCCGCCTCCCGGCAGCGGGTCGCCGCCGTCGGCCGGCTGTTTTGAGGCCACAAGGAGTTTCCCGGCCCATATGGTCGCGTACTGCGAGGTGCTTCCGAACGACATGCCCGGATTCTCGCGCTCGTAGGCCTGGTATATCATTTCGCCCCGCGGGGTGATGTAGTTCATCCCTCCGTTGGTATGGCCGAACCATTCTTCGTTGAGGAAAAGCGTCCCGTCGAGATAGCCGCCGTCAATCCGCGACCGGTCGGGTTCCTCGACTTTAACGATATATTCGCGGGAGTAGCCGGTGCCGTCCTGGGCGCTGACAGTCAGTTTGCACTCTCCTGCGCGGTGGCCGTTGAGCTCGTAGAACTGCACGCGGGTGTTGTTCTCGTCCCAGTAGTTTACCTTGTACATCGACGCTGTGAGCTCGTCGCGGCTGTCGCCGTTCCCTTCGAGCTTAACGTCGACAGTCTGTATGTCGGCATCCGCCGGGGTGAACTCGCAGATGATGCCGATCATCTCTTTGGGAGTGAGCCTGATGGTGTTCCCTTCCACGCCCTTTATCGCGATTCCTTCCACGGGATTCATCAGGCGTGTCGTTGCCTTGAACGAGGCTGTCACTTCCGGGCTGAACACGCTCTGCGCGGTGATTGTGGCTTCGCCGGGGGTCGTGGTCGCGGTAAGGGTGGCGGTCACCACCTTGCTGTCGCTCGTGGTGTATTTCACTTTCGTGAAGGTGGCGTTTTCGGGCGTTATGACCAGCGGGTTGTCTATTTTGGATGTTAGGGCGGCCTCTACTTCCGTGTCGCGGAATGAAAGTCCCGTGATGGGTATTTCTGGAGCGGCGAGTTCGAAGCGGCATATGTTGGAATACGCGTAGTCGGTGCCTTTGCCTATGCGTGCACGGACATGGAGGTAGACGGTACCGGCCTTGGTGCCCGTGTAGGTCAGTTTTCCGTAGTTCGACGAGGAAGTGCCGACAGATTGTATTATGTCGGTCGATGTATTGCCGTGGACTTCGGAGTCGTCCGCCCGGCGGTACCATGTATAGTTCAATGCGTCATGTTCATGCTTTGGCTGGACGAGCACTGGTATGTGGTTGTCGTTGTCGGAGAGGTGGAACCCCGCTGTTTCGGGAATCCATACCCCGGGTATACCGGTTTCGGGAAGGTAGAACAGATATTCGGGCTTCGTCGGAGCGCCGAGGCTGAGAAGCAGGCAGTCCTCGTATTCGGTCAGGCGCCATTCTCCTTCGCCGGAGGCGTCGCTCGAAGCCCCGCCTATCGAGCCGTCGCCGTTGGCGTCGAAGCTGATCTTGCTGACTGTGTTGCCGTCGGCTACCGCCTTGAATGCGGGATCGGCGGCTGCGAGGTCGGCGGTTAGCCTGCCTATCTCCGGCAGCCGGTCGTTGAACCGGTAGTCATACACGAGGTTGTCGATCGCCCGGGGATTTCCCCAGCGCACCACCACAGGTATCGAGCGGTCCCCCTCGCCGGCTCTGCGGACGGCTTTGCCAGGATTCACGCCTCCGTCGACGAGGCGCGCCGGGATATATATTATTTCGCCATCCTCGCATGGCGCGGTCCCCTCGCCCACGCCTGCTGCCTGCGGATGGTCGAACTGCGTGAAGCTCCAGGCGTGTGCCGAATTGTCGGTGAGCGCGGCGCCGGTAAACCCCGTGCCGGAGTAAATGAATCGGTCCGTCGGCCTGGACGCGTTCCAGAAGCTCCAATACCCTTCATACCAAGCCGATTTCCATTTCGTGTCGATTGAGCCGGGACCTTGCGTTGCCGCCACGGCGTCGTCGAGGAGCCAGCAGTCGTAGTCGTAGGCGGGATAGCCGTAGGCCGGCTGGTCAAACGGGTGCTGGATGACGTGCGACCCCTCCACACCCTCGTCTATTGCGTTCCGGGCGATAGCCGGCGCGTTATCACCCGGGGCCGCCGTCTGCCCCAGGAATGAGCTGGCGGTGTAATAGTCGAAATTGATGAATTCGAAGTTCCTGGCTTTGTCGAAATCGAAGCGCACGTTGCCAAGCGCCTCCTGGTTGAGCCCGTATCCGATGCCGCATACGGTGCCTCCCATTGTGCCTGTCTTCTGTGTCAGCAGCGACAGACGCGAGCTGTTCGCGCAAATCGCTTTGAACATCTCCTCGCCGTCGGGTTTCTGGCCGTTTTCCCAGCGATAGCCCCAGACATAGGCGTCAGGGCCATAGGTTTCGCCGTTGAACTGGATTACCAGCGCCGCCCTGTTGGGCCCGCTTCCGGTCCAGTGCCGGATGCTCTCGAACTCGATCGGATGAGGCATAGCGGTGGCCGCCACGGCTCCGATGAGGAGCGCGGAAAAGAAATTTTTCATTGTTGTGAGTGGATTAGATTATATCCGTAAAGCGCTTTCCGTTATTCTGTTACTTCGGGCTCAGGCGGCGTGACGGAGCCGGTGGATATGTGCAGGTCCTGTGCTCGGCAGATTTCTGTGGAGGTTTCACCGAGCCAGCCGCACTGTTGGTTAACTCCTGTGTAGACCTTTACGAAATCCGCGCCGGGAAGGTTGACGTGGTTCCCTTCGGAGTCGACTGCCCATGAGATATCGAACGAGTTAAGGTCGGCATACTCGTTTGGGTGGTTGTCGACGTAGCCCCAGGCGTAGCTGTGAAGGATGTGATACGAGCCGTCGCCTGCGATGTCCTCGGCGTTGGGGGCGAGGAGCGAGCCGGTGAATGTAAGCTGGTCGTCACGGAGCCAGCGGGGGTAGTAGTCCTGCGAATGGAAGTAGTTTCTCTGTATGTAGCCTTCCGCGCCGAGGTTGTCGGTCCATCGTATGTAGCGTGCGTCGACCAGCGACTTGTCGTCGTCTGGAACGGGGGCATGGCCTGCTTCGGGGCGATGGTAGGTTATCGAATAGCCGCGGCGGGTGGCCGGGGAGGTGTATTCGCTCCCGGCGAGCTCATACCAAGGATCGTCGGGTATGCCGTTGCAGTTCGCATCGTAGCTGACCATCACAATGCCAGGCTCGGCGGACCCACCTTTGCGGTCGGGTTGCGTCAGCTCGTAGAAGCAATTCCCCCATATCCGGAAGTCTTTCTCGCCCGGCTGGTTGATGACGGTGTGGTCGAAGCCGAAGGTGACGTAGCCGCCGTAGCCTCCGAGGGTGATCATGGTGTCGTTGGTGCCGGAAACCGACTCCTCGGCCTTTTGCAGCATAGCCTCGTAGGTGTCACCCTCCTCGTAACGCGGCATTTCGTTGACATACTGGCCAGGGGCGGGACGGTATTCATAGACGCGGCTTATGTAGGGGCTATACTCGACCTCTTCGTGGAGTACGTTTATGGTGAAGTCGAACTCGTATGGCGATTCGGGGTCTATGATTTCGAACCGCAGCCGGTATGTTCCCTCCTCGGCGCTAAGGAATATGTATTCGCGGGAGGTGGAGAGAAGTTGTTCCGTGCCGTCGGGTTCGAGGAGCGTCCAGCGGTATTCCCGGCCTGTAAGGGCGGGACGCAGGTCGAGTTTCCGCATGCGGTAGATGTTGTAGGTGCTGTCGATGCCGAGGTTCACCATCGGAGGGGTGTCGCCGTCGGAGCATGCGGCCAGCAGTGCGGCGGGGAGTAACAGGAGGGTTTTCTTCATCGGGGTAGGAATGTTATGTGGGCGGGGATGTCGCCGGTACGCACGCGCCACTTCTTCTTTCCCTGGGGGGTGAAGCAGTAGAGGGTGCCTGATGATACATAGTTTTTCGCGTCGGTCACGAGTATGTCGCCGGTCTCGGGATGAACGGCGATGCCGTAGGGGATGGTGATTTCCTTTTCCGTGCCATCGGTTATGAAGTTGGTCGATATGACCTTTTTCGTGCGTATGTCGATCACGCCGTAGGAGATGGTGTTCGAGGCGGTGTAGTCGTTCCAGTCGGTAGCGTAGTAGAGCAGCGAGTCGCCGCGGAACGCCATGTTGGTGCATGCCACGGGAATGGTGTCTGTGACGGCCATCTGGTTATAGCCACGCTTGCACTCCATGACCATCAGGCGCGAGGGGCGTCTCTTGTGGTCGCCCCGCGAGGTGACCCACAGCTTGCCGTAGCGGTCTTTTTTGAGGCGGTGTAGGTTCGGCCCGACGGGTATCTGCTGCACCTGCTTGAAGTCGATCATCTGGATAACGGAGACGGTGTTGTCGTAGACGGGGGCGCGGTAGCCGCCGGAATTGGCCACATACATATAGTCGTCGACGATCTCCATCTCCTCGGGCTGGTAGCCCACGGTCACCTTGCGGGTGACGGCAAGGGAGGTCGTGTCAACTTCGTAGACCGCGCCCTTGGGAGCCGACGGGTCGATGAGCACCGGCCCGACGTAGGAGCTGACGTAGGCCTTGCCGCGGTGGAAGCGGACGTAGCGGCAGTTTGGGATGTCGACCTGCCCCAGCCGCACTCCGTCGCGGGCGTCGAGCACCTCGACCTTGTGGGAGCAGTTGACAACGACGTATAGCTTGGAACCGTATACCCCTATGTCGTTCCCCACGTCGCCTAACTCCTTTATGACGTTTGGGTTACGCTCGGCGTAGAAGTTACGGGCGTAAAGCCCGGTGAGGTAGTCGAAATAGTCGAGAGAGCATTTGTTGGAGCCCATGTTCCCCTCGTTGACGAGGTAGAAACCGCGGACTTTCGTATCCTTGGCCGGAGTTTCCGGGATGATTTCATACTCCGTGGGTACCACGAGCTCGTCCTCGCGACAGCCCGTGGCAACCAGCAGGAGTGGCAGAATATATAAGAAAAACTGTTTCGTAGTCATTTCTTAATTGATGGAGAGAGTTATATTTCAACCGTCAGCGTCAGGCGGTAGTTGCGCTTCGGCATCGGGTAGTTGAGAATCACGTCGTAGTCCTGGCCCAGCAGGTTGTTTACTTCTAAGAGCGCCCGCAGCCCCACTTTCCCGAAACGGAAGTCTTTGCTCAGGGATATGTCGGAGGTGTACCAGGGCTGGGTGTAGTTGTAGCGGATGTTCTCCTGCTGGTTGTAGCGCTCGCCGACGTAGATCCAGGAATAGTTCAACCCCCAGCCGCGCCACGAGGCGTTGAACACCGCCGAGCCGGAATGGCGCGGTATGTAGGGAATCTGGTCGCGGTAGTAGTTGTCGGCGGGGTTGGTCACGTCGATCGCTTCCTGGAAAGTGTACTGGCCGCGCAGGGTCAGATAGAGGTCGCGGATGGGGTTCACGGTGATTAGTCCGCTGACGTCGATTCCCTTTATGTCGACGAGGCCGAGGTTCAGCATCGTCCAGCGGAACTGCTGCCCTTTGGGGTAGGCCACGATTTTGTCCTTGACGCGGTTGTAATAGATATCCGCGCTGAGGCGCGCCGCGGAGATGACGTCCCGGCCCGAGTGATCGTAGAGGAGGCCGACGTTGTACTGGGTGACGCGTTCGGGGTTCAGCTTCGAGTTGCCCATGTCGGCATAGTATAGGTCATTGAACGTCGGCATGCGGTAGGACTGCTTGTAGAACGCCCTGATCGCGAAGTCGCTGCTGCGCAGCGGGTTGAACGACGCGTAGACCGCCGGAGTGAAAACACTCTTGTCCTTCGGGGCCTGCTGGCCGCGGAGCGTGTCGTGTATGAATGTGCCCAGGGAGCTGGCCTGCAATTTGAAGCGGTCGAAAGAGAGCGCCGTGGCCAGGGATAGGAAGTTGGAGTAACGGTCTGGCTGGGCGAAGCCGTACATGTCGGCATCGAGATGGTTCCACATGAAGTCATAGCTTGCCGACACCTGCCACCAGTCGAAAATCTCGTACTCGTTGGCCGAGGAGAAGTATGCCTCTTTCTGTTTGTATAGATTGTCTACCTTGATCTGCTTGTCGTCGTTGTTGACGTAGTGGGTGCGGTAGAAGGCGTATTTTATGTTGTTCAGGGTCGTGAAGCGGCCGAAATAGCCCGTGTAGCGACCTTGGACGAACGAGTTGGTGTCCCATATGCGCTCGCCGCGGCGCCACACGTTGTTGACAATCGCGCCGGGAACGCCGCGCTCGGAGTTGTAGTTGTATGCTTTGAAGTGCCAGCTCCCTTTGCGCAGTGTGCCGTTGACGTTCAGCTCTATGCGCGTGGCGTTGATGTCGCCGTTCTGTCGCACCGCCGTGGTGTCGTAGGCGAGTTCCCCGGCGGGGTTAACGCGCCGGTAGCGGAACTTGTATTTGCCGCTGGAATTGACCCACTCGGCGCTCAGGGAGGCGTTCACCCTGTCGCTCAGGCGCAGTTCGACCAAAGCCGAGGGGTTCAGCAGGTCGAAGGAGCCGGCGCGCAGGGTCGCCCGGGCGTGGTAGGTCTCTCCCTCGTCGAATCGCGGGGTGCGGGTGCGCATATATATGGAGCCGGCCGAGCCGAAGTCTTTGGCGGGTTGCAGGATCTCGCTCTTCTGCCCGTTGTAGAGCGATAGCGCCTCGATGTTGTCAAGCGAGAACTGCCCCAGGTCGATCTGTCCGTTCTGGGCGTTGCCAAGCTCAACCCCGTCGTAGACGACGCCGGTGTGGTTGGTGCCCATGGAGCGGATGTTCACGGTCTTTATGCCGCCGACCCCGCCGTAGTCTTTAACCTGTACCCCGGAGAAGTAGCGCAGGGCGTCGGCCACGCTGTTGCTGTTGAGCCGCCGTAGTTCGTTGCCGGTCAGGGTCTGCGCAGGGATGACATCCTCGAATGGCTTCTTGGCTGTCACTACGACCTCGTCAAGCTCCCCGCGCATCGAGTCAGTCCGCTCTTTCGGGGCGGCTGTCGCTGATAGTGTGGCCGAGGCGAGGAGCGTCAGCGCGGCGGCGAGGTATCGGGGTGCTGGTGTCAAGTTATGTCGTTTCGATTGGTCCATAGAGAATCCGCGGGTTGTCTGCCGCGGCGGAATCAGGCTTTTGCCGGCGGCGGTAAAAAGGAACCCGCCGGCTAAGTCGCAGACTTTGCCGGCGGGTTGGTATCGTTCGTGGATTGACATAATTCGCGGCGGCCCCGCTCCGGGGAGCTATTCGCGAATGTCAGAAGTCGAAGCCCATAGTCCCGCAGGCTTAATCTGTCGATGGGTGCGATGGCAGGTCTTCTGACTTGTCCCCGTCCGTTCCGCGCCTTCTCGGAGCGCTCGGCTCCAATGGCATGTCGCGGCGGACGTTTTGTCGGGGGGACTTACAGCAGCGGGTACTGTTCCGGACTCTCACCGGATTCCCTTGACCATCACTCCGCGAATTTAGCGATTCTTTCCCAATCCGCCAACTGATGCGGCTTAGTTTTTCGGATTTTTTCAATCCCCCATCATTACCACATTTAATTATAGTTTGGTTTAATGGGTTTGTATGACATCGGAAAGCGCGTATCCAAAACGTAGGGACGTGCCTTTGGCCAAAGGCACGTCCCTACGTTTGTATGTCGGCTGGTAGCTCGGTGATTTCAGCGGAGGATCACTTTGGTGGCGCGGGAGCCTCGGCGGAGTATCACGATGCCGCGGGTGGTGGCGGGGTCTACGCGGCGGCCGTCGAGCGAGTAGTATTCGGCCGGGGCGTTGGCGTCGTCGGCCTCGTTGGCGAGGTTGTCGTTTATGAGGTCATCGATGACCGACATTGACATGCGGGCCGACAGCGAGAAGTTCTGGATTTCCCATGTGCATGCTTCCTCCGCGGTGGAGGTGTAACGGAATCCTATGCGGATTTTCTTTCCCGCGAAGTCGGGGAGGGCGACTTTCACGTCGCGGGTAAAGGTCCAGCTGGTGCCTTTGGGCCAAATGATTTTCTGTGCCGGAATAACGTAGTCGGGTTCTCCTGCGGCTTTCACCACTATGCTGAGGACTGCCGAAGGGTCGGCCGCGTATTTGCAGGCGTGGTCAAACTTGATCACGGGGTCGGCGTAGCCGGCGAGGTTGATCTCGGGTGTCAGGAGAGTGGCGTCGGCGGCTTCCTTTATGAGATTGTCGCTTGTGCCGGATGTCGCAGTGGCTTTCCATCCGTATTGCGGGTCGAGGGTCCAGACGTGGGCGCGGTTGGCGGGCTTTATGTCGATCTGCTCCGTGCAGCCCCCGTTCTCGCCGATGAATGTGCTGGCATACAGCTCTTCGATGGTGCCTGTGGCGGGGCCGTCGCCGATCGACGATCCGCCGACGAAGGCCGCGCTCTTGACGGTGGTCTTCACGTTGAAGGACTGGCCGATAGAGTCGCCCCATATGTATTCCATGAGGTTGGGGAAGTCGACGAACGGGTTGCGGTTGCGCTGGAAGGTTTCGACGTCGTCGTTGCGCCGGGTCTCTATCTGGTCCACCGGATCCTGCTTGGCCCATTGGATGTACAGCTCGGAGGCCCAGGATTGCAGTGTGGGGTAGGCTCCGGTGGTCAGTATGATCTTTCCCTGGTTGTTTGTCCAGGTGAAGTCCTGGTAGGCCGTGGCCATGTACATATAGCTTCGGGCGAAGTCTCCCTTCCACTTGTCGGCGGGCTCCCAGTAGTTGTTGCCGTCGTCGCCCGAGCCGACGCGCGTGCAGCCGTTGTCGCCGCTGGGGGTCGTCCTTAGCACTATCCCCATCGGGTAGTTGCTCTTGGTGGAGTTGATCTTTATTTCAGATGGCATGAGGTTGAACAGGTCCTTGTAGGCATTGTTCTCCGAACCTCCCCACCAGCTTTTGGGGAACGAGTGTTCGATGTTCATGCCGGAGGGGGCGTATCCGCGGTCGCCGAAATATCGGACGTCGTTGGAGTAGCGGTCGCGGGCCGAGCCGTCGTCGCACTGGTCGGTCACATAGAACCCCCACCAGGTGGCGTTCTTGCCGCTGCCGTAGTCGAGCATGCTCACGTTCTCGGTGAGTATCTCGTGAACGGCGGTTTTGAGCGACGCGCCTTTGAGCCCTTGCAGGCGGCTGTAATAGTCAAGGTCGATGACTGCCGCGGCCTGGAATGCCGCTGCTGTGCCGGCGATTGCCAACAATATTGTTTTTCCTGATATCTTCATATGCGGTGAGTAAGAAATGTTGTTAATGACTGTGTGAGGCTCCTCCTTGGCGCCGCGAGGCGGGGGAAGCTGACAAATTTACAAACATTTCCTCTGACCGCCAATCGAATTACGGGGAAATTTCGTAATTTTGCCAAAACTTAGCGCCCTCCGCCGGCGCGTCACGATATATGAGACAGGAACCCAAACCGAAAACAATCTACGCCCGCGGGGCCGACGACGGCCTCTGGATGGGGCTGTACATCACTGCCGCGGTGGCGCTCATCGGAGGCTCGGTGGCGGTGCCGGTGCTGAGCATCCCCGGTTTCGCGGCGGCTCTCGGCGTGCCGTTCCTGACGTATTTCTTCCTGCGGCGCACCCATGTGGCCGCGCACGGTATGACGGTGTTCTCGGCTCTGTGGATGCAGGGAATAGTGATGTTCGCCTGCGCGTCGCTGATTTTCGGGGCGATAGCGTTTGTCTACCTGCGTTACGTCAATCCCGGCTTTGTGGCGATGGTGTTCGAGTACCTCGCGGACTTTTACCGGCAGACGGGCGACGAGGGTGCCGGAGCGCTGGCCGACGAGCTGCAGACAGTGATTGACAAGAACGCCTACCCGCGCCCGGCGGTGATCGTCATCGGAGAGATGTGGTCGGTAATGTTCAGCGGCTCGCTGCTCTCCATGGTTGTCGGAGCGCTCGCCCGCATAAAGCGGGTTCCGGTGAGCGGCGGCATGTGACGCGCTCCCGGGCTTATTGATGAAACTGAATAAAGAGAGATGGATATTTCGATAGTCGTACCCTTGTACAACGAGGCGGAGTCGCTACCCGAGCTCCAGGCCTGGATAGAGCGCGTCATGCGGGCCAACGGGTTTACCTACGAGGTGATCTACGTCAACGACGGCTCGACCGATGGATCATGGGAGGTGATACGCTCGCTGGCCGCGGCCAACCCGGCGGTGAAGGGGGTAGCCTTCCGACGCAACTACGGCAAGTCGCCGGCTCTGAATACCGGCTTCCGCAAGGCCCAGGGCGACGTTGTTATCACTATGGACGCCGACCTCCAGGATTCTCCCGACGAGATTCCCGAGCTTTACCGCATGATCAAGGAGGAGGGCTACGACCTCGTGAGCGGCTGGAAGCAGAAGCGTTACGACCCGCTGTCGAAGACGATTCCCACAAAGCTGTTCAACGCGACGGCCCGCCGCGTCAGCGGAATCCGCAACCTGCATGACTTCAACTGCGGTCTGAAAGCCTACCGCAAGAGCGTCGTGAAGCATATCGAGGTCTACGGCGACATGCACCGCTATATTCCATATCTGGCGAAAAACGCCGGGTTCGGTAAAATCGGGGAAAAGGTCGTCAAGCACCAGGCCCGCAAGTTCGGCAAGACGAAGTTCGGCCTCGACCGTTTTGTGAACGGCTACCTCGACCTCGGCACGCTGTGGTTCACCGGCAAGTTCGGGGCCAAGCCCATGCACCTCTTCGGACTGCTCGGCTCGCTGATGTTCCTCATCGGCCTGGTGGCGGTGATGGTCGTGGGCTTTGGGAAGCTGTGGGCCATGCACCACGGCGATCCTTACACGCTCGTGACGAATTCCCCGTATTTCTACATAGCCCTGACCATGATGGTGCTGGGCACACAGCTCTTCCTGGCGGGATTCGTCGGGGAACTCGTGGTGAGGAACTCGCCGCGGCGCAACGAATATGAGATCCGAGAAGAAATATAAGGCTCGCCGCGTCCTTCCGGTCGCCGTCGCGGCGCTGTCGTTGTCGGCGCTTCTCCCCGCGTGCAACAGCCAGGGGTGTACCGACAACCACAACGCTCTGCCGCTGATGGGCTTCTACGCGGTCACCACCGACGACGGCGGGAAACTCCGCGAGGAAGCCATCGCTCTCGACTCGCTGGATATAGGTGGGGTTGGAGCCCCGGATGACTCCCTTCTCGTTGCCTCCGGGCAGCGGGTCGGCTCGCTTTACCTGCCGTTCCGCTACCATTCAGAACAGACCGCTTTCTTCTTCCACTACAATTATAAGTCGCAGGGGCTTGACAAACCTGTTTTCAACGACACCATAACTTTCACCTACGATTCAGAGCCGTATTTCGCCTCGGAGGAGTGCGGGGCTATGTACCGCTATATGGTGCGGAAGGTGGTGTATACCCGCCATCTGATTGATTCTGTGGCAGTGTCGGATTCTGTGATCACCAATGTCGAGCGCGAGCGGTTCAAGGTGTTCTTCCGCGTCGGCAACCTCGGCGAGGGACCCGACAACGGCATTCTCGAGGTGCCTGACGACCCCGACCGTTTCGGTGAGATCGAACTGTCGAAAGCCGCCCGCCGCGGGAAAGGGGGTGGGCGATGAACGGTCTGCGCCTGCTTCCGGCAGCGGTGGTCGCCATCGCGGCCATTCTGGGCGTTAGCGCGCAGCGCAGGGTTACCCCGGTGACAGCCGCCTCGCAGGGAATAACGGGCGTCAACGAGAACAAGATTCCCGGCGATTCGGTCGACCGCTCCGGATTTGTCGAGATCACCGACGAGAACGGCCGGAAGATCATGGTCGACACCATAAACGGCCGGGAGGTGCCCGATTCACTTATGATGCTCCCCGACACGGCGAAAGTACCGAAGATGATCCAGCCGCTTGTTTATTCGGCAACAGTCGGCGTGAACCTGTGGGACCCGTTTATGCGCGCCATCGGGCAGAAATACGGCCTTGTGGACTTCTCGGCCGAGTTTAACTTCCACAACCGCTACATAGCCGTGCTGGAGGCCGGTGTCGGCAACGCCGATTACACGCCCGACGACAACAATTATACCTATAAGGTGGGCTTGACCCCGTACTTCCGCATCGGTGCCAATTATAACTTTCTATACAATTCAAACCCCGACTACTCGGTGTATGCCGGACTAAGATACGGCTTGTCGCATTTCAAGTACAGGCTTACCGACGTGACGATCGATCTCCCGTACTGGGAGGAGACCGCCAAGGTTGATTTCCCGGAACAGCGCTCGACGGTGCACCACATAAAGGTGCTTTTCGGATTGCGCGTGAAGGTATTCAGGCAGTTGTCGCTCGGCTGGGAAATCAGCTACCGGGGAATATTGAAGCAGACGAAGCAGCCGGGTGGCAACCCTTGGTACATTCCCGGCTACGGCACGTCGAACGGCCACCTCGGAGCCGCCTTCTCCGTCTACTATACTTTCCCTCTCGGTAAGGAGGGATACCAGGGCAACAAGACCGAGGCGGTGCCTGAGAAATAACAGCTTACAAAACCCTCAACATAAAAAAATGGATAAGCGAAAAATAGCTCTTTGCAGCGACCACGCCGGCTACGAGAAGAAGGAGATGATCAAGGGATACCTCGAGGCCAACGGGATTGAGTTTGAAGACTTCGGAACGCACAGCACCGAGTCGTGCGACTATCCCGACTACGCCCATCCGGCCGCGCTCGCGGTCGAAAGCGGGGAATGTGGCCGCGGCATCGCCCTCTGCGGCTCTGGCAACGGCATCGCCATGACCCTCAACAAGCACCAGGGAATCCGTGCCGCCCTCTGCTGGCTTCCGGAGCTGGCTTCGCTCGCCCGCCGCCATAACGACGCCAACGTGCTGGTGCTCCCGGCGCGCTTCATCGAGCCGGAAGTGGCCCTGGAAATAGTCAACACCTATCTCAACACCGAATTCGAGGGTGGTCGCCACCAGCGCCGTATCGACAAGATTCCCGTCAGGTAAGTCGACAGGCTGTCCGTATGGGTTGTTCCGGTAAAAAGGGCGCTTTGCCGGTTTGTAACGAACTTTTCACATCCTACGTTTGGGATATAGGCCGAAAGTGAGTATTTTCGCGTCTTAAAGCCAACATACCCCATACACTTCCAACCATTTATGAAAAAACTCGAGCAACTCCTCGCAGAAAAGCTTCTGAAAATCAGTGCGATCAAACTTCAGCCCGACATGCCGTTCCGCTGGGCTTCGGGGTGGAACTCGCCCATATACACCGATAACCGCAAGACGCTTTCCTATCCGCAGGTGCGCACCTTCATCAAAACCGAGCTTACGCGTCTCATCCTCGAGAACTACCCGATGCCCGACGTGATTGCCGGGGTAGCCACCGGGGCTATCGCCCAGGGAGCCCTCGTAGCCGACGCTCTCGGGCTGCCGTACATCTATGTGCGCTCTGCTCCGAAAGACCACGGGCTGGAAAACCTGATCGAGGGTCACCTCGCTCCCGGCCAGAAAGTCATCGTCATCGAGGACCTGATTTCCACCGGCAAGAGCAGTCTGAAGGCAGTCGAGGCCGTGCGTATGGCCGGTGCCGACGTGGTTGGCATGGTGGCTATGTTCACCTACGGCTTCCCCGATGCTGCCGCCGCCTTCAAAGCAGCGAACGTCAAGCTGATGACCCTTTCGAACTACGACGCTATGCTCAAAACCGCGCTCGAGACCGGCTTCATACGCGAAAGCGACCTCGACACACTCCAGCTCTGGCGCGAGGATCCCGGCAACTGGGTGCCTGATTCCAGCTCAAAGCGTGACCTCTGACCATCCCTCCACCGTTTAAAAATCCATTCACTGAATGTCAACATACAAAAGCAAGCCCACAGTCGTTGAAAAGCCGGCTGCGGAACTCTTCGACCGCTTTTCCGACATGACCCGCTTGCAAAGCGCTCTCGAATCACTTACCGAAGAGCAGCGGGCGCAGATCGGCCAGGTTGAGTTCACCGCCGACTCGATCAAGATCGTGACGCCGCAGGTTGGTGAAATCGCCTTTTCGGTTATTGAGCGCCAGGCACCGTCGAAGATTGTGTTCGGCACAACCTCGTCGCCCGTGCCTCTGACGATGAAAGTCGACCTTAAGCCACTTTCCGACAGCAGCACGGAGGTCGAGACGGTTATCGACGTTGACATCCCCATGATGCTGCGTCCGATGGTGGGCCCGTACATGCAGAAGGCTGCCGACAAATTCGGCGAACTTATCAGCGGTCTCACCCGTTAAATATCTGTGCGGGGCATCCCGCACCGGAATAATGAACAGGCTTCTGCGAAACATACTCATAGCGACAGCCGCGGCCATCATGGCAGCGGCTGTCGCCGCTTGTGGCTCCAACGACCATGTGCGCACTCCGCCGGCACCGGTTTACCTTCGTTTCGCGACAGTGAACGAATGGCAGCAGTACGGCCCCGGCGCCAATCCGCTCGACTATGACTATTACATCAAGAGCGAGCGGCTTCCGAATGATTTCCCGTATCTCGCCACCAGCGAGACAGGCTATGGCGGGGTGCTCCTCGCCGTAGCGTTGACAGGGCAGCCCGTCGCGATGGATCTCTCGTGCCCTGTTGAAAACTCGCAGACGGTAAGAGTGTGCGTCGACGGGGCTACCCACGAGGCGGTCTGCCCCCGTTGCGGCAGCCGCTATTTCGTGTTTGAGAATTACGGAAGGCCGGTTTCCGGTCCCGCCGCCGAAAAGGAGCTGGAGCTGCGCCGCTATAACGTGATACCTACCGACGACACTCCGCTTCACGGCTATATTGTAAATTGACCCTCCCTATGGATACCAGACTGATAACAGAGCGCCTGCGCGAGCGCCACAACATCACCACGCTCAACGATATGCAGCGGTTAATGGCTTCATCGACAGCTGACCGCGTCATCCTCCTCGCCCCCACCGGCTCGGGCAAGACGGCAGCGTTCGCCCTCAGGCTGCTCCGCTCGCTCGGCACCTCCGACGGCAGGACGGTGCAGGCGGTTGTGATCGCCCCGTCGCGCGAGCTGGTGATCCAGATTGCCGATGTGATCCGCCCGGTCGCGGCCGGGCTTAAGACCGTGGCCTTTTACGGTGGCCATAACATGGCGGAAGAGGTGAAATCCCTCTCGCCGCTCCCCGACATCATCGTGGCCACCCCCGGGCGTCTGCTCGACCATCTGCTGCGCAGGAACCTCGACCTTGCCAACTGCGGCGCTCTTGTGCTCGACGAATACGACAAATCGCTCGAACTCGGATTCTACGACGAGATGAAGCGCATCGTGGGGAAGATGAAGAGGCTTAAGCTGATTATCCTGACCTCGGCGACGCGCCTCGCCGAGATGCCCGACTTCCTCGATATGGGAAGGAAGCCCGAGATTGCCGACTTCACCCGGCAGGGAGGCAGGAGCCGGTTGCAGACGGTTATGGTGCCCTCGCCGGCGAAGGACAAGCTCGACACCCTCGACGAACTGCTGCGTTCGCTGCCCGACGGCAAGGCCGTGGTGTTTGTAAACCACCGCGAGAGCGCCGAGCGCGTTTTCCGGCATCTGAAAGAGGAGGGTTTCCCCGTGGGACTGTACCACGGGGGGCTTGAGCAGCGCGAGCGCAAACTGGCCGTTGACCTTCTCGACAACGGCACGACCCCTGTGCTCGTTTCCACGGATCTCGGCTCGCGCGGCCTTGACATCGATTCGGTGAACTACGTTATCCACTACCACCTGCCTCCCACAGCCGAGAGCTGGACCCACCGAAACGGCCGCACCGCCCGCCAGGGAGCCGACGGAACGGCATACATTATCGTCAACGAGGAGGAAAGCATCCCGGAATATGTGAGCTGGAATCGCGAGTACCATCCCCGCGCAGTCTCGGAGGACGGCATCCGCTCGGAAGTGGCCACCATCTATATCAACGCAGGACGCAAGGAGCGCATATCCAAGGGGGATGTCGCCGGGTATGTCATGCAAAAGGGCGAACTCGCCAAAGAGGAGGTCGGCAAGATCATCGTTGACGACCACAGCTCCATCGTGGCCGTCCCCCGCGCCAAGGCCGGAAAAGTGCTGGAGCTCCTCGCCCCCCACAAACTCAAAAACACCCGCGTCCGCGTCTCCCTGCTGAAATAACCATCGGCTCCTACTTGCCGCCGTATGGCTCGGGCGGTTCGGCGGCTTCCCGCAGGGGGGCATCCTCGCCGTATGTCGCCGGGCGGCGTAATGATGGCGTTTCAGGATAGATGCCCGGCTGGATGTCGGCGGGGAGATACCTGGGGGCTGAGAGTGAATTGAACGAGGCGAGGTGGTCGAGCACCGCGCGGAGGCACACTCCGGGATTTTTCTTGATGTCGGTTTCCCAGAAACGGAGCACTTTCCATCCGCGGGCCTCTAACTCCGAGGTGACCCGGCGGTCGCGTTCGATGTTGCGTTCGATTTTGGCTATCCAGAAGTCTCGGTTGCGGTGGAAGCGGTTGTGCTCGCGGTCGAAGTCGCGGCCGTGCCAGAAGTCGCCGTCAACGAAAATGGCGAGCTTGTAGCGTTTTATCGAGAAATCGGGACGCCCGGGTATGCCGCGGCTCTGCTTGCGGTAGCGCACCCCGGCACTCCACAGCAGCCGGGCGAAAGCTCGCTCGGGCCTGGTGTCGCGGCTCTTGTTGGCCTGCATGCACCGTCGTCGCTGTTCCGGGGTCAGTACGTCCATATCATTTTAAACATCCGGCTACTCAAAACGCCCGCGCAGCATGTCGAAGTGGATTATGTCATCGCTGACGCTGCGCGCTCCGAGGATGTTGTCGCGCAGCGCCGGGTCAACGTCGATTGTGTCGCCGACTACCTCTTGGGTGTATGACGAGACGGCGAATCCGGCCACTGGGGCGAGCATCGTCTGCCCGAGCCCTTTCCACGGGTAGTCGTCGAGGCCGAGCATCCCTAACAGGGTGGGGTATATGTCATATTGGCCCACTACCTCGTCGACCTGTCCCCCGACCGGGCTGTTGAGGATAATCAGCGGCACGAACTGCTTATCCGACACGAGATGGAGCCTGTCGGCCGCCACAATCTCGTCGCGGTAGTAGGCCAGCCCTTCGTGGTCGCCCGTTATCACTACGAGCGTCTCGTCGTAGTCGGGGCGCGATTTCAGATAATCGATTATTATGTGGAGCTGTGCGTCGGTATAGTGCGCCATCGTCGCGTAGTCGGCGAAGCGCTTGTTGAGGTCCATGGCGTGCAGGTCGAAGTCCGGGTCTTTTTTCTCGTCGGGAAGTAGCCAGGGGTTGTGTCCCGAGTATGATACGAACGTCAGGAGCCGCGGCTCTCCGTCGGGCCAGAGATCCCCTTTGCGGATCAGGTCGACCGACTGGCGGAAGAACGACTGGTCGCTGAGTTTGGCCGGTCTGCCTATCATATCGTCGAGATTCCACGCATCGCGGCTGTACATCGCATCGTAGCCGAAGGCGGGCGAGACGGCCTGCTGGTTCCAGGTTATCGGGCGGTCGCAGGTGAAGATGTAGCTCTTCGTGCCGTATTTCTCACGGAGCGCCTTGTTCAGGGTCGGGTAGAAGTTTGCCGGGTGCTTGGTGCTGAAAATGGTATGAAGCCGCGGCAGGAGGCCGGTGAATATCAGAAGCTGCCCGTCGATCGAGCGGCCGGAACTGACCTGCGAGAGCACCCGCGGTGCGAAGAATGTAGCGGAGTCTTTGAGAAGCGAGTTGATGTATGGGGTGATTGGCTTCCCGTCAATCTCGTTCTCGGGGAGCCATCCTTCGAACGATTCCAGCAGGACGACCACCAGGTTTTTACGCGGTGCCACGGAGTCAGGTAGCCCGACATAGGGACGCAGGCGCTCTTTCCCTTTCAGCCATAAGTCGACGCGCGCCGCGACCTCGGGAGTCAGCTCGTCCTCAGTCTCCATGGCGGTATATGCCAGGTAGCCTACGGGGGTGTAGATCTGTACCGGGGTGGTGTTGTAGTAGCACGATGACGATAGTTTGCGCATTACTTTGGAGAATCCCCCCTTGGCGAGAAGTCCCGCCGCGATGACGAGGGCGAGGAGGCCGAGGGCTATGAGATAGGCACGCCAGCGGCGGGGATACCGGGCACCAGGGAGCCTGGCGGCGAGCCATACGGTCGCAGCCAGGAGCAATGGGAATCCGAGGTCTAACCAGTGGAGCGAGTCGGTAACGCTGGCGGTGAAGTCGCCGAGATTGCCGACCATGAGGTAGCTTTCGGGAGGAATCGGGGTAAAGTATGTGCGGCGGTACATCAGGTTGGCGACCAACGCACAGTCGGCGATGCCGATTGTCAGCGCCTGCGCCCATATCTTCCGTGTGAGCATGTAGGGCAGCATCAGCACCAGCGCCAGCAGGGCGTTGCTCGCATACAATTCCCAGAACGACATTCCGCGGAATGTCGTCTGCATCGACCAGTCGATGCAGAAATAAATCAACGCTAAAAACGTTCCGGCGTAAAGCGCCGCGAACCTGCTTTTCAGGAATGAAAAATTAAATGACATCGCGTCGCGGAGAATCCGATGTTTGGGTCGTGTGTTAGTTAAAGACTGATGTATGTGGCGGGTTATTTACATTTCCCGCACGAAATAAACGTACATTCATCGTAGGGACATGCCTTTGGCATGTTTCAGGGCTTTATGTCTTGTCGGTCATTCCGGATTTCAAGGCGAAGTATTTCCAGAGCGGCGCGGCCATAAGCGACTGCTTCACTTCGTCATGGGCGAGCATGCCGTAGACCTCCTTTTCCGTCAGCAGGCGTACCGCGACGTCTTCTGTCGCGTCGAGATGCTGTCCGGCAAGTTTATCCACGCCTGTCGCGAGGAAAGAATATGTGAGGTTGTCAGTGGAGCCGGGGTTCTGCGAGAGCACCGTCAGCAGTTCCCAGTTTCCGTTTCCGTATCCGGTCTCCTCCATCAGCTCCCTCTTCGCCGCTTCAAGGGGCGCTTCTCCCTTTTCGGCAACCCCGGCGACAAGTTCTGTGAAAATCTCGTCGAGGCCGTGGCGGTATTGCTCGACCATGACGAACTTCCCGTCTTTGGTGATGGCGATTACGTTTACCCAGTCGGGATATTCCAGAACGTAGTATTCCGGGTGTATCGTGCCGTTTGGAAGCTCGACTTTGTCGCGCCTGGCCGTGAGCCAGGGCCGTTTCACGATATACTCGCTTTCAAGTGTCTTCCATTTTTCGATTTTCTTTTCCATAGCCTTTGCGGGTTGTCAGATGGTTCCGCCGAGTTTTTGCAGGAGCGATTTGGGCTTGGTGGCCTGGAAATCCTTGAGGTAGGCCGGCACGCTGTATGCCAGGTCGAGGAAGCGGTTCTCGCGGAACGCCTTGTCGGACAGGGCGAGCATGTCGGTGGCCAGCGGGTTTACGTCGGCGATATAAGACGCGCCGGGGTGGCGCTCCATCAGTTCCCTTGCTTTCGCCGCTCCGTTGCCGAAGAAGAGCGCCTTGCGGCCGGTCGCGAGGATTTCGGAGTACGAGCCGTCGTCGAGAATCAGAGGCTGCGGCTCCATAAGCGGCGACAGGGAGAAGTCGTAGGCGGCGGTATAGACCTCCATGCGCCGCGCGTCGATCATGGGGATGAATATGGCGTCGGGATCGAGGATCTCGTTGTTGAACATTACCCCCACAGCCATAAGCTGCAAGGTGTCAACCCCGATGAGTGGCACGTCGAGGGCATACGCGAGCCCTTTTGCCTCGGATAGTCCGATTCTAAGGCCGGTGTAGCTGCCGGGGCCGATTGAGACGCTCACGGCGTCGAGGCCCATTTCGTGGTCGCGCATATGGTCGAGGCAGCCTTTTATGAAGTCGCTCAGCACGGTGGCGTGGTTGCGGCCTGAGAACTCCTCGAAGTGGGTCAGTATGGCGCCTTCCGAGGTGAGCGCCGCGGAACATACCCCGGTGGAGGTTTCGATGTTCAGTATGGTGGGCATACGGGAATGGTCTTGGCGGAGAGGCGGCAGAGGGGCCGTCTCCCTTATTTTTTTCGCAAAATTACTGAAAATTCGGCATTAATTCGCTACTTTTGTCAGACCAATAGCTGATTCTCATATGCTACTATCCATGACAGGCTTCGGCAGCGCTGTTGCCGAATGTGCCAACAAGAAATTCACTGTCGAGCTTAAATCCCTAAACTCCAAGCAGCTTGACCTATCGATGCGCTCTCCGGCCGGTTACCGCCTGCTGGAGGCTGATATGCGGTCGATGGTAGCCGCGCGGCTCGAGCGCGGGAAGGTGGAGCTGAGCATGGCCGTGGAGACTACCGGGGGAGAGGGGTCGGTGGAACTTAACGTGCCGGCTCTCGAAGCATATTGCCGCCAGATCCGCGAGGCGTCGCGGACGCTCGGCATACCCGAGCCACAGGACTGGTACTCGGTGCTTATGCGTTTCCCCGACGCCGTGAAGGGAGAGGGCTCCGCTGAAATAAGCGGCGAGGAGCGCGACGTGCTGCTCTCGACGCTTTCCTCCGCCCTCGACAGCATCATCGAGCACCGCGCCGCCGAAGGTCGCAGGCTCGACGAGTTCTTCCGCGTTAGGATAGGGCGCATCCGCGACCTGCTGGCCGAGGTGCCCCGCTACGAGACGGAGCGCGTGGCGAAAATCCGCGCCCGAATGCTCGACGCCCTCTCATCGCTCCACCAGGTAGAGTATGACAAAGGACGTTTCGAGCAGGAGATGATTTTCTACATCGAGAAGCTCGACATAAATGAGGAGAAGCAGCGCCTCACCCAGCACCTCGACTATTTCCTCCAGACCCTCGACGGGAAGCCGGGCCAGGGGAAGAAACTCGGCTTCATAGCCCAGGAGATGGGCCGCGAGATCAACACGCTCGGCTCCAAGAGCAACCAGGCCGAGATGCAGATTCTCGTGGTGAAGATGAAGGACGAGCTGGAACAGATCAAGGAACAGGTGCTCAACGTTATGTAAATCCAAGACAACCACATATGAACAAAGGGAAGCTCATCATAATCTCCGCCCCGTCGGGGTGCGGGAAGTCAACGATTATCGGCGAGATAATGGACGGAGGGAAACTCGACCTGCAATTCTCCGTCTCCGCCACGAACCGCAAGCCGCGTCCGGGCGAGGTCGACGGCGTGAACTACCATTTCCTGACCGACCAGCAGTTCAAGGACCTGATAGCGGAGAACGCCTTCGTGGAATACGAGCAGGTGTATCCCGGGCGCTACTACGGGACTCTCCGTTCCGAGATTCAGGACCGCGTGAACGCCGGCCACAATGTCATTCTCGACATTGATGTCCGCGGCGGCATCAACGTCAAGGAGCAGTTCGGCGGCGACGCCCTCAGCATCTTCATCGCTCCCCCCGACATACCCGAGCTTCGCCGGCGCCTCGAAAAGCGCGGCAGCGAGAGCGCTGAGGCGATCGAGGAGCGGGTCGGCCGCGCCGAATACGAGCTTGGCTTCCGCGACCGCTACGACCACGTTGTGACCAACGACGAGCTCCCGCGGGCGATAGGGGAGGTGTTTTCCCTTATGGAAGGCTTCATAAAGTCCTGAATGTCGGTCGTCGGTATCTTCGGAGGGTCGTTCAACCCGGTCCACCGCGGCCATGTCGCGATAGCCGAGGGCGTGGTCCGTTCGGGTCTCGCCGACGAGGTCTGGCTGACCCTTTCTCCTCTCAACCCCCTGAAAGCCGGATCTTCCGGTCTTGCCTCCGATGCCGACCGCCTGGCCATGCTGCGGCTCGCGGCGGAAGGGCGTCCGGGGCTCGGCGTATGCGATATAGAGCTGTCTATGCCGCGGCCTTCGTACACTGTCAACACTCTGAGGGAGCTTTCGTCCCGTTATCCCGACAGGACTTTCCGCGTGGTGATAGGCGGTGACAACTGGGCAGTGTTCGACCGGTGGCGCGACCACGAGGTGATAATCCGCGATTATCCGCCGATCATATATCCCCGTCCCGGCGACATGCCAGGCGAGCTGCCACCCGGAGTTGATGTGTGCCGGGGGCTCCCTTTGCTCGATGTGTCGGCCACGATGGTCAGGGAACGCCTTGCGAAGGGTCTGCCGGTGAACAATCTGCTTGATCCGCGGGTATATAGATATATCATTGAACACAAGTTATATCTCTGATGGAACTTTCGACTAATTCCATAGCTTTCATAGGGCTGTGCAACGAATACTGCGTCGCTGTCGAGGGCGCGCGCGACGACGAGCGCGCCTCGTTTGTGGAGAGCATGCTCAGGCTGCTGCCGCGCATATATATCGCCGCTACCGATCTCCAGGCCGGCTTGGCCGACGACGAGGAGGCATACATCGACCAGGCACTTGATGAGGATTATTACGACGCGGCGCGGCGTAATATCGAGCGGCTTCTCGGCCCCGATGACGTTTATCTCGAAGTGTTCGAGGAGGATATGAAGTACAGCGACACCCCGGTGTCCGCCAGTGTCTCCGAGGGGTTGGCCGATATCTTCCAGGTGCTGTATAACTTCATAAACACCATACGCGACGCCACGGACGAGACAGTGGCCCTGGCACTGCAAGCCGTGAGCGAGGATTTCAGGTCGTATTGGAGCGGCTCGCTCTGCAACGTGCTCCGCGCTCTGAACCATATCCGCTACCAGTCATCCTCTGATTTAGATTAAACAGCCATTATCCCGCCAATACCCTGATATGGACCCCCAGCAAAGGATTCTTGAACTGCGCAGGCAGCTCAACCATCACAACCACCAATATTATGTGCTGAACTCCCCGGAGATTTCCGACCGGGAGTTCGACATGCTGATGAAGGAGCTTGAGAGCCTGGAAGCCGGGCATCCCGAGATGGACGACCCCTTGTCGCCAACGCGCCGCGTCGGGTCGGACCTCACGGGAGGCTTCGAGCAGGCCGCACACATACATCCGATGCTGTCGCTGTCGAACACATATTCTATCGAGGAGGTCGACGAGTGGTTCGGACGCGTGAGGAGTTCGCTCGGAGGCGATGGGTTCGAGGTGGTCGGCGAGATGAAGTTCGACGGAACCTCTATTTCTCTCATTTACGAACACGGCAGACTTGTGCGCGCCGTGACGCGCGGCGACGGCGAACGCGGCGACGTGGTGACCTCCAACATAAAGACCATCAAGAGTATACCACTCGAACTGCAAGGCTCCGGATGGCCGGAGATGTTCGAGATACGAGGCGAGGTGCTTATGCCGTGGGACGCTTTCGAGCGTCTTAACCAGGAGCGCGCCTTCAACGAGGAGCCCCTTTTCGCGAATCCGCGCAACGCCGCGTCCGGCACCCTTAAAACCCTCGACCCGAAAGAGGTCGCCCGCCGCGGCCTCGACGCGTATTTCTATTATATGTTGGGCCCTGACCTGCCCTGTGACAATCATTTCGACAATATGATGGCTGCCCGGAGCTGGGGCTTCAAGGTGTCGGATATAATGACGCTCCTGCACTCGCTGGAGGATGTCGACGGCTTCATAAGCCACTGGGACAAGGCCAGGCGCGACCTTCCTGTGGCCACCGACGGCCTGGTTTTCAAGGTCAACAGTCTGCGCCAGCAGCTCAACCTCGGTTTCACCGCCAAGTCGCCCCGCTGGGCAATAGCCTACAAGTTCGCGGCCGAGAGGGCGCTGACGAGGCTCCGCTTTGTGTCGTTCGAGGTCGGAAGGATGGGAATCATCACCCCTGTGGCCAATCTTGAGCCGGTGCTGCTCTCGGGCACTATCGTCAAACGCGCGTCGCTTCACAACGAGGATATAATCCGTTCGCTCGACATCCACGAGGGCGATATGCTGTATGTGGAGAAGGGGGGCGAGATCATCCCGAAGATTACCGGTGTCGACGAGACCGGCCGCGAGCCCGGCGCGAAGCCGGTGGAGTTCGTCGGGAAATGCCCGGCGTGCGGCGCTCCGCTGGTGCGCGTCGAGGGAGAGGCTTCCTGGCAGTGCCCGAACAAATACCACTGCCCTCCGCAGATCGCCGGAAGGGTGGAGCATTTCGTCGGCCGCAAGATGATGAACATCGACGGGGTGGGGGAAGAGACCGCCACCCAGCTCATGGCGCGGGGCTTCGTGCGCGACATTGCCGACCTCTACGACCTGACCGAGAGCCAGCTGCTGACACTCGACGGCTTCGGCCCGCGTTCGGCCCAGCGCGTGCTCGAAGGGTTGGAAGCATCGAAATCAGTGCCTTACGACAGAGTGATATACGCTCTTTCGATACCGTTTGTCGGCGATACCGTCGCGAAAAAAGTAGCCAGGGCGTTCCCCGACATAGACCGCCTGATGGCCGCCAGGGCCGAGGAGATCGCGGCGGTGAAGGACCTCGGTCCGCGCATTGCCGAGAGCATCGTCGGCTACTTCGCCGAACCGCGCAACCGCGAGGTGGTGGAGCGGCTGCGCGCAGCGGGGTTGCAAATGTCGCAGCCGGAAGAGAGCGGCGAAGGGCGCACCAACCTGCTCGAAGGGAAGAGCTTCGTGATTTCCGGCACATTCTCGCGCCACTCGCGCGACGAGTACAAGGAGCTTATCGAGCGCAATGGCGGCAAGAACGTCGGCTCCATCTCGAAGAAGACCGATTATGTCTTCGCCGGCGAGAACATGGGGCCTGCCAAGAAGGAGAAAGCCGCCTCGCTCGGCATCCCCGTAATCTCCGAGGACGACTTCCTCGCGATGATAGGGGAGGTGTGAGTACTTCTCTCCATAACAGGGTGTCGCGAAACTCATATGTTTCATCCAAATTGTAGTGACGCACGGCTCGTGCGTCCGTTAACAAGCTGTTAATCAAACCTGTTAATTCGGACGCACGAGCCGTACGTCCCTACAATCCGGTGTCCCGCGACACCCCCCTGTTCCCGTTGCGATACACTGTTGTAGCATAGATTCAATAACGAAGCTGACGAAAATTTAACCTCGGCGCATAGGGCTTTATTAAAGAAATTTTGCTAAATTTGGAAGCTGTTTAACAGCGTTTGACATATTAAGCAACTAAACGATTGAATACCAACCGGGAAGCTGTTTCCGTCGCTATGCGTGCCGACGCCTGATCCGCAAGGAAAAGACGCGGCTTTCTGCGCCCTGGGCGCGGGAGGAACCTGTTTCCGGTTATGAAAGAGAATATATTTTTAACCAACTTCTATCTTATGAGAGTTAAACTGTTTCTAACCCTGCTCGCGTCGGCCTCGCTTCCGGTGCTGGCCCAGCAGGCAGCCACCGTGATGGGTGTCATAACAGACGCCGACACGGGTGCCCCGATTCCCGGAGCAGTAGTCTCCATCCCCTCCCAGGGGATTTCCGTCACCACAGGCCCTGCCGGAGATTACCGTATAAGCAACTCCCGTCCGGGCGAGGTGATGCTCCAGGTGACCGCTCCCGGATACCTCGACGGAGCCGTGCAGACTCTTGTCTACGACGGGTCCAACCAGGGGGTCGACTGCGTGATGATCCTCGACGACAACACCTCGGCATATCTCGCCGAGGGAGCCAACGACCTTTTCTTCGACGAGTCCTTTATCGACGACGATTCAGAGGGTGGTGGCGGCCAGAGCATCTCGGCCCTTACCGGCTCCTCCGACGACATCTTCTACAAGTTCACCCGCTTCGGCTACCAGCCGCTCTACTCCAACTACCGCGGCCTCAACAGCTCGGCTGCCGAGACATACATCAACGGCATGCCGATGAACGACCTCATCCGCGGCGGCTTCTCCTTCTCGCAGCTCGGCGGCATGACCTCGCGCGCGTTCCGCAACAACACCGCCACCACGGGTCTTGGAGCTGCTTCATACGGTTTCTCCGGCCTTGGCGGCTCGCAGAACTTCAACACCATCACGGAGAATTACTCGCCCGGCTTCAACGCCCTGGTGAGCTACACCAACTCCAACTACTACGCCCGCGCCATGGCCACCTACTCGACCGGCCTGAACAAGAACGGGCTGGCGTTGACTGTCAGCGCCATCGGCCGTTACAGCGACGAGGGCATAGTCGACGGCACCTATTACAATTCGGGCGGTTACTTCCTCTCGCTTGAGAAGGTGTTCAACCCCAACCACTCGCTGACGCTCACCACCTGGGGCGCGCCGACCGAGCAGGCCAACTCCCGCGCCACGGTGCAGGAGGCGTTCGACCTCACCGGCGACAACCTCTATAATCCCGCGTGGGGCTGGCAGTCGGGCAAGAAGCGTTCCGACAACATCCGCCGCCGCTTCGACCCTACCGTGATGCTCAACTGGCTTTACAAGGACGAGAAGACCACCCTTAACACCGGCGTGGCTTTCCGCTGGCTCAATTTCGCCCGCACGCGCCTGACCTATAACCAGGGCAACGACCCCAAGCCTGACTATTACCAGAGCCTCCCGAGCTACTGGGAATACAACCGCGACGTCCCCGGCATGGCTGAATATTATACCGACCTGTGGCACAACGACCCGGCGATACGCCAGATAAACTGGGACGAGTTCTACCGCGTCAACGCCATCAACAACGCGCAGAACGCCGGGCTTCCCGAGGAACAGCGCAAGGGTTCGACCTATATGCAGCAGTGGGAGCATAGCAACCAGTTCAACTTCATAGTTAACTCGCTGCTTAACCGCCGCCTTACCGACAACATGACCCTCCAGGCCGGAGTGACGTTCAACTACACCAAGTACCACGACTACATGACCGTCAAGGACCTCCTGGGCGGTGAGTACTGGCTTGACATCAACACTTTCGCCGACCGCGACATAAACAACCCCCTGGCGAGCGCCGCCATCATGCAGAACGATCTCGACAACCCCAACCGCCGAGTGGGCGAGGGGGATGTGTTCGGCCATGACTACGACATCACCGCCATCAAGGCCCAGGGTTTCATACAGAACCAGATCAATACCTCCCACTGGGATGTCAACTACGGTGTGCAGGTGAGCTACGAGCAGTTCAGCCGCTTCGGCCACATGCGCAACGGCCGCGCTCCCGAGAACTCCAAGGGAAGGAGCCAGATCCAGCGCTTCGATGACGCCGCCATCAAGGCCGGCGCCACATACAAGATCAACGGCCGCAACTATTTCACCCTCCGCGCCCAGTACGGCACAGAGGCTCCTCTGATCAAGGACGTGTACATTTCGCCCCGTATCAGCGACGAGGTCGTGGAGGGCACGAAGTCGTCGCGCACCTTCGCCGCCGACTTCGCCTATCACTGGAACTACCGCCGCTTCCGCGGCTCGATCGGTGTGTTCTATGTCAACACCACCGGCGCCATGGAGCGCCGCGGCTTCTATGACGAGGAGCTCCGCTCGTTCGTGAACTACGCCGTGACAGGCGTGCACCGCCAGAACAAGGGTGTGGAGCTGGGCATGGCCTACAAGATCCTCCCCTCGCTGACCGCCACCTTCGCCGGCACTTACGCCCGCTACCAGTACAAGAACAACCCGACCGGTACCCGCATGAGCGAGAACTCGCTGTTCGACCCCATCCAGACCACCGTTTACCTGAAAGACCATATCTCGGTTTCCACTCCGCAGGCCGCGTTCAACATCGGTCTTGACTGGGCCGCCCCGCACAGCTGGTATGTGGGCGTTAACGCTTCCTACCTTGCCGACTACTATGTGGCTCTCGCGTACCCCTACCATGAGACTCTGCCTAACGTGTGGAAGGCTGCCGACACTATGGAAGAGGCCGAGAAGATCGTTAAGGATTTCTCGACACAGCCCAAGCTGGCCAACAACTGGGTGCTCAACGCCTCGCTCGGCAAGAGCTTCCGCTTCGCCTACAAGTATTACCTTAACCTTAACCTGAGTGTTTCCAACGTTCTTAACAACAAGAACCTGGTGACCAACGCCTACCAGCAGCTCCGCGTCGACACCCGCAACTACAACGCGAACGCGTTCCCCTACCGCTTGCAGTATGCCCAGGGCATCAAGGTTTACTTCAACGTGGGCTTCCGCTTCTAATCATCAAAAAGACAGAGACACATGAACAAGACATTATTATATATGGCGGCTGCCGCCGCTTCGCTGGGAATGGCCGCCGGGTTCACTTCCTGCGATGACGAGGGCGTGATGCCCCCCGTGGTGCTTCCCGGCGCTGACGGTTCCGGCAACGTGGAGGTTGTGGAACCCACCATTACCATCCTCGAGCTGAAAGAGGCGTTCTATGACGCGTCCAAGAACGGCAACGACTATTCGACCGTCGTGGGTACCAAGGAGGACGGAACGGACTACATCATCAAAGGCCGCATCGTCTCCAACACCAAGACGGGAAATATCTACAAGTATGTGATGGTCGAGGACGGCACTTCCTCAATGGCTTTCTCCGTTGACAACAGCAAGCTCTACGAGACCGTCCGCGGCGATTACGGAGCCGTGATCGCTGTCAACGTCACAGGCCTTAGCCTCGGCACATACCGTAACAATCTAATTTGCGGCGTGACAACCGAGGGATATGACTATCCGGCCCGCATACCCAAGGCTATGTGGGAGGAAATTGCGATTCCCCAGGAAATACCGGATCCGTCGAAGGTTGAGCCTTACGAGGTCACCATCGCAGACGTGCTCGCTTATAAGAACAACACCACCGAGCTCCTCAGATGGCAGAACCGCCTGGTAAAGTTCAACGACGTGCACTTCACAACCCCGGGCCTGACATACGCCACAGCCGGCACCAATGTGTCGCGCTATTTCGCCGACGAGGCTGGCAAGCAGCTCATCCTCCGCAACTCGGGCTCGTCGCAGTGGTGGTGGGAGGTTATGCCCGACGGCACCGGTTCCATCACCGGCATACTCGGCTATTACAGCAAGGACTGGCAGATGCAGCTCAACGACCTCGGCGGCGTTGAGGGCTTCACTCCCTACATCCCCCCCTTCTTCGCCGAGTCGTTCAATGCCTCGCTCGGCCAGTTCGCGATCGAGAACCTGCTGCCGGTTGATCCGGCTCTCGCGGCGGTGTGGAAACACAGCAGCCAGTATACCTGCGCGATCGCCACAGGCTACCTCAACACAGACCGCAAGAACTACGACACGGACTCGCGCCTTGTCTCGCCCGAGCTCGACCTTACCGGATGCGCCAAGGCTACCGCCAAGTTCGACCACGCCGGCAACTATTTCTCGAGCGTCGACGTTATGAAGCAGCAGCTCACATTCGAGGTTTCCGAGGACGGGCAGAACTGGTCTGCCGTGGAGATTCCCAACTATCCTTCCAACTCAGGCTTCACTTTCGTGAACTCCGGCGACATCGACCTCTCGGCCTATTGCGGCAAGAGGGTGAAAGTGGCCTTCCGCTACCGGAGCACCTCCGCCAAGGCCGGTACCTGGGAAGTCAACAATTTCAGCATCAACGTCGAGAAGTAACCGGCGGGGTGCTTTAACTCCTAACACAAAGAATAATGAAAGGCATCAAATCCTTACTATACGGCCTGACCGCCATGGCCACCCTCGCGGGCTTCACCGCCTGCCAGGACGACATCGACGCGCCGAAGACCGACGTGTCGCAGGCGGCCACCTGGGAGCCTAACACCACGATTCTGGAATTCAAGAACGCGTTCTGGAAGACTGACGACTACGGCTATTGCGAGCAGATTCCCGCCCGCCCCGACGGTTCACACTACATAATCCACGGCACGGTGATTTCGTCCGACGAAGGGGGCAACATCTACAAGGCGCTCTACATCCGCGACGAGACATCCGCGCTTACCCTCAGCATCAACGCCTACAACCTCTGGCTTCTCAACCGCGTGGGGCAGGACGTTGTGATCGACCTCACGGGTATGTACTGCGGTCGTTACAGCGGCCTGATGCAGCTCGGGTTCCCCCAGTGGAGCGCTTCGGCCAACAAGAACACCTGCACCTTCATGGCGATTGACTTCTACGAGAACCACCGCCAGCTCAACGGACTGCCCGTCCCCTCGAATGCCGAGCCTGTCAAAGGCCCGTCGTTCTCCGACCTCAACGCCAACGTGGCCGACGACGACTTCCTGAAAAAATGGCAGGGTCAGCTCGTGCGTTTCAAAAATGTCAGCTTCCCCGCGGCCGACGGCAAGACCACCCTCTGCGACAACTATCAGACCGAGATTTCCGCCGAGCAGAACAAGGTCCTGCAAGACGCCAACGGCGACCAGATCATCGTGCGCACCTCGGGATATTCCGACTTCTGGAACAAGATCCTCCCCATGGGGAGCGGCAACGTGGTGGGTATCCTCGGATTCTACCGTTCGGGTCCCGGCTCCAAAATCGAGACCTCCGCATGGCAGCTCATGTTGCTGAGCGAGGAAGATCTGATGATCCCCAAGGGCGAGGAGACGAGCCCCTGGACCGTCGACGAGGCTATCGAGATGGAGACCGCCGGATCGACCCCGATCGGCTGGGTTGAGGGCTACATCGTCGGCACCGTCAAGGGGCAGGTTGAGACCGTCACCTCCTCCGAGGACATCGAATGGGACGCTACGGCGACTCTCGACAACACCGTGGTGATCGGCGCCACGCCTGAGACCACTGACATAAACTCCTGCCTGGTAATGTCGCTCAAACAGGGCACCGCGATCCGCGAATACGTCGCCCTGGCCAACCACCCCGAGAACTTCCAGAAGAAGCTCTCCGTGCGCGGCACGCTTGATAAATATATGGGCACCTTCGGTGTCGTTGGCAACGAGGGCACCGCTTCCGAGTTCCGCCTCGAGGGGGTTGACGTTCCCGGCGGCGACACCCCTGTGACCCCTCCGGCCAAGGGTGACGGCACCGCCGAGAACCCCTAGGCTCCTTCGCAGATCATTATGACCAGCAAACCCACAGGCGCGACCGCCGGTGTCTACGTCAAGGGCTATATTGTTGGTTTCATCCCTGGCAAGGTGATTTCCGATGCCGAGTTCGCGCTTCCCGCGACGGTTAAGACAAATATTGTGATTGCTGACAGTCCCGATGGAAACACTTCCGCGACCGTGCTTCCCATTGCCCTCCCCTCTGGTTCAATCCGCGACGAACTGAACCTGCAGGATCATCCCGAATATTTCCATAAGGAAGTTACTCTGCGCGGCTCGTATGAGGCTTATTTCGGCGTCGCTGGCATCAAGTCGGTTGATTGGTATTCGTTTGGCGGAGGTGACACTCCCGTCACTCCTCCCGCTACCGGCACAGAGATTCTGAACGCCACTTTCACCTCGTCGAACGACGGGTTCACTTTCGAGGACGGCACCCTTCCCTCAGGACTTACCAAGGTTTGGCAGCTCGATGCTACCTACGGCTATATGAAGGCTTCGGGCTACAATCAAGCCAGCTATGCCGTAGAGGCAGCCTACCTGGTTTCACCTGTGCTAGATCTGACAGGCAAGACCTCGGCCACGATGACATATCGTCAGGCTATCGGCCAGTACAAAATCAACGGGGTCAATTCCTATCCCACTCCCGGATTCATCTCCTACGCTATTCGCGAGGAGGGTGGAGCCTGGGGCGCTCCTGTCGATGTTGACGCGAGTGACCTGACCTATCCTTCGGGCAAGAACTTCACCTCGTTCGGTGATGCCGCTCCGATCGACCTGACACCCTACGCCGGCAAGAAGATACAGGTGGGCTTCCGCTATCACTCCACCACGGAGCTGTGCGGAACCTGGGAGATTGACAATGTGAAAGTCACCGCCAAGTAATCCGCTGCAGCCTGAAACATTCAAGAGCCGCGCCAGGGTTCCTGGCGCGGCTCTTTGCGCATAGATGGGTTATGAGGGCGCGATGTGTTAATTGCCGTTGTGGAATATCGTCTGCGCGCACGCTGCGCGCTCTATGAAGCGTGCTAAATTATTAACACTGTTAAAAAGGATACAATTATAAACTTTCGCCATTTATGCTGTGTTTGATTAGCAGACGTCTGAAACAGCGAACATATCTCTGTGGATTAATACTCCAACTAAATACAACTAAAAATGGCAACAACTAACCACCAGCCTATCGTTCAGGAACTCCTTGACATGATCGAGAAAAACGGCTGGCAAGACAAATTCCAGCAGGCTTTCGACAAGGCGAAGTCTTTCGACGCCGTGGAGATGGACGAGATGAAGACCCTCGACGACTACTATGCGTGGCTTGACGCCCAAATAACCTGGGTGCCTGTCGAGAATCAGCCCGGCAAGATCGTCTACAAGCATGTATGCCTCTTCTACTTTATCCTTGACCAGGAACCGGTGAAGAGCCTTCAGAACGCCGTCATGCCCCATGACCCCGCCGAACCCCTGACCCCGCTGTCGCTCTGGATGAAGAAGTACATCCAGGAGCTCGGCAAGTGGATGGACAAGCCGGAGTCTCTGACTCCCGAGGCCGTAGCTTCCTACTACAATTCGCCTGCTTACCAGATGGATATGTATCTACAGCCGCGCGGAGGATGGAAGACCTTCAACGAGTTCTTCGCCCGCCATTTCAAACCGGGCACGCACCCGATCATGGCGATTGACGACAGCCGCATCATCACTTCTCCGGCCGACTCCACATTCGGAGGCCAGTGGGAGGTAAGCGCCGACTCCGAGGTCGACATCAAGGGGATACGCTGGAAAATCGACGAACTGCTCGCCGACAGCCCCTACAAGGACCGCTTCAAAGGGGGCCAGTGGATGCACGCTTTCCTGAATACCACCGACTACCACCGCCAGCACGCTCCCGTGGCAGGCCGCGTGCTCGAATCGCGCTTCATCCAGGGCACTGTTTATCTGGAAGTGGTGGCACAGCCCGACGAGGCTGCCGCCGACGGCCGTAACCACGTCAAGATGATTCGTCATCTCGACGCTCCCGACACCCCCGGATACGAGTTCATGCAGTGCCGCGGCCTGTGCGTGATCGACAGTCCTATCGGTCTGGTAGCCATACTGCCTATGGGCATGGCGCAGGTTTCGTCGGTAGTTATGACCGCCGAGGTCGGCAGTGTCCTCCACAAGGGCGAGGAGATTTCCTACTTCCAGTTCGGCGGATCCGACATCGTGATGGTATTCGAGGCCGGAAGCAACGTCAGCTTCACCGCGCAGCCCGGCGTCCACTACAAGGTCGGAACCAAACTTGCCGAGGCCTACCCGGTTGTTTATCCCGCCCGATAACCGCGACTCACGCGCAAGGATAAGTTTTTCCTTGGATTAAGTTTCAACATCCGGGAGCCGACACCGCTTAAATCCGGTATCGGCTCCCTTTTCTGATTAAGTTATTTATCTTAATTCTAACCGTTATGGCTAATGAAAGCAGTTCTCCCGCCGGGCGGCAGGCACCACCTGCCTCGGGGGGCATAAAGGAAGTTACTCCGCACACACATCCTAAGGGAGGGGTGAAGCAGATTTCGATGATGGCGATGGCCATTATGATCATAACCACGATTGTCAGTATGCGAGGGCTCGCCTCGCAGGCTGAGTTCGGGTTCACGTCAATATTCTACTATGTACTGGCGGCAGTGGTGTTCCTGGTGCCATACGCGCTGGTATGCGCCGAGCTGGCTTCGACCTACACCCGTTCCGGCGGCGTGTTCCGCTGGGTGTCGGAGGCTTTCGGAACGCGCACCGGCTGGCTCAGCATGTATCTCGACTGGCAGATGGTGGTCATATGGTTTCCCGCCGTTCTGATGTTCGGGGCAGTGTCGCTCGCGTATGTATTCTGGCCGGAGGCATTTGATGCCAGGCTCGCCGGCAACAGGGTGTACACGCTGCTCATCGTGCTGGGAGTTTACTGGCTGTGCACGTTCAACACTTTCCGGGGTATGAAGTACGCCAACAAGCTGAGCACTCTCGGCGGTCTTTTCGGCACGATAATCCCGGCGGCCGTCCTGATTGTGATGGGCGTGGTCTATCTGATTCTCGGCAAGACGGTCTACCTCCCGGTCGACAAGCCGTTCTGGCCCGATTTCTCCCATTTCAGCACGATTGTACTGGCGGCGAGCATCTTCCTGTTCTTCGCCGGTATGGAGATCCAGGCCGTGCAGGTGCCCGGCATGAAGAATCCTTCGAAGAACTTTCCGAAGTCCGTGATGGTCGCCACTCTGGCCATTCTCGTGATTTTCATCCTCGGCACCCTGGCGATCGGGGTTGTTATTCCTGAGAGCAAGATAAACCTGTTGCAGAGCCTCCTTGTGGCATATAACGACCTCTGGGCCTCGATCGGGGCGCCGTGGCTCGGAAATGTCATGGCGGTGTTCATAACGTTCGGTGTCCTTGGCCAGGTCAGCGTGGTGATCGCGGGACCCTCGACCGGTATCCTCGCTGTGGGCAAGGCCGGCTACCTTCCGCGTTCGCTGCAACACACCAACAAGAACGGCGTGCAGACCACCATTCTCTATGTGCAGGCAGCCATCGTGACGCTTCTGTCGCTGGTGCTCGTGCTTCTGCCGTCAGTGGAATCGGCCTACCAGATTCTCAGTCAGATGTCAACAATCATCTACCTGGTGATGGTGGTGATCATATATATGGCGTTTGTAAGGCTGCGCCGCACCGCTCCCAACAAGGCCCGCGGATTCAAGGTGCCCGGTGGCAAGCTCGGTATGTGGCTTGTGACTGTTGTGGGTGTGGCCGGAGCAGTTCTCGCCGGCGTGCTCAGCTTTGTTCCGCCGTCGCAGATCAAGACCGGCAATCCCGCCGTGTATGTCGGAATCCTCATCATAGGCGTCGCCGTGTTCATCGCCATTCCGCTGATTGTCTATGCCCGGCGTAAGAGGTCGTGGCGCGACGCCGGCGCGTCGTTCTATCCCTTCGACTGGCAGATCGAGGGACGCAAACCGGGTCAGGTTTCAAAATGGCCGGCCGGATACCAGCCCTCCGACGAGCAGGTGAAAGCGGTTATGGCTAAGGATGGCGACTCTTAAACCAAATATGAGTATGTGGAAAATTCCGACCGGGAAAGGCACTATCGCGCTACCGGCACTGCTGGCCATATGGTCAATATCGCTGGTGGTCAACCTTCCGGGGTTGGCCATCAGCCCGATGCTCGGAAACCTCGACAGGATTTTCCCGAAGGCCTCCGATCTCGAGATACAGCTGCTGACCGTGCTGCCTAATCTGCTGATAATACCGTTCGTGCTGTATTCGGGCAAACTCTCGGAGTCGCGCGACAAGGTTCGGATCGTGGTGGTGGGCCTGGCCATATACCTCCTTGCCGGCATACTGTATTTCTTCGCCGATTCGATGGTAGCTCTGATCGCGGTCAGCTGCCTGCTGGGTTGCGGGTGCGGCCTGGTGATACCGCTTGCGGCGGGCTTGATTGCCGACACGTTTGTGGGCCGATACCGGATGCGGCAGCTCGGCATAAAGAGCGGCATATCGAATATGGCGCTTGTGCTGGCGACTTTCGCCGTGGGGTGGCTGAACCGGGGCAACTGGCACACACCGTTCCTGGTATATCTCATTCCGGCTGTCCCGTTGTGCCTTATGGTGTTTGTAAGGCGTGGGAATCCTTCGGCTGCCGCGGCTATGGACAATGCTCCGTCAGGGGTAGGGTCGGCTCCCGCGCCTGTCGCCGCCAAAGTCGAATGGGCCAATCCCGCGCCGGGCGAGAAGGTCCGGGGCGGGTTTATCCTTGGCCGCATATGGGGCATTGTCGGGCTTTACGCTTTCACGACCTACGCGGTTACCATAATATCGTATTATCTGCCGTTCCTCATACAGGAGGACCGTCTTGGCAGTGACATTACCGGCACGATAACGGCGCTGTTTTACCTCGCTGTTTTCCTTCCGGGATTCTTCCTGCCGTATATCATCAAGGTGCTCAGGCAGCGCACGTCGCTGTTTTCGGCTGTGTCGATAGCGGCCGGGCTGCTGCTGATGGCTGTGGCCAGGGACCACGCTCTGCTGTATGTGGCCGCGGTTATGATGGGATTCGGCTACGGGGTGTTCCAGCCGGTGATCTACGATAAGGCAACATACACCGTTACCGACGGCAGAAAGTCGACGCTGGCGCTCGCGGTGGTCCTGGCGGTGAACTATATCGCGATCACTGTCACGCCGTTCATCGTTGACGCCTTCCGCCATGTTTTCGGAATCTACAACAATCACTTCCCGTTCTTGCTGAACGCCGTTCTGACGGCGCTGTTCGCCGTGCTGGTAGTGGTCAGGCGCGGGTCGTTCACGTTCCGTATGAGCGGGGAATATTTGTGAGGCGGTCGCGCAGCTGCCTGAATCTGATGTTTCCCGGCGGAATTGCATATGATGCGGGTTTTGAGTAACTTCGCGGTGGAAAACATATCAGAATGAGATTTGACGAACTTGATTTAAGCGACAGCATCCTCGACGCCCTCGACGAGATGGGCTTCCGGGACTGCACCCCCATACAGGAACAGGCCATACCCAAGGTGCTCGAGGGGCACGACCTCATAGCCGTGGCCCAGACCGGCACTGGCAAGACGGCCGCCTACCTCCTCCCCGTGATCGACCTGCTATACACCCTGCCAGAGCCGGAAAACCATATCAACTGCATCGTGATGGCTCCCACGCGCGAACTGGCACAGCAGATCGACCGCCAGCTCGAGGGGTTGGCCTACTACCTGCCGCTGTCGAGCGTGGCCGTCTACGGCGGCACTGACGGCAAGGTTTTCGCCCAGCAGGAACACGCCATACGTTCGGGTGCGGATATAGTGATCGCGACTCCCGGACGCCTTCTGGCGCATATGCAGATGGGCTATGTGGACCTTTCAAAGGTGGCCTACTTCATCCTTGACGAGGCCGACCGCATGCTCGACATGGGTTTCTACGACGACATAATGCGCATCGTAAACCAGCTCCCCAAGGAGCGCCAGACGCTCATGTTCTCAGCGACAATGCCCGAGGCCATACGCCGCCTGGCGGGGCAGGTGCTCCGGCCCGAGAGGGCGGAGGTGAGGATCGCTCCCTCGCGTCCAGCGTCGGGCATAAAGCAGAGCGCCGTGAAATGCGACGAGGGGGAGAAGGAGCGCGTGCTGCGCTGGCTGTTAAAAGAGCGCCACTCTAACCGCGTGATTGTGTTCACCTCCTCAAAGTCTACCGCCAAGGACCTTACCCGTACGTTGAAGCGTTCGGGCATAAAGGCTGCCGACATACATTCCGACAAGGAACAGGCCGAGCGCGACGAGGTGATGATCGATTTCCGCGCCAACCGCCTCGACGTGCTGGTGGCGACCGACATCCTGGCCCGCGGCATCGACATCGACGACATAGCGATGGTGGTCAACTACGACGTGCCGCGCGAGGCAGAGGATTATGTGCACCGCATAGGCCGCACGGCCCGCGCCGGCCAGGAGGGCGAGGCCGTGACGTTCGTGGGCCCGCGCGACCGCCGCCGCTTCGCCCTGATTGAGAAATTCCTTGGCAAGCCCGTCCCCGCCCTCGAAGGGATAGAGGTGCGGAACACGGGCGACGGGGGTGCCGGGCGCGAAAGTGGGCAGCGGGGAGGCCGGGGCCGCGACCGCGACCGCCGCGGTTCCCGTAGCGATAACCGAAAACCGTCGGCACCGGCAACAGCGGGCGGCGATAATCCCGCGAAAGACGGAGTACAGAGAAAACGGCGTAATTTCCATCGGAAGAAAGGTGGGAAACCGGGCAGCGGAAGCAACAACGCGGGAGGCGCTGCTCCGACTGCTCAATAACATATTTTTAGAAGAAACTATTGTGAATTGAGGTTTGTTAAGAAAGAGTAACAAACCTCAATTCATTTTCTTAAATTTGATGATGATGAAAAACTTTGCTCGAAACGCTATGCTGGTCTTCGCCGCGGCAACTCTTTCTGCCTGCGCGTTTTCCCTGTCCGCCCAGGATGCGGCTGGTAAAAAAATCAAAGACCACCGCACCAACCCCGACCTGTTCTTCCTCCAGGAGGGTGACGTGCCAAACAGTTTCATTCTGCTTCCGGCTCCTCCCGACGGCTGCTCGATAACCTTCCTGAATGACGAGGCGCGATACAAGTGGGGCAAGATGCAGCGCGACACTCCCCGCGGCGACCAGGCCTTCTCCGACGCTCATATCGAGGGTGACGGAGTGCCTATGGCCTTCTCCGACGCGTTCGGCATCGACATCACCGCCGACGGTACCCCGGAGATTTACAAGCTCGTTGTCGGCATGCGCGAGGACGCGGGGGACCTCGGCACGCGCGAGGCCAAGAACTACTATAACCGCAAGCGCCCGTTCAGTTTCTACGGCGAGGATACATGCAACCCCGAGCAGCAGGCCGAGTTGTCGACCAACGGCTCATATCCCTCGGGCCACACATCGATAGGATGGGCCACGGCGCTTGTGCTCGCCGAGATCAATCCCGAGCGGCAGAACGAGATACTTAAACGTGGCTACGATATGGGTGAGAGCCGCGTGATCTGCGGTTACCACTTCCAGAGCGACGTTGATGCCGGCCGCCTCACCGGCGCTGTGACCGTGGCGCGGCTGCACGCCGACCCCGGTTTCAACAAGCAGCTCGCCAAGGCAAAAGCTGAGTTCAAGAATCTCAAAAAGCAGGGTAAGGTGGAGGCCGGTACCCCGGTGCCGACCCCGACTGAATAGCCGCTGATTTAGTTGCCCGGGCACGGCATTGCCGAGGCGCGTCCAGCAAACACGGCTAAGTTTCAACTGTTCCCAAATTTGTTAATCTGATCGTTATGAAAGCTATATATGTAGCGTTCGCTGCCGCTATGCTCTTTCCGGCAGCCGCGATGGCCCAGGACGAACCGGCCAAACTGAAACTCACACCCACTGGGCGCATACTTATGGACGGCGCCCTGTACTTCGACGGCAATGAGGATCTCACGCCTGACGAGTCGAAGTTCGTCGACGGCGTTGCGATTCCCGACGTGCGCCTCGGCCTTAAAGCCACCTACGGCAAATGGAAAGCCAAGGTCGACATCGGTTTCTCCAACGGCAAGGTGGGCATGAAGGATATATATTTCGAGTATGACCTGAACAAGAGCAACCTTTTCCGTCTGGGCTACTTCGTGCCGCAGTTCGGCCTGAACTCCACCACAAGCTCCTCCATGAAGCCCTCATACGAGGAGGAGGAATCGAACGATTTCTTCTATTCAAACCCGCGTCTGATCGGACTGATGCATATTTTCGACAAGGGGCAGTTCTTTGCCGGGACTACGGTGTTTGTCGAGGGGAACGCGATTACCAAACCCGCCAATGAGCTTGGCAAGCAGGGATGGGGCGCGCAGACCCGCCTGGTATGGCGTCCGCAGCACCGCGACGGCGAGGTGTTCCAGATCGGGTGCTCGTTCAACTACTCCTCGCCGACGGCCTTCGACCATACGGGGTTCGAGTACAAGGTTAACTTTCCCAGCCGCGTGTCGAAAATCCAGAGTCTTGACGCGAAGATCACCGATGCCCGCGGCCTGTTCAAGATGAGTCCCGAGCTGTTGTTTGCCCGCGGCAGACTCGCCTTCGAGACGCAGTACTATTATATGAACGTGGCCCGCAAGAACGGCCTGCACCACTACCGCGCCCAGGGTGCCTACGGTCTCTTCCGCGCCCAGCTCATAGGCAACGGCTACCAGTACTCCCACGGCGACTGCGGCCTGGCAACCCCGGCTCCGCGCACCCTCGAGCTATGCCTTGGTTATAACTACACGAACGCCACCGACGGTGCGGCCGGAATCTACGGCGGCAAGCTCCATGACGTGAACTGCACCCTCAACTACTACATCAACAAGTACATGATCGCGCGCCTCCGTTACAGCTACACCCGCGCCAGCGACCGCTACTTCCCCGGCGTTGACGAGGAGACCGGCGCCATCTACAACACCGTCTCCGGCACCCGCCACGTCAACCTCCTCGAGGCCCGCCTCCAGGTAATCTTCTGATCCCCGGCCGGGAAATGCCTCACAACGAATCTGCCGCACAGGCAGAAGAAACAGATGCTTGACTGAACCGATGTAGGGATGCGGCGTGCCGCGTATAATAAGTCATAGAATAGAATTCTGCATAACATACGCGGCACGCCGCGTCCCTACGACCGGTCAGTCTTTGGCCGTCTGTGAGTGGACAAGATGTAAAGGACGTTTTGTGATTTCAATTGTTCGTGCAGACCCTTGTAGGGACATGCCTTTGGCATGTGACCATTAATAAACGGCCTGTTGCGAATGTCAAAGATTAGTCTTACCTTTGCGTGTCTGACTATCACAAGAGATTTATGAACTTACGCCAATATATCCCCGACGTTCCTGAAAAGTATAAAGAGCTTTTGGCAGCGGCTTTCGCTATGGCGGAAAGTGCCGGCGACATACATATGAAATACTTCCGGCAGGCAGGTCTCGAACAGTCAACCAAACTGAACGACAGCGATGTAGTCACCATTGCCGACAAAGAGTCGGAAGCCGCCATACTTTCGTTTATCCATGAGCATTTCC
>CAJTRT010000015.1 GCA_910579105.1 uncultured Muribaculaceae bacterium | reverse complement strand
AACCGAATTTATTTAATTTTTAACCCCGTCCATTTTTAGTGGACAGTAGTGTCTTTGCCACATATGTTGTTTGTGTGGTAAGCCTATCTTTTTTTATTTGATGATCTTGACAGCCTTCTTGCCGGCGCGGAGTATGTAGCCGCCAGCGGGCACGCCGCCGAGGTCAAGAACGTTAGAGTCAGTGGAAACTACCATGCGACCCGCGAGGTCGTAGAGCGCGGCTCCGGGTACGGTAAGGTTCACAATGTCGCCGTTGCGGGAAATCGCGGTCTCGGGTGCGTCAACAGCCTCCACGCCGGTGATAACGTCGGCCATAGCCACGGTGATATGGATGGGCTTCATATCGGGAGAGACTGTCACGGGTACCTCGACGGTCTTTCTCAGGCTCTGCGACACGTTGCCGACAGCATATAGAAGGTCCGGGTCAACCTCTTCCGTCTCGTCGCCTTCGGCATAGGCCTCGGCACCCGCGTAGCGGATCTCCTGAACATGGAGCCACGCGTGAGCGGCATCATCGAAGGAAACGACCAGCTTGCCCTCCCCTTCGAGCACCTCGTCAAACGAGGTGTGCTCGACACCGTTCACCACAAACGCAACCTTGACATTCGCGGCATCGTGACCGGCGGGCATATCGATTATCGGAGCCTCGACCGCGGTCTTCAGCGCCTCGATTTTCATCTTATTGTAAGGAGCAGTGCTCTGGAAGCTCTCCATAGCGGAGTAAAGCACTTTCATTGTGGTATTCACGCACATTTCCGGCCGACCGAAACTTTCGTCCCAGTTGTTACCAGTAACCTTGGTTGGAACAGGAGCCGACGGAGCGCGGCAAATGAAAGTGCGTGTCACAGCCTCGTTGACGTAGAATGTCCCGTCAGGAATCTTTGTCCAAAGAGTGCCGATATTCGGAATGGTGAACTCGGTGATTTGTTTGCAGCTCTGCAAAACGCAGGTTTCTATTCCGGTAAGGCTCTTGGGGAAAGTCTTGAAAGTCACCTGGGTTCCGGCGAAACAGCTCGTTTTAAGCACGGTAACGCCTTCGGGAATCTCATCGAAAGTGACATTCTTGGCCTGACGGAACGCACGCTCGCCGAGAGGTCCTTTGAGCGCCGAGGGTAATTTAGAGAAAGTCACCCCGGATTCGTTGAAGGCCGAACCATTAATGGTATGCACCGTTTCAGGAAGCACGGCAACAGTCAGAGCCTTGCACAGGTTGAATGCGTCGGCATAAACAGTGGTAAGCTGTGGAGGCAGGGCTTCCATATTCAACTTCTCACAGCCGGAGAAACAATACTGGGGTATCGACCTGATTCCGTCGGGAAGATTTACCCTTTCAAGTTTTTTACATTCGAAGAACACGCCGCCGGAGAGACTGGTCAGCGTCTCGGGCAGCTTACATTCAACGATGTTCATCTTGTTAAGAATACCCTCTTTATCGTAAAACCCGCCAGGGAGAGCATTGCTGGCAAACTTTGCCTGCGACATGTCAAGCGTCACCAGTGAAGGACGCAGATTCGCGCGGATGGCCACGAAATCGTTGGCATCCATCACGGCCTCGCCGGTGATGGTTAGCTCGGTGATGTCAGCCATCGCTGTCAGAGCTTCGGAAGCGGCGATAGCGGCTTTAAGTTCTGCTTCGAGGGCGCCGGCGGTCTCGTGGCTGATGGTTACGCTTTCGGCGTTGGCAGCCGAAGCTGCCAGCGCGAAAGCGGTCGCCAATATCGTGAATTTTTTCATGATTATTGATCTTAGGAATCAGAGAACTAATCTCTCAGATTTATTAGAGGATTACCTTGGTGGCCTTGAAACCCTGGCGGCGGATGAAGATGCCGTTGGCGGGGTTCTCCACGCGCATGCCCTGGAGGTTGTAGTATTCAACGGGAGCGTCGGAGAAATCTTCGGCAACGGTGTTGACCGCACCTCCATGCAGCCATTCATAAGCGCCAATATCCTTGCCCTTGGAGTTGGCTATGCCACGGCAGTCGGTAGCCGGAATCACGTTTGGTTTGAGCCACTCATCTGAGCTTTCGATACCGGCATCAACCAGCGGGGAGTTTTCGCGCAGGATGGGAAGGAAGGGAACAAACGCCTCGTCGCGGGTACCGAGGGTGGTGCTGACACCGAGGGCGGTCATGGTAACGTCCTTACAGAGGCCGAGCGTGTTGTGGGAAGCGGCGGCGTTGGCGTTGAAGTCGGGGTCGTCCATGTTCTCGTTGACCGAGCGCTCAGCGCCATAAAGGATGTTGTTCTTGGCAATGATAGCCGTGCGCTCTGTGTCGGCGATGGAACATTCCGAAAGGACGCAGGCGCGGTTGCAGTAAGCGAAATTGTTGAACATGTACACCGGCTTCTGCTGGTAATAGAGGCGCATAACGCCGTCGTTGTTATAGAACGTGTTGTTAACCAGAATAGTCTCGCAGTCGGTATGGTCGGAGATGTCAATGCAGCCCTGATACGGATCGGCCGAGGTGTTTTCCACGAAGGTGGAGTTTGTAACCTGGAGCTTGGAGCATCCGGCGAAGTTCACACCGGGCTGGCCCGAGGGATCGTAGATGGCTATGCAGTAGCCCTGGCCGCCCTGGTCGAGCGAGTTCTTGTAGAATGTGCAGTTGTCGACATACAGCTCGCCGTCGAGAGACTCGGGACCGCGCTGCATGATGGCCGCGCCGCGGGCTCCGCCGCCGATGATGTAGTTATGCTCGAAGTAGCTGTTGGTGACGCGGACCACGCGGCCACGCGAACCGATAGCGGCACCGGCAGAACCGGCCTCGTTGTCGATGAAGCGGCACTTGTCGATGTTCAACTCGTCACCGGCGAAGAATATGGCACCACCGAGCACATACTCGATCTGACGTCCGTTGACGAAATTGACCCCGCTGATATTTATTTTGGAGTTATCGGCGGCACGGAATATACGCGTAGCCTCCCCGCCCTGATAGCCCGGCTTCTCAGCGCCTTTCAGTGTGGTATTGTCGCCCTCTATGGTGCAGATTTTGTTCTTGTCGAGGTTCAGCTGCCCGGCGAGCATGAAAGTAGCGTCTTTCTGGAGGTGGATTATGGTCTCCTCATTGTCCTTGACGCAGAGGATGGCCATCTCGGGTGTCGCGAAAGGCTTGGCCTCTGTTCCGGGATTTTCGTCGCTGCCATTGGTAGCGACCCAGTATTCGACAGCGGCAAACGACTGCGAAGCGCCGATTACGGCAGCAGCAGCGAGAGTGAGTAACTGTTTTTTATTCATGGTGTTATAAGTTAAGTGATTATTTTCTTACGTTATTATTGGAATACGCGCACATAGTCGACCTCGTAGGTCAACGGGAGCTTCTCGGGCTCGGTGCCCTGCTGGCCGCCCCATCCGCCCCAGGCGAAGTTCAGAATCAGGTAGAAGTCGCGGTCGAAAGGCCAGCCGGTCCAAAGCGGGGCGTTCTTGACCATTGTGAAACCGCGTTTGCCGTCGACATACCACGTCAGCTTGTTTGCCGACCATTCCAGCGAGTAAACGTGGAAGTCCTCGTGGGGGGCCGGATTCATCACGCGCATCGTGAAATGGTTCTTGTTGTTATCGCCTCCGTTCTGCAGGTAGGTATGAGCCGTGAAATGTATCACATTAGGCTCATATCCCACGCACTCCATTATGTCGATCTCGCCTGAACGCGGCCAGTGCCCGTAATAGCTGTCATTCGGCATCAGCCATATCGCGGGCCATGTTCCCTTGGCCGCGGGGAGTTTCGCCCGCACATCGACGCGTCCGTAGGTGAACTTCACCTTGTTCTGCGTATGTATGCTGCCGGCGGTATATTGCGCCGTCTCTCCTGTGGAAGGATCTGTATAATCTTCCTTTATGCAGTGTATCTTCAAAGTGCCGTCGGATACCTCGCAATTCTCGAGACGAGCCTCGGTATAGTACTGCGACTCCCCGTTGCGCACGAACCCCTTCTCATAGCCCCAGTAGGCCGGATCGGGAAGACCGTTGTAGTCGAACTCCTCATGGAAAATCATGCGGGTATAGCCGTCGGGAATCGCGATTGACTTGTTCTCGTCGAAGACGGTCGACAGATTTCCGGAGTCATCGACGGCAAGGCGGTAGCGCCCCTCGGCGGTAGAGGGCCCGACAAGCCCGGAGGCATTTGACGCGTGGAGGGCTGACGGCGTGTAGCCCAGATCGGCGGTGTCACTGATTTCGGAGCCGTCGGCGCGGGTGATGCTCACGCCCATCTTCTCAGCAGCCTCCCAGTTGGCGTCGCTGAACTCCCCTTCGGTGTCAGTTCCGGTGCCGACCATGGCGTAAAGGTGCCCGAAAGCATCCGAGGTGGCGTTATGGGTTTCGGCATACAGGAGGTTGCCGTCGCGGTCGATAAGCGACAGGCGCAGCGTCACCTGCTCGTTGGCCGAGGGTGTGCCGTATAAATCCGTGAGCGATGCCTCGTAGAGCACAGGTTCGGCGCTTGCCGCGAATATCGCGGCGGCGGAGAGCATGGATGCTATAAACGGTTTCATCTGTTCAGTTCTTTTTTATGAAGTTATATACACACGGAGCCGTACCGGCGGGACACAGTCGAAGCAGATACTGCCCGGCACCCAGGCCGCGGAGGCTGACTACTCCGTCGGCCACTTTCCCGTCGGCCATCATCCTGCCGTCGACAGCGAAAACGCCGTAACCGCAGCCGTTTTCAACACCGTTGACAAAGAGCGAGCCGCCGTCGGAGGCGAGAGTGACAATGACACCGGCCTCGTAAGCTGTGACGGTCTTGATGCCGGCGGTATAGGTCGAGATAGCGGGAAGCGAGCCATGGGACAGCACGGCGTCACCGGTTGCCGAGAAACCGGCCGCAGCCGGCTCTATCGCGAAATGCGAGTTACCGGAGACCCCGCAGTAAGGGAGGAATCCCTGCGCCGCCGCGGCCAGCGGAAGCGCCGCGAACAACAGGAGACTTGATTTCAGAGCGATACGCATAGCCTTAGTCGATTGCGGTTGCTGAAAGTTCGCCGTTGTCGGATATGGTGACCTTGAACTGTTTCCCCGAGGGAGAAGCGAGGGTCAGCGAGGAGGCGTTCGCGGCATGCACCGCGCGGGGGACGCTGAGTATCTGCTGGTTGACGCTCTGCTCGAATCCGCTGCCCTGGTCGACGGCCGTCTCCATATAATATATAGTGTTGCCCCAGTCGAGCTGGTCGAGGGTCACAGTGGTGTTCTGCGAACCCACCGCCACATAGGCCACTCCGGCTGGCGACGTGGTAACCTGGTGCTCCTCGCCGAAAGCTACGGGGCCGTCGGCGGCACCTGAGCGGATCACCACCTTCACTTTCACAGGAAGGTTAGCCTTTGGAAGCCCGTCGGAAGTCTGCACGGTGCGGGCGAAATTCATCACCGGGGCGGCCGAGGCTGTGAGCATGCCGCCCGCGAGAGCGATAAGAACAAATATCTTTTTCATCAGTAACCTTTGATTTACAGGTAAGGAATAAGGCGGAGAGAGCCGTATGTGAAACTTATTGGAAAACTCGGATGTTATTGGAAAACCCGGACGTAGTCAATCTCGTAGCGCTGCGGGAGCGTCGAGAGGTCAACACCTTCGGATCCCCCCCATCCCCCGCCGAAAGCGAGGTTGAGAATGAGATAATAGTCTATGTCGAAAGGCCAGGTCGTCCAGTCGCTGTCCGCCTCGCGGTCGATAGCGTACTGTTCCTTGCCGTCGTAAAACCACGTCAGGCGGTCCGGGGTCCATTTCAGAGCGTAGGTATGGAAAACGCCCACAGCCTCCGGGGCGTGGATGACATGGGTGCGCTGCGTGCCGCGCATATGGTTGAAACGCTCGGTATGGGCTGAGAAATGCACCTTTTCGGGATTATATCCCACATGCTCCATAATATCGATCTCGCCCGAACGGGGCCATTTGCCATAGTTGTTCTCCTGCGGCATCATCCATATCGCCGGCCAGGTTCCGAGCGACGACGGGAGCTTTGCGCGCACTTCGACATATCCGTACTTCCAGGACGCGCGGTCCTTTGTCGTGAGGCTGGCGGAAGTCACGGGGCATACCTCGCCGTTGATCAGGGCACTGTCGTTGCGAGCCTCGATGACAAGCACGCCACCCTCGCACACGGCGTTCTGGCCCGGAGTATAATACTGCATCTCGCCGTTGCGTATGTAGCCGGTCTCAAAGTTCCATTTCGAGGGATCCGGAGCGCCGTCGGTGTCGAACTCGTCAGAGAACACCAGGCGCGAGTATCCCTCGGGCACAGGCACACCCCCGTCGGCCGGATTCCCCCCGGCAAGGGCTGTCGCCGCCGTGACGCCGACTATGGCTGTCGCAAGAACGGTAGTGATAAATTTCGCTGATCTTTTCATCGGTCTGGTAGATTTTGTATCGCGTCAGGACTGGAAAACCTGAGCTTCCGGTCGGCCACTCATATCGGAAACCGACGATGCAAAATTAGGCATAAACCGGGCGGAGGCGTTTTGCAAATGGCTCCGATACTCTTTCCGTTGCGCCAAGACTACCATAAATGTCGCAGAGAATTGCGAAAATGCGGCAATGGCCATTGCGCGGATGTAGACGCTCAGTTTTTGCCGCCTGTTTCGGCCTCAACACCACCATCATCCGTAGTCCCCTGGTGGAGCGCCACATAGCGTGTCGGCGACATGCCGTAATGCTCCTTAAAGCATGTCGAGAAGTGTGATAACGTCGAAAAACCGGTGGCATACGCGACTTCCGATACCGCGACATTCTTCGTAGACAGCATCAGGGCGGCATGGCGCATACGCTCGCGCTTGATATACTCGCTCGGATTCATGTTCGCCGAGACTTTCAGCCGGCGCTGCAGGTGGGAACGGCTCACGCCGATCTCCTTCGCGATGAATTCCACCGAAAGATCGGTGTCGGCGAGATGGTCGAGCACAACCTTGCGCACGCGTTCGAACAGACGCTCGTCGTTGGACTTGATTTTCGCCACCTCCTCGCTGACGGCCTTCTCGCCGGAATACTTCTCTTTCAGCATACGGCGCTGCATTATCAGCATATTCACGCGGTTGAGGAGATGGCCCACGTTGAACGGCTTGGTGATGTAAGCGTCCGCTCCCGCCAGGAATCCCTCGTCGCGCTGGGCCTGTGTGACCTTGGCTGTCAGCATCACGACCGGAATCTCGCAGGTATCGGCATTGGCGCGTATCTTGCGGCAAAGCTCCAGGCCGTCGATCCCCTCCATCATTATATCGGTAAGTATCAGGTCGGGGCGCCGGGTGAGAGCGAGGTCAAGCCCCGTCCGGCCGTCTGTCGCGGTAAGCACGTTGTAATACTCGGAAAGCTCTTTCGCGATATAATCGAGGATGGATACGTCGTCCTCGACCACGAGCACCGTGGCATGGCGCAAGGGGCCGCCGGCCTCACGCGCCACGCGACGAGGCTGGTCATCCTCGACCGCGTCGTGCGTGGCCGGGGCGACATCGGATTCAGCCGCGGCACACTCGCCGTCGGCATAAGCGTCGCCCGCGGCGGGAATCAGTATCAGCATCACCGTTCCCTCGGCAGTGCTTCGCTCAATGTCGATCGTGCCGTGATGCAGGTCCATCATCTTGCGGGCCAGATGCAGCCCTATGCCTGTACCAGGAGCCGAGGCCGGGGCGTCGTCCTTAACCCGGTAGAAACGGTTGAACACACGCTGCTGACTGTCAGGCGGTATTCCGGGACCCGTGTCGGCGATACGGATCGCGAACATCCCGTCTTCAATCCTCCCTGTCAGAGAAACTCGCCCCCCGTCAGGGGTGAACTTGAACGCGTTCGATAGTACGTTGAACACCACCTTGTCCACCTTGTCGGCATCCAGCATGAGCGTTTCCGGCACATTCTGGTCAATAGAGACAGAATACTCTATGCCGCGCTGGCCGGCGAGATTGTCAAAGGCCGCGGCTACCCCCGCGATGAAATCCCGCACGTTGACATTACCGACGGCAAGTTTCATCTGGTTGTTATCCAGCCGTCGCAAGTCCATGATCTGGTCAATCAGGCGCAATATGCGGTCGCCGTTGTGGCGCATAGTGTCAATTGTCCGCAAGGCCTGCTTGTCGCGTATCTTGTCGCGCAGGGAATCAAGCGGCGACAACACCATGGTCAGCGGAGTGCGTATCTCGTGGGATATGTCCGTGAAGAACTGCAATTTCTGCTCGGCGGTCTGCGCCTGCATTAGCTGGCGGTTACGTCGCTCCTCCTCCCTGACGCGCCATTTCACTGCTTTTACCCCGAAAAGCACCAACAATATCGCAAGAACCGCATAAATCACTTTCGCCCAGGGTGTTAGATAAATAGGGGGGGATATTGTCAGCCTCATTGCCTTCTCCAATGGCTTGTAGTCGCCGATTGAGGCCTTTACGCGCATAGTGTAGTCCCCGGGGGGCAGGCTGGAATACGTCGCCGTCCTCGCTCCGGGCGGAAGCAGGATCCAGCCGTTGTCATGCCCCTCGAGCATGACGGAATAACTTACTCTTTCAGGGTGTGAGAACTCGACAGCGCCGAAAGACACCGTGAAGCTGTTATGCTCGTATGTCAGTTCCACATCCTCCCCGTCATGAACCGGGATGACCGATTCGGCTCCATCGGAGGCCGCGGCACCGTCGTTCTTATCTATCACAGTCAGTGAGTTAAAAGCGACACGCAACAGCTTGCGGGGAGCGGTGCGCACGCCTGGCATAAAGGAAAACAGGCCGCCCACACCTCCGAAATAAACCCTGCCGTCAAGTCCGCCGCAAGCCGAATTACGTTTGAATTCCCTGCAAGCGACAAGGTCTGTCGGCATAGAATTGTCAAACTCCATAGTCTTGGGATCGAACATCGACACACCATCGCCAGTACTCAGCCAAAGATTGCCGTTCCGATCGGCCGTTATTCCGTAAATGAAGTTGTTACGCAACCCGTTAGTCTCGTTGAACACCTGCGTGCGGCCGTTCTGAATCCGGTTGAGTCCCATGCGCGTACCCGCCCAAACGGCTCCTGAGACATCCTGGCAGAGAGCGAACACGCAGTTGTTGCTGAGCCTCATATTGGATGTGTTGTAATGCTCGAAGCGCCCGGTGGAAAGGTCAAGGCACGACAGGCCGGAATCGCTGGTACCGATCCAGGCCTTGCCGTCGGCGGAGAACAATATCGTGTGTATGGCGTTGCCCAACAGTTGTTTGGAATCACTAAGCGAGGGATCGTGGGAATAGAAACGTGTGGAGCCGCTCCGCGGGTCATATATGCAGACCCCGTCGCCGTTCGTGGCGATCCACAAATTACCGTCGGCATCTTCCGCGATGGCGTTAACCTCCTTCACTCGCCCTCCGTTGCTATCAGGCAGAGGGAGCGCCACCGGCGTGAAAGTCCCGGTGGACGCGTCATAGCGCGACAGTCCGTTGAGATAGTTTCCGGCCCATATCGTCCCGCGGCTATCCTCGAAAATGGCGAGAATGGTTCCGGCGTCCGAGTCGGTGTAAGCGATATGGCGCATCGGAGCGCCAGGTGCCGATGCCCGGTATATCCCGTCGCCGTCCGTGCCGACCCACAAAGCCCCGTCGCTGCTCTGGAGAACGCACAGCACAGGCTCGGTGCCTATATTCAGCGACGGGTAAAACGGCGAATACGCGTAGTTCACCATCGAGTCCTCCGCGTCGCGCGACACCATCAGCGCCCCCTTCTGATACACGCCGAGCCACAGATTGCCCTGGCGGTCGGTGAGTATGTCGTGGATCTTCGCCTTTGACGGATTAAACTCCTTCACCGCGATCCCCACATCTGAAAGAGTGCCCGAGGCGACATCGTACTTTTTGAGACCGCAGCCATCGGTGCCGATATACATCACGTCCTCATCGGGAGAATTTCTCAGGATATAGACATTTCCTTCGACACTTACCGCGTCGCGGGTCACGCGGTTGGAACGATAGTCGTAAGCGTCTATGCCCCCGTCAAGCGACCCGATGAAAAGCCTCCCGTCGTTAGTCTGCCCGATAGTGAAAATCATATTGCTTGACAGCGAGGTCGGATCATCCGGGTCGTGGCTGAGGGTGGTCATCGAATTGGTCGACCCGTTGAAAATCGTCACCCCGGCATCCATTGACCCTATCCATATGTTCCCGAAACTGTCCTCGAACACCACCGTCGTCTTGTTGGAACAGATCCGCGAGTTAGTCGTCATATAGCATACCGGCTCGGGGTTTCCCTTGCGGATGCAGACTGCGCCGGAACGCGACGTCGTGAACCATATGTTCCCCTTGCGGTCCTCTATTATGGAATTGACATAGCTGAAATCAGGCACATTCGGATAACTCAGCCTCGGCGTGGCGAACGTCAGGGTCGAGCGGTCGAATTTCTGTATGCCGTCGGTCGTGCCGACCCACAGATTGTTCTCGCTATCCTCCATGACCGTCAGCACGGTGTTGCTCAGAAGCGATCCCGCTTCGGAAGTGCGGGTGAAGGTGACAGTCTCCGAGCCGTCGAACCTCGTGAGCCCGTAGTCAGTCGCGAGCCATATGTAGCCGAGGTGATCCTGGCATATTTTGTTGATATGCGAATTAGAGACGGCGAAAAGCTTGCCGGCCGGCCCGGCCGGAGCCTGCATCGCTGACGCGGAGGCGACAAAACCGACATAAACAGCCAGCAAAACAGCCGCCTTGAAACATTGGCATAGTTTTATTTTCACGGTATCGCGGGTATATTAGCTTAAATGGAGTCCTCAAGCATGTAAGACGCTCCAAAATTACTACACATTCACGAAACACCGCCTCTGCGACACAGAGAAAAACACCTGTGTCTACATTTCCGCAACTATTCTCCCCATTCCCGCAACCATTCCGACAATCCCCGAAGATTAGCGCGCATATAAAGCAGACACGCCACACCTATAATCACTAACTTTGCCAACGAGATTCCAGGGCATCTCCCCTATGCGGCCAGCGCGTGAAAGAAAACGTAGGCAGCCTCAGGCACAGACCCGGCAATCCCGCGACCGAGACCGTGAAAAATCAAAACCAATCATACAGCCATGAATCCATCATCTGAAACAGCCACAGCGAGCCGCTTCCATTTCTGGACGCGCCGCCTGCTGGCCGCCGCGCTCATCGCGCCGGCGATCACCCTTTCGGTAACGGCTGCCGACATCACCGTGCGCGGCACCGTCAACGGCTCAGGAGAACCACTTCCAGGAGCAACCGTCGCCGAGAGCGGCAACCCTCGTAACGGCACCACCACCGACGCCGACGGACGCTTCTCGCTGACGCTGTCCGACAAGTCGAAAATATCCGCGAGCTTCATCGGCTACAAGACAGCCACAGTCAAGGTCGCCGGGCGCCCGAATATCGACATCACGCTCGAGGCTGACGACAACGTGCTCGACGAGGTGATCGCCATCGGTTACGGAGTGCAGCAGAAAAAGCTCGTGACAGGCGCCACTCTCCAGGTCAAAGGCGACGACATCGCCAAGCAGAACACCATGAGCGCCTACGGAGCGTTGCAGAGCCAGGCTCCTGGCGTCAACATCGTGAAGAACACGGGTAAGGCGGGCGACGGCTTCAAAGTGAATATCCGCGGACTCGGCACCATATACAACTCGTCGCCGCTGGTTGTCATCGACGGCGTGGCCGGAGGCGACCTCAACCTGCTCGACCCGAATGACATCGAGAGCATCGACGTGCTGAAGGACGCGGCCTCGGCCGCCATCTACGGCGCGCGGGCGGCCAACGGCGTGATTCTCGTAACCACGAAGAAAGGCGGGAAAGAACGCGTGAACGCCCATTTCAACATGTACCTCGGCTGGCAGGAGATTCCCAAGACCGTCACCCCGCTCAACGCCCAGCAGTATGTGATGCTGATGAAGGAGACCGGGCTGACAGATGCCGATTTCGCCGCCAACGTGCCCCTTTGGGACGAGATTCAGAGCGGAGAGTTCACCGGCACCAACTGGCTTGACGAGATTCAGAAAAAAGACGGCTTCAAACAGGGCTACAATTTCGGCCTTGACGGGGGCGGCGAGCGCTCGACATACTCGCTCGGCATAAGCTATTCCTCCGAGACCCCGACCATCGGTGTAAAGGCCGACGACGTGAAGCAGCGATACGAGCGTTACACCCTGCGCTTCAACTCGGAGCACATCGTGGTGAAGCGGCCCGACCGCGACCTGCTCAAATTCGGCCAGACACTGACCATGGCCCACGTCAATTCCAAAGGAATGACGCAGGGCACGGGCAATATGTACTGGAACGACGTGCGCAACGCCCTCTGCGCGTCGCCCCTGTTCCCGGTATGGGAAATCCCAGGCGAGAAATACGCGTGGCCGGTGCTCATCGACACCGACGAGACCAACCCGCTGGCGGAGATGTACTACCTGCGCTCTTTCTCACAGAGCAAGAACTACAACGCCCGCGGCAACCTCTACCTTATACTCGAACCCATCAAAGGCCTGACGTTCAAAAGCGCCTTCGGTTTCGCCTACAACGGCTGGACATCGCGCGAATACGTGCCGAAATACCAGATCAACGAGAAAACATACTCGAAGACCGACCGCGTCGGACAAGGATCCGGCAACGGCCTGCAATGGTCGTGGGACAACACGCTGAGCTACGACTTCACCATCAAGGGGCATCACCTCAACGTTCTCCTGGGCAACTCCGTGGAGAAGTGGGGCCTTGGACAGGACCTCAACGGCTCCAACCGCGACAGCGAGTTCGACAGCTTCGACTACGCGTGGCTGAGCAACGTGAAGACCATCGCGTCAGGCTCGACCACCCTCTCCGGCGCGCCCTGGAGCCGCGGCCAGCTCGTCAGCTGGTTCGGCCGCGTGAACTACGACTATGACCGCCGCTATATGGCGTCGGTGATAATGCGCGCCGACGGATCATCCAACTTCGCCCGGGGCCACCGCTGGGGCTACTTCCCCTCTTTCTCGGCCGGATGGAACATCGCCGCGGAAAAATTCATGGAAGGACAGAGCCACTGGCTCGACATGCTGAAAATCCGCGCCTCCTGGGGTGAGAACGGCAACTGCAACATACCGGCGTTCCGCTATCTCTCGACCATCGCTTTCGGCAACGCCACCAATGCCGCCTGGTACTACTTCGGCGACGACAAGGCACACCCGACCATCGGCGCTTACCCCGATATCATGAGCAATCCCGACCTTAAATGGGAAACCTCCCGACAGACCGACATAGGCCTCGACGCCCGCTTCCTCGGCAACCGCCTCGGCTTCACATTCGACTGGTACGAGAAGAAGACCCTCGACTGGCTCGTGCAGCCTACCGCGCTGGGTATATGGGGCACAGGCGCTCCCTACGTCAACGGAGGCGACATAAAGAACACCGGCGTGGAACTGTCGGTTTCATGGAACGACCGCGTGGGCGATTTCACATACAGCGTGTCGGCCAACCTGGCACACAACAGGAACGAAGTGCTCCGCATCGCCAACGGCAACGGCCTGATCGAGGGAACCGCGGCAATCCTTGCCCAAAACACCACCTCGTTCTACCGCGCCGAAGAGGGGCATCCCCTCGGATACTTCTACGGCTACCAGACGGCCGGGATATTCCAGAACCAGGAACAGATCGACAATTACATCTCCCCGGCGACAGGGAAGCCCATCATGCCGGCAGCCAAACCTGGCGACGTGATCTTTGTAGACCGCGACAAGGATGGCGCCATCACCCCGGAGGACCGCACCTCGATAGGCAACCCCTACCCCGACATCACCTACGGCGTGAACATAATGCTCGGATGGAAGGGCCTCGACTTCTCCCTTACCGGCTACGGAGTGGCCGGCAACCAGATCGCGCGCTCCTACCGCTCGGGCACCGACAAGCCTTACGACAACTACACCACCGAGATGCTCGGCCGCTGGCATGGCGAGGGCACGTCGAACCGCCTCCCCGCCGTCGGCGGATCGGCAATCAACTGGCAGTATGTCAGCGATCTCTACATCGAGGACGGCGACTACTTCCGAATAACCAACATAACCCTCGGCTACGACTTCAAACAGCTGTTCCCGCGGCTGCCGCTGTCGAAACTGCGCCTTTACGGAGCGGTGCAGAACCCGTTCACGTTCACCAAGTATTCCGGTATGGACCCCGAGATCGGCTACGGAGGCGGCGACAACTGGGCGTCAGGCATAGACCTGGGTTATTATCCCGGCTCGCGCAGCTATATGGTAGGACTCAACATCGAATATTAAACCGCTTACCAGCCAAAAAATAACGCAACAATGAAAAAGTTCTTTTCAATAATCGCCATACTCTTCTGCATGGTAGCGGCAACCGGCTGCGAGGACTTCCTCGACACCGAGAACCTCACCAAGAAGGACACCTCAAACTTCCCCAAGAACCCCGACGACATGGACCAGCTCCTGGTGGGCGTCTACTCGATGATCGGACGATGCGAGCCACTCGGCTTCTCGTACTTCATCTCGGAACTCATGAGCGACAACTGCTTCGGGGGCGGCGACAACGCCGACAAGTCGTGCAAGGCCATAGACCAGTTCAAGAAATCGAGCGAGGATATGTTCCGATGGAGCTGGCGCGCACGCTACATGGGTATCTACCGCGCCAACTTCCTCCTGAGCCAGATGGACAATATCGAATGGGACTCACAGGAACACCGCGACGCCGTCGAGGGGGAGTGCCGCATGATGCGCGCCTTCTTCTACTTCGACCTTTCGCGCATGTTCGGCGAAGTGCCGCTGGTTACCACCCCGGAGGCCGTGAACATCCCCAAGAATCCGGCTGCCGAGACCTACGCGTTCATCGCCTCCGACCTCGTGGCCGCCATCAACAAGATGCCGGCTACCAAGGTGACCGACATGCCCCGATCGGAAAACGGACGCATGACCCGCTGGGCTGCCGAGGCTCTGATGGCCCGCGTCTGGCTCTTCTACACCGGATACTACAACACCAACGCCCTTCCGACCACCGACGGCGGCGAGATAACCAAGACACAGGTACAGGCATACATCGCCGACTGCGTCGCTAACAGCGGTCACGACCTCCTTTCCGACTTCCGCAACCTCTGGCCGTACAGCCATGTGCAGGACTACAAATATACCTCTGAAAACGGCCTGGACTGGGCCGGCGACGGCAACATAGAGGAAGTTATGGCGATCAAGTACTCCACCATAGGCACCTGGGACGTGATCTCGCAGAAATGCAACCAGGTCTGCCTCTATTACGGAGTCCGGGGACAGAGCAACTACACCCTCACCTTCCCCTTCGGCCAGGGATGGGGCTTCGGCACGGTCAACCCGAAACTATGGGATGACTGGGACGATGCCGACATACGCAAGAAAGGCTCCGTCATCAACTGCGTCGACAAGAACGAGATGCGCCTCTATATGAAAGGTGGCGGCAACGCTTCCGAGGAGACATACTACATCAACAAGAAGCACTGCCCCATCAACGTCTACACCGACGAGACCAAGCAGAGCGTTGTCAATTACAGCGTGCCTCTTTACAGCATGACCGAGACCAACTTCCAGCTCAACAACACGCAGGACATCATCCTGATCCGTTTCGCCGACGTGCTTCTGATGGGCGCGGAGCTGGAATGTGCCGAAGCCCAGGCCTATTTCGACCGCGTGCGTGGCCGCGTCAACCTCCCATCGCTTCCCGCCACCCTTGACAATATCAAGAACGAGCGCCGCTTCGAGCTGGCTTTCGAGGGGGAACGCTACTACGACCTGCTCCGCTGGCACGACGAACGCCTCATCACCGAGAACCAGACCGACATCCAGATCTACGACCGCAAGGTACCCCGCAAGAAAAGCGTAACGTTCCGTCCCGAGACCGGTGGATTCCTCTCCATACCGCTGACCGAGATACAGCTCTCCGAAGGGGTGCTGACACAGAACCCCGGCTGGGAAGGGAGCGACTGCTATCTCGAATAACCCTCCCCGTGCCTGCCACATGCCGGCAAGCGCCAGACCTCAGATTAACACAGACAGTAAGTTAGATAGTTTAGATAGGTATGTCAACATGCAGCCGTAGAGGCTTTTTGAAGACCGCAGCTTTCCTGTCCGCCGCTGCCGCCCTCCCGCAGGGGATGGCGGCGCGGGGCGGGAACTCGCGACTGAAAACACGGAAACTCGGCGACAGCAAGGTCAAAGTCAACGACGACTACGAGGTAATCGTGGCCGGAGGGGGACCCGCCGGCTGCGCGGCGGCTGTCGCCGCCGCATCCGAGGGGCGCAGGACCCTGCTCATCGAAGCCACCGGCAACCTCGGTGGCCTCGGCACCTCAGGTATGGTGCCCGCGTGGTGCCCGTTCACCGACGGTGAGAAAATCATATACCGCGGCCTGGCCGAAAGGGTGTTCCGCCTGGCGAAAGCCGGAGTCCCCCACGAGCCTGCCGACAAATTCGACTGGGTGACGATAAATCCCGAATACCTCATCAGCGTCTACGACCGCATAGTCGAGGAATCGGGAGCCGAGGTGCTCTATTTTTCCCGAGTGGCATCCGTTGAAATGTCTTCCGACGACACTGTCGACGCCCTGATCGTGGCAAACAAGGACGGTCTCACGGCCTACCGCCCGAAAGTCGTAATCGACGCCACCGGCGACGGCGACATAGCGACGTGGGCCGGAGCCGAATACCTCAAAGGGGACTCCGACGGCGTGTTGCAGAAAAGCACGCTGTGCTACTCCGTGGCCAACGTCGACACCGACGCGTACCTCAGCGGACCGGAACTGCACTCGGGCCATAACCCCGAAAGCGCCTCCGCGCGGGCATATCGCACCGGGCGTTTCCCGCTGCTCGACACCCACTGCTGCCACAACCTTGTAGGACCCGGCGTGGTCCAGTTCAACGCCAACCATATAGAAATCAAGGACACCACCGACCCGCGCCAGCTCTCCGACGCCATGCGCGTCGGGCGCAGGACAGCGGCCCAGCACCTTGAAATGCTCAAAGAGTTCCGCCCGGACGCGTTCAAGAACGCCTTCATCGTCAAGACAGCCATCATCCCGGGCATACGCGACAGCCGGCGCATAATAGGCGACTATCTGTTCACCGGCGACGACTGGCGCGCCAGAAGAAGTTTTGACGACGAGATCGGGCGCAACTGCTACTTTATAGACATCCATAAGCAAGGCGTGCCCCACGTCCACTACGGGCGCGGCGAGAGCCACGGCATACCCTACCGCTGCCTCACCCCGAAAACCCTCCGCAACGTGCTTACCGCCGGGCGCTGCATCTCGACCGACGACGAGGCATACGGGTCGCTACGCGTAATGCCGCCGTGCCTTGTCACAGGAGAGGCCGCCGGCATAGCGGCTTCACTCGCCGCCGCCTCCAGCCGTCCCGACGTTCACGCCGTAGACACCACCGACCTGCGCCGCATACTGAAATCCCGCGGCCAGTATTTCCTCTAAACGCATAGCCCCGAACTATGACACTCAACCGACAGACAATAATAACGCTGGCACTCGCCGCCGTCGCGACGGCCGCGCATGCCGCGCAGCCGACCCCGCCATATCTCGACGACACGAAAACAATCGAGGAACGCGTCGAGGACGCGCTCGGACGCATGACCCTTGACGAGAAAATCGCCATGATACACGCCCAGTCGAAATTCAGCACCCCGGGATGCCCGCGCCTGGGCATACCCGAAATATGGATGAGCGACGGCCCGCACGGCGTACGCATGGAATTCACCTGGGACGAATGGACCCATGCCGGGTGGACAAACGACTCGTGCACCGCCATGCCCGCGCTCACATGCCTGGCTGCCACCTTCAATCCCGAACTGGCCGGGCGCTACGGCAACGTGGTGGGCGAAGAGGCCCGTTTCCGAAATAAGGACATCATACTCGGCCCGGGTGTCAACATATACCGCACCCCGCTCAGCGGCCGTAATTTCGAATACATGGGCGAAGACCCGCTGCTCGCCTCACGCATGGTCGTGCCATACATCAAAAGCTTGCAGAGCAACGGAGTCGCGGCATGCATGAAGCATTTCGCGCTAAACAACCAGGAACATGACCGCGACAACGTAAACGTGACAGTTGACGAACGCGCGCTCAACGAGCTGTACCTCCCCGCGTTCCGTGCGGGAGTAATCGACGGGGGTGTATGGTCCGTAATGGGATCCTACAACAAATACAAAGGCACCTACTGCACCCACAACGACACACTCGTCAACCAGATACTGAAAAAAGAATGGGGTTTCGACGGAGCGTTCATAACCGACTGGGGCTCCGCCCACGACACACGCGAGGCCGCCCTGAACGGACTTGACATCGAGATGGGTTCCTGGACCAACGGACTGACCTGGGGCAAGAGCAACGCCTACAACGAATATTATATGGCCGAACCGCTTAAAGCCCTCGTGCGATCAGGCGAAATCAGCGAGGAGGCCGTCAACGAAAAAGTCCGGAGGGTGCTCAGGCTCTGTTACCGGACCAACATGAACCGGCATCGCCCATGGGGATCGATGCACACGACCGAGCATACCGCCGCGGCTCTCGAGGTCGCACGCGAGGGAATCGTCCTGCTTAAAAACGACAAGTCGTTCCTCCCGCTGCGCACAGGGAGGAAACTGGCAGTGATAGGCGAGAACGCTGTAAAATGCCTCACCATCGGCGGGGGCAGCTCCGAGCTGAAGCCGAAAGTCGAAATATCACCCCTCGAAGGACTCAGAAAACGTTTCGGCGAGGAAAACATCCTCTTCTCGCTCGGATATGCCTCGGGGGAACCGAACTACTCCAACGAGCTCCCCTCCCCATATGACGCGGATTCACTGATGACAGCCGCCATCGAGACTGCCAAGCTCGCAGACGCCGTGGTGTTCATCGGGGGCCTCAACAAGAACTACCGGCAGGACTGCGAGGGTGAGGACCGCGCCACATATTCCCTTCCCTTCGGACAGGGCGAATTGATTGCCCGGTTATCGGAGGTCAATCCGAACATAGCTGTCGTTATAGTCAGCGGAAACGCCGTAGCGATGCCCTGGGCGGAAAAAGCGCACGCCATCGTGCAAAGCTGGTATCTCGGCAGCATGGGGGGCGAGGCTTTGGCCGACATCCTGTCTGGCGACATCAACCCGTCAGGAAAACTTCCGTTCTCCATCCCGTTCAGGCTGGAAGACTGTGCGGCCCACTCGTTCGGAGAAACCGCATACCCCGGTGTCAACGGCAACGTGAACTATGAGGAAGGACTGCTCGTCGGCTACCGCTGGCACGACACCCGCGGGATAAAGGCCCGCTATCCCTTCGGCCACGGCCTCAGCTACACCACTTTCGCGTATTCCGACCTCAGGACAGACAGGAGGCAGTACGCGCCCACCGACACCATCACGGTGACAGTGCGCCTGCGCAACTCTGGCAAGGCAGCGGGAGCGGAGACCGTGCAATTCTACGCCGCACAGAAAAACCCGCGTCTGCCGCGTCCCGCCAAGGAGCTGAAAGCGTTCAGCAAAATCCGGCTGGAACCCGGCGAAAGCCGCGATGTCGAAGTCAGAATCCCTGTCGCAAACCTCGCCTATTACAACGACACACTCCGACGCTGGGTCGTCGATGCCGATGAGTTCGCGATACACGCCGGCTCGTCGAGCACCGACCTCCGTGGAAAAGCATCATTCAAAATATCTGAAAGTTCATTAGCAGCAAGATAACGACCATGAATAAAACAATGAAATACGCCATAGCGGCCGCGATGTCAGCCATTTGCGCCACCACGGCTCACGCTGCCGAAATCCGGGACACGGATGACAACCACAAACTGACCTTCCTCCTCACCGGAGCCTCGTTCGCCGTACCCGAAAACGGGTGGTTCGAAATCGGTTGCGAGGATATGGGAGCCGACGCTATTAACAAGGCCGTCAGCGGTGAAGCGATCTACCATACCGCCAGGCGCATGAATCTCGGCACCTTCTACACCACCGAAGAACTCGACAAAATAGACGTGTTCGTGATAGGTCACGTCCATAACCAGAACGTGGTCAATCCCCAATGGCTCAAAGATAACTGGGAGGATTACACTTCGATCGCATCCACTACCGACTACTCGGTTGCCTACGATTACGTCATCAAGCGGTATATCGCCGACTGCGAGGCGCTAAAAGACAATCCCGAATCGAAATACTACGGCAGCCCCGAGGGAAAACCAGCGAGGATAATGCTCTGCACCCACTGGCACGACTCCCGCACGACGTATAATCCCGCCATACGGAAGCTTGCCGAGAAATGGGGCTTCCCGCTGGTTAAATTCGACGACAAGATAGGTTTTTCGCGCATCGACGCGGCAGCCGGTGAAGCGCAGCCGAGTCTCGCGTTCGCCCACGACACCGAGACCATCAACGGCGTGAAATACGGATGGCACCCCCTGCGCGGCAGCAACAGCTACATACAGCGCCGGATGGCCCAGATATTCGTCGAGGAGGCGTGCTCGTATCTCGGTCTGGCCGTCCCTTTTGACTACACCCTCATCCCCGGCTCTCCGCTGGTGGTGAGGGGGGAGACCGCCAGGATGCTCGTGAATTTCCGGGCGGGCAACTACCCGTTCTCGGTAAACGGCGAATCTGTGACGACCTCGCCATACTTCATGGAGGTCGCCGACGCTCAAAGCGATGTCGCGTTCAAAATCACGGCAGTCACCGACGCTGACGACACGGCGGCATCATCCGGCGCGACATCAGCCACGATACACATAGCCGACAAGGTAATCCCATGCACCTACGACAGCTTCGTGCACCAGGCCGAACAGAGCAAGGGTCACGCCGACGCACAGACTCTCGACTTAAAGAACGGCGACGGCTGGTCGCGGCGCATATACGTCACCTTCCCCTTGGCCGATGTGCCGGCCGAAGCCGCGCGCATCGGGTTCCGCCTTTACTATGAAAGCGTGGTGCCCGGCAAACTCAACAACGAGAACCGTCCGCTCGACGGCATAGAGACGCTCGAACTCGGCGGCAACACCTCGACGTACACCGCCAACCTGACATGGGACAACCACCACAACCACGTTTTCGAGCCAGTGGCGACAGTCCCGCTGACAAAGGACATGCTCAACTCACATGTCGGATGGGACGTGACCGACTTCGTGAAAGACAAAATAGCCGAAGGCGCGTCGCATGTAACATTCCGCGTATCGACCCCATACCAGTGGAGGGCGCTCAGCCGCTTCACCTCATCCGAATCGACAACGAACCCGGGCAAAGGGCCGCAGATGCTCGTAGCTCTGCACCGCAGCACAGGCGTTGAAGCGCTCCCGTCCGAGACTGTTTTTTCCGTTTGCGTCAAAGGCAAGCGGCTTCTCAATCCAGGGCGCGGGAATGTGACAATCACCGCGATAGACGGACGCGTCATATCCAGTTCTTCCGATAGCGAAATCGACCTCGGGTGTCTCGGATCGGGGATGTACGCCGCCATTGCCGGCTCGCAGGCCGTAAAATTCATAATACGTTAACGCTATGCCGCTACGCCCTTCTGTCGCCTTATCGTGTCTTGTCTGCGCGCTCTCGTCATACGCGGCAAATATTCTTGTCGAAACCGAGAGCTTTACCGATTACGGTGGCTGGACCGCCGACGCGCAGTTCATCGACGAAATGGGTTCGACCTACCTCCTGGCCCACGGCCTCGGGGAAAAGTTAACAGACGCCACCACGGAGATAACACTGCCAGAGAGCGGCCGCTACCACGTATACGCCCGCGCTTACAACTGGACGTCGCCCTGGCACAAGGGCAAGGGGCCCGGCTCGTTCCGCATAGCGGTAGACGGCAGGAACCTCAAAGCGGTGCTCGGCGACACAGGAGACAGATGGGAATGGCAATATGCCGGAAGTTTCAAGACGAACAAGAAAACCGTCACCCTCTCTTTGCGCGACCTGACGGGCTTCGACGGGCGTTGCGACGCGGTTTATCTGACCACTGACCCAGGGGACATACCTCCCGTTGGCGGAGATGAGCTGGCATCATTCAGGAAAACGCGCGGCCAATGGACCGAACCGGTTGATAAGGGTATGTATGACCTGGTAGTCGTCGGAGGAGGAATAGCCGGCATGCACGCGGCTGTCGCGGCGGCGCGTCTGGGCAGCCGCGTGGCCTTGGTGCAAAACCGCCCGGTGCTCGGAGGTAACAACAGCTCGGAGATACGGGTACATCTCGGAGGCGCGCTCGACCTGGGACGATATCCCGCTCTCGGGACGATGCTCAAAGAATACGCCCCGACCATGGAAGGGAACGCGCAACCCGCCGAAAACTACGGCGACAACGCCAAGCTCGCCTGGATTGAAAGCGAACCAGGCATAAGCCTCTACCTCGACACGCACGTCAACAAGGTCGAAAAAGGCACCGACGGACGCATTACATCCGTAACCGGAGTGGAGACATTGACAGGCAGTCCCATCAGATTCTCGGCACCGCTGTTCTGCGACGCCACCGGCGACGGCACGATCGGGTTCCTCGCCGGAGCCGACTACCTGACCGGACGCGAAGGCCGGGATGACTTCGGAGAACCCTCGGCACCCGAGCAGCCCGACGCGATGACCATGGGGGCGTCGGTTCAATGGCGCTCGCGGGAAGCCGCCAAAGGGGAGCGCGCCAAATTTCCGGAATTCAGTTACGGCCTTGAATTTTCGGATGAGACCTGCCATCGAACACCAGTGGGCGAATGGACCTGGGAGACAGGCATGCACTGGGACCAGCTCAACGACTTCGAACGTGTGCGCGACTACGGCATGCTGGTGGCATACTCCAATTGGAGCTACGTCACCAACCGGCTCGGCCTTTTCGCCAACCGAAAGCTCGACTGGGTGGCAAGTGTCGGCGGAAAGCGCGAGACCCGCAGGCTCCTGGGCGACTACATCCTGAAAGAAGACGACCTCGTAAAACGCGTGCACCACGAGGATGCGTCCTTCACCGCCACCTGGAGCATAGACCTGCATTTCCCAGACCCGGAAAACAGCCGCCAATTTCCCGACGGGCCGTTCATAGCCTCGAACCGCCATGTGTTCATCCATCCCTACGGCGTGCCGTACCGCTGCCTGTATTCAAGAAACGTGCCAAACCTGTTCATGGCCGGCCGCGACATCAGCTGCACGCATGTCGCGCTTGGCACGGTCAGAGTGATGCGCACTACCGCCATGATGGGCGAAGTCGTCGGCATGGCAGCCTCGCTATGCAGGAAACACGCTGTTCTGCCGCGCGATATCTACCAGCGGCATCTGCCAGAATTGAAAGCACTTATGACATCAGGCACCGCCAAGCGCCAGCTACCCGACAACCAAAGGTACAACGAGGGGCACCACTTGTCGGATTAAACGCCACGTAGGCTAAGTCGGTAATTAGTTAGTGAAATATTGGGGGAAATTGGGGGAGTTTTGTAACTTTGTGCGTGATTCGAAAAAAACGAGTTAGCCGTTTATGAAATTCATTGGAGCACATGTATCGGTAGAAGGAGGCGTGGGCAACGCCCCTGTCAACGCCGCGGCATTGGAAATGGGCGCTTTCGCACTGTTTACCCGCAATCCGTCGAGATGGAAGTCCGCCCCTATTTCCCCAGCTGAGGCAGGGCGCTTCAAGGACAACTGCGACCGACTCGGATTCGGGCCGGAGGTTGTGCTGCCGCACGACAGCTTCCTGATAAACCTCGGCGCTCCCGACCCGCAAAAGCTCCACCTGAGCCGCGAGGCGTTCCTTGACGAGACCCGCCGCTGCGAGCAGCTGGGCCTCACGATGCTCAATTTCCATCCCGGATCGCACCTCAATCAGATGGACGAGGCAGACTGCCTGGCCCGCATAGCCGAGTCGTTAAATCTGATTCTTGCCCAGACCTCCGGGGTCACAGCCGTAATCGAGTCTACCGCCGGACAGGGGTCCAACCTCGGATTCCGGTTCGAGCATCTCGCCGAAATTATAAACCAGGTAGAGGACAAGGCCCGCGTAGGGGTCTGCATAGACACCTGCCATACTTTCGCTGCCGGCTATGACTTGAAATCGCCCGTGGGATACGACGCCACCTGGGACGAGTTTGACCGCGTGATCGGCTTCAAATACCTGCGGGGCATGCATCTCAACGACTCCAAGAAAGGATGCGGCTCAAGAGTCGACCGCCATATGCCGATAGGGACGGGGGAACTCGGAGCCGAATTTTTCGCAAGGCTCATGAAAGACCCGAGGTTCGACGGAATCCCCCTGATCCTCGAAACTCCCGACGAATCACTGTGGGCGCGGGAAATAACGTGGCTTAAAGAACAAGCCTCACAAGCCTGAACACACTTCACGCGCCAACGTCGCTGACCACTGAAACGTAAAACACATTCGCTTTATAATTCTTACTTACACGAATCATCCATGAGAACCAAACCTGATTTAAGTTTCTGGAAGCTATGGAACCTTTCGTTCGGTTTCTTCGGCGTGCAGATCGCCTACGCCCTGCAAAGCGCCAACGGGAGCCGCATATTCGCGACCCTTGGCGCCGACCCGCACGACCTCAGCTACTTCTGGATTCTCCCTCCCCTTATGGGCCTGGTCGTACAGCCGCTTGTAGGCACCGCCTCCGACAAGACCTGGACCCGTATCGGCCGACGGCTCCCCTACCTTATCGCCGGAGCCGCCGTGGCGGTTGCCGTGATGTGCCTGCTCCCCAATGCCGGCTCGTTCGGGCTGGCGGTCTCCTCGGCCATACTGATCGGCCTTGTGGCGCTGATGCTGCTCGACACCTCCATAAACATGGCCATGCAGCCGTTCAAGATGCTCGTGGGCGACATGGTGAATGAAAAGCAGAAAGGTCTCGCCTACTCGATCCAGAGCTTCCTATGCAACGCGGGCTCGATTGTCGGGTATGTGTTCCCGTTTCTCCTTACCTGGATCGGATTCCGGAACACAGCCGCAGCGGGAGTGATTCCGCAGACAGTCGTGTTCTCTTTCTATTTCGGAGCCGCCATCCTCCTCGGATGCGTCATCTACACACTCTGCAAAGTCAAGGAATGGCCGCCGGCCCTCTATCAGGAATATAACGGAGGCGGGGAAACGGCAGCCGACGGCACCAGGGAGAAAACCAACCTGGCGAAACTGCTCGTGAAAGCCCCGTCAACGTTCTGGACCGTAGGCCTGGTGCAGTTCTTCTGCTGGTTCGCCTTCCTGTTTATGTGGACATACACCAACGGCACCATAGCCAAGAACGCGTTCGACTGCCCGGAAACCACCACTATCCGGGGCATAGCCGAGACCGACGCCGACGGCAAGGTCGTAACCGAGGTATCGGCAAAATACATCCTTGTCAACGGAAAGAACGTCGTTGTAGACCACGGCAGGGCGACAGTAGCCGGGATTGTCGCTGATGACGGCAGCTTCATACCGGCATCCTCCGTCGCGATGCTTTGCGACAATCAGGAGAACGTCACAATCAACAGCGGCGGTCTCGACATATCGGTTCCCGCCAAAGGAATCCCGATCCCCTCGCCGGTGGTGGCCGACAATCTGCCGTACACGGTAAACGGAGTTAGCCCTTATGGATTCGACAAGCCGATAAAAACCAATGGCAACGCCCTGCTTGTCAATGGCAGATACATTGTGAGAACTACCGAATTCAGGCTCGTAGACTACCTGTCGAGAATGGAGGGCCCGACAGAGCTGACCACCGCCGACATCTATACCCGCGACCCTAAAAACGGGGAGCTGGTGATCGACGGCGCGTCGGTGGTGACTCTCGAGGACCCGTCGCGGGCATCGTTCAGCACCTCGGTGGTGCTGAACACCGAATCGCCGGAATATAACGACGCGGGAAACTGGGTCGGCATCCTGTTCGCCGTGCAGGCAATCGGATCGGTCCTATGGGCCGTGGTTCTTCCTATGTTCCGTTCGCGCAAATTCTCCTACTCTCTGAGCCTGCTTCTTGGCGCCGCCGGCTTCGTGAGCGCCGGTCTGCTGCACGACCAATACCTCCTTTTCGTATCGTTCTTCCTTATCGGATGCGCCTGGGCCGCCATGCTCGCCTGCCCGTTCACCATACTCACCAACTCGCTGCGGGGTGGTAACATAGGCGCCTACCTCGGCCTGTTCAACTGCTCGATATGCATCCCGCAGATCGTGGGCGCCCTCCTCGGAGGATGGATTCTCAGCTTCTTCGGGGGCGCCGACACACTGGCACCCCAGCATGTGATGATGATAATAGCGGGCATATCTCTCTGCCTGGGAGCCATATCGGTAGTATTTATCAAGGAACACAAAACCGAAAACACAACAGCCTGATTCCAATGAAGAAACTCTATATATCCGCCTTCGCCGCACTCCTGCTGATCGCCTGCGGAGGCACCAAGGATTACGACAACTACACTGCCGCCCTCGCCGCGCAACCAGCCGTTATCGACACCTTGTCGACCCCGCAAAGCTATGGCGCGTACATCGACTCACTAAGAGCCTTGACATCGGGATTCGACGCGCTGGGAATCAAGCTCGACGAGACCCAGCAAGCCGAAATAGCCACACTCGGACTAAAAATATCCGAAGCCATGGAAAACAAGTACCGGGAGTTGGTTGCCGGTGAGACCGGGCAGACCGACACACGCCCTGACGACCCAGATGTCGATATGAAAAATCAATAATAAGTAACTGGTCAAAATTATATGATACTAACTGGCCTGATTATTTCAATGTTTATCGGAGAAACATTGAAATAATCAGGCCAGTTACTTACCATAATCGCATTTTATCGTTCTTAAAGAATAGACGCGGCGCTATGAATTAAAGATTTTTTTGTAATTTTGCGGTTAGTTAACCTAAGCCGCCAATATGACCCCGCTGAACGAAAAAATCTACGGCCTGATAGGCTACCCGCTCGTCCATTCCTTCTCGAAGAACTATTTCAACCAGAAGTTCAAGGCAGAGCGCATTAACGCCAGGTATGTGAACTTCGAGATTCCCGACATCGGCGACCTTATGGAGCTGATCGCGGAGACCCCGAACCTTTCAGGCTTGAACGTCACCATCCCCTACAAGGAACAGGTGCTTCCGTATCTCAACGACATAGACCCGGCGGCAAAACGCATAGGGGCGGTAAACGTCATAAAATTCATAAGCGGCAAAAGCGCCAACGACTTCAAGCTCATAGGGTACAACAGCGACTACATAGGCTTCGGCGATTCCATACGCCCGATGCTGAAACCTTATATGAAGCGCGCCCTGATACTCGGTACCGGGGGCGCTTCAAAAGCCGTCAGCGTGGCGCTCGAAGACCTCGGTGTCGCGCCGCAGCTGGTTTCGCGCACCAAGCGTCCGGGAGTTCTCACATACTCCGAACTGACCCCGGACGTGATGGCCGAACACAAAATAATCGTCAACACCACTCCGCTCGGGCTGTACCCGAACGTCGACACCTGCCCCGACATCCCTTACGACCTGCTTGACGACACCTACCTCTGCTACGACCTGCTGTATAACCCAGACACAACCCTCTTCATGAAAAAGGCGGCAGAACGGGGCGCCGAGGTTAAGAACGGCCTGGAAATGCTACTCCTTCAAGCCTTCGTGTCGTGGGAGATCTGGAACTCCAAACGCCGCCGGTTCATCTCTCCCGAATAAACACACGCGGCAGTTGCCGGCCGCCCGTCCTGAGAATTCAGATTCCGCACTATAATTTTAAGCGCGATATTCCGTTATATGATGCGGTAACGCGACAATGATTCCGCATAAGCGCGATCTCGCTTCACCCCACTTATTACGGCACGGCGGTTGCCAGCCAATAAAAGAATCTAACCTGCACAGAAGTGAAAGAACAACTTAGCCAAGACACCCGTACCGGCTACGGCAAATGGGTGTATGTCATCGCTACCCTGCTGATCATCATGCCGTTCAAGGCATTCGGCGGCCAGGACTTCATCTCTCCGGCAACAGCCCTTTTCGCCGGGCTGGTGTTCGCCTTCATATTCCCGATGCCGTTTCCCAAGTTCAACAAGAAAGCGTCGAAATATCTCTTGCAAGCGTCGGTGGTGGGCCTCGGCTTCGGAATGAACGTGACCCAGGCGCTGAAAAGCGGGGCCGACGGAATGATGTTCACCATTGTCTCGGTCATCGGCGTGATGGTGTTCGGCGTATTGCTCGGCTACTGGATGCACCTCCAGCGCAAGACCTCCTACCTCATCGCCTCCGGCACGGCGATATGCGGCGGCAGTGCCATAGCGGCAGTCGGCCCTGTGCTGAAAGCTGACGACCACGAGATGGCTGTTTCTCTGGGTGTGATATTCATCCTCAACGCCATAGCGCTCTTTATCTTTCCCCCGATGGGACGGGCGTTCGATATGTCGCAGGCCCAGTTCGGCACCTGGGCGGCAATCGCCATACACGACACATCGTCGGTTGTCGGAGCCGGCGACGCCTACGGGCCCGAAGCCTGCCAGATCGCGACACTAATAAAGTGCACCCGCGCCTTATGGATAATCCCTCTGGCCTTCATCACAATGTTCATATTCCGCGACAAGAATTCCACGAGCATATCGATTCCCTGGTTCATCTTCCTGTTCGTGATAGCGATGGTCATCAACACATACTGCGGTATCCCCGCAGCCGTCAGCGACACGATAGTCTACATCTCCAAAAAAGCCCTGGTGGTCACTCTGTTCTTCATCGGAGCCGGACTTTCCTTGTCCATGATCAAGAAGGTCGGCGTGAAACCGCTGTTGCTGGCAGTCCTCCTGTGGATTATAATCGGTGTATCTTCCTTCTTCGTGGTGATGAACACTATTGACTGACGCTTGCCAGCCATGACCAAACAGCTCCATATGCCATGACCGGCGGACTTCGTTCAACCCCGCTGTTATATCCCGCCGCGGCTTTCGCGGCGGGTATTGTTTTGGCTGTCGAATTACAGCAATGGAGCTGGTGGATTGCTGCGGCACTCTCGGCAACGGCTATCGCCGCCCTCCTCGCCCACAAACGGTATCCGGGAGCCCTGGCCGCGTTTTCGGCCCTGGGGTGCGCGGCAATGAGCCTTAATCTGCCTGACCGTCCGGACCTGTCACGGATATCTCCTGACACATATGTCACCGCGACCGTGACAGACGCGAGGGAGAGCGACAGCGGCAGCCGGCTAATAGTCGAAACCACGACGCCGATACGGATCAAGGCTATCGTATATGTGAAGTCGGGCGAGACCTTGTTCCACAAGAACGACATAGTGCGCGTCAACGGGGTATGGCTGCGTCCGGATTACGCCCCCGACGTCCCATATGAGTTCTCCATGGCACCGTATTGTTTCCGCAACGGGATAACCGCCCTTTGCCATGCCGACCGCTTCAATATAATTTCATCACCGAAAAACCACAAACCGCCTGTCGCGGAAAGATTAAGGGAACGGCTGTCGGACGCCATACGGAACTCAGGTGTTGACGGACACACCGCCGACTTTCTCGACGGAATTCTTTTAGGGGAATCGGAAGCGCTTGACAGCGACACACGCGAACGCTTTTCAAAAGCCGGGCTTGCCCATATGCTCGCTCTAAGCGGCACCCATTTGGCGGTAATAACCGCTTTTATGGCTTTCGTGTTCTTCCCGCTCAACCTTGGAGGGAAACGGAGATGGGCAATGGCGGCCACGGCGCTGGCGATGTGGTGTTACGTAGTGCTGACAGGCGCTCCGGCATCAGTGGTCCGCGCCGCGGTGATGGCGAGTTTTGTGATCGCCGGCAGGGCAATGGCGCTGCCGACATCAGGCATTAACTCGCTCTGCGGGGCAGCGCTGGCCATACTGCTTTTCTCTCCGAAAGAGCTCTACGCGCCAGGCTTCCAGATGTCGTTTCTGGCAGTAGCCGGAATACTGATGTTCGCCCCGAAGCTCACCGCGGCCAAAATAAGGAATCCGCTGCTTAGGGCGCTGAATTCCTGGTGCGCGGTGTCGGTCGCGGCGGTCGTGGCGACCGGGGGAATAAGCGCGTGGCTCTTCCACAGAATTCCGGCCGCGTTCCTTTTGTCGAACCTTCCGGCTGCCCTTCTGCTGCCACTGCTCATGACGGGTGGCATAGCGCTCACACTGCTGACTTTGGCCGGAATACGGGTTCCGTGGCTCGCGGCGTCACTTGACTGGCTCTGTGAAGCAATAAACGGTATAGCCGACATGGTGAGCACCCTGTGGTGGAACAATATCGAAAGCATCTGGTTTCCGGGGTGGACACTTGTTTTCTATTACGGGGGATTGTTACTGCTGTATATCGCCATGGAACGCCGCAAGCCTTTGTCGTGGTGCTCGGCAGCGATTGTGCTGGCCACCTTTTTCGCGCTAAGCCGCATGCTGCCCCCCAAACCGGCCGGCAGGGAACTGTTCAGGATACGGGATCCGTTCTGCACGGCGTGGGTAGTGACAGAAAGTAGAAATGCCTGGCTTGTCAGCGATGCTCCCGAGCGGCACAAAGAAGCACTGCGTGCCCGCGTCGCCTGGCGGCTCAGAGTCCCTTTGGCAATAAGGAATATCGATTCGCTGCTGACAGCCCCGGACACAACGAATACCCCGTTTTTCAAAAAGAACGGGAACAAGGTCGCAGTGGGGAGTACCGACATTGTTTTCATTGACCGCGCGGAGGATGTAGCGAAACTCAAAAGACGCCCAAAGTACGCGGTGGTAGGCGGACATTACCGCCATGGCATCGAGGCGGTGGCCGCGCAGGTTAACCCCGACACGATAATCCTTTCCCCGAGCCTCGATTACAGCATCGAGCAAAAATTTGCCGCACGGCTTGACTCCATAGGCTTCGCCTATTTGAGGCAGGCATACAGATATTGGAAATAGGGTGAGATATAGGTGCCGGGACGCTTGATCTCACCATCGAAAAGCACTATATCCAGGTCGATCCGCACCTCGCCATCGTCACTCGGATGCCGGCGCTCCTCCTCATAGCGCTTCAAGATACTGTTCAACTCATCGTAGTCGCCCCGGAAATCTCCCAGGCACAGGCTGTTGGAATACCTTCGGCCGGAACGCCCGCTCGCGTCGTTTGAATCGAGTATCGGCGAAAACAAGCACTCGGCCCGAAACAGGCCGTGCAGGAAATCCTCAGCCTCGTCCACGCGCCGCTCACGATCGGAAGAGTTACTGCCAATGCAGATTACGACACGGTATGTGTTGATTTCATACATCCCCTCAGCAGGTTCCCGACTGGTCAACACCCTTCATAGACAGCCCGATCCGTCGGCGGTCGAGATCCACCGATATGACCTTGACAACGACATGCTGATGCAATTTGACGACTTCTCCGGCCGAGCGCACCCTGCGGTCGGCCAACTGGCTGATATGAACCAGTCCGCTTTCATGCAGGCCGATATCAACGAACGCGCCAAAGTCCGTCAGATTGTTGACTATGCCTGGCAGGAGCATCCCCACACGGAGGTCATCGATCTCGCGCACGGTATCATCGAATCGGAACTCTTCGGCCCGATGGCGCGGATCGCGCCCGGGCTTCCGCAATTCCGCGATAATGTCGGTCAGCGTGGGCAGCCCTATGCCGTCGCTCTCGTAGCGCGGCAGGTCGATCTGCGATAGCAGGTCGGAGTTAGCGACCAGTTCGCCTACGGAATGGCCCGAATCAGCCGCCATACGCTCAACAAGCGAATAACGCTCGGGGTGAACGGCCGTGTTGTCAAGGATGTTGTCGCTCTCAGGCACCCGGATAAAACCAGCGCACTGCTCGAAAGCCTTGGCTCCGAGACGCGGGACCTTCAACAGTTCCCGGCGCGAAGTGAAATTACCATTGCTCTCGCGGTAGGCCACTATGTTCCCGGCCAGGGCGTCTCCGATTCCCGACACATAGGACAGTAGGCGGCGCGATGCCGTGTTGAGGTTCACACCCACCGAATTGACACAGCTCTCGACCGTCATGTCGAGCGAGCGTTTCAGCCTGGCCTGGTCGACATCGTGCTGGTACTGCCCCACCCCGATTGATTTGGGATCGATTTTTACCAGCTCGGCGAGCGGGTCCATAAGCCGCCTGCCGATTGAAACGGCTCCGCGCACCGTCACGTCATGGTCGGGGAACTCGTCGCGCGCGATCTGCGAGGCCGAATAGACCGACGCGCCGTTCTCGCTCACCACGAAGACCTCGACCTTGCGGGGAAAACGCAGGGAGCGAACGAAGCGTTCCGTCTCCCGGCTGGCAGTGCCGTTGCCGATAGCGATAGCCTCTATGCCATGCTGCTCCACGAGTTTCAGCAGCCGTTTTTCAGCATCGGCGGTATAGTTGCGGGGGGGAGTCGGGTAAACTACATCGTGACATATCAGAGCGCCGGCCTCGTCCAGGCACACCACCTTGCATCCTGTGCGGTAACCGGGATCGATGCCCATAGTGCGCTTGGGACCGAGCGGAGCGCCCAGCAGCAGCTGGTGCAGCGAGTCGGCAAATATCCTGATAGCGCCATCGTCGGCCTTCTCCTTTGCTTCGGCGGCGATTTCCGTCTCGATAGACGGGAGTATCAGGCGCTTGTAGGAATCCCTTACCGAGGCCTCGACAATCTCGGCGGAAGGGCCAAATCCATCCTTGCGCGTGAACAGGCGCAGCAGACGGTCTACCATGGCGTCGTTGTCTATGCCGATCGACACTTTCAGCAGACCCTCGTCTCCGCCGCGCCGCATAGCCAGATAACGGTGCGACGAACAACGGTTGAGCGGCTCGCTGACCTTGAAATACGTCTGATAATTGGCTGCTTCCTCCTCCTTACCCTTCACAACCTTGCATGTGAGCGTCGCCGAACGCCGGAAAGTGGAGCGCACCCGGTCGCGCGCCGTCTCACTCTCGCTTACCCATTCCGCTATAATGTCGGACGCGCCGGCGATGGCGGCATCAACATCAGCGACATTCCCGCTGACGAATTTCCGGGCGGTAGCCTGTGGATTCGCGCATTTCTGCGACATAATGATCTTGGCAAGCGGCTCGAGGCCGTTCTCGCGGGCTATCTGGGCCTTCGTGCGACGCTTTGGCTTGTAAGGCAGATAGATGTCTTCCAGCACGGCGAACTCCTTGGCAGCGTCGATTCGCTGGCGCAGCTCGTCGGTCAGCTTCCCCTGCGCCTCAATCGTGCGCAGGATATATTCCTTGCGTTTGAAAAGCTCCTGGAGCGCGTCGAACCGCTGCTGTATGGCGAAAATCTCAACCTCGTCGAGACCGCCGGTAGCCTCTTTGCGATAGCGGCTGATGAACGGGATTGTCGCGCCCTCGGCAAGCAGGCCGAGGGAAGCGACGACATGTTTCTCGGGAATATTAAGTTCCCCGGCTATGATTTCGGTGGCGGAAAGTGGCATTTACTGGGAATTTCAGACGATAATATATCATCGGCGCAGGGTCAGCAACGTTATCTCAGGAGTCGCCCCGACGCGCATAGGGACACCGACTTCGCCGGACCCTATGTTCACATAGAGCTTGCGAGCTCCCGACCGGTCGGCATACATACCGCCCCAGGTCTCGTAACGCATAGCCGCGGGTGACAGGCCGAACAATTCTATCTGCATAGCGTGCGTATGGCCCGCGAGCGACAACTGAACCCTGGCATCATTGCTGTTCCTGATAGAGTCGACCCAATGGGCCGGATTATGGGTAAGGAGTATCTTGGTCTCTGAATCGCCAAGCGAAGGATACGCGTCGGCCAGCGAGCCATAGACCGGGAACGGCGCGTCGCCGATATTCTCAACACCTATAAGCGCGACCGAGTCGTTCCCCCGGCGCAGCCATACCGTCTCATTGAGAAGCAATCTGACTCCGGCGCGCCGATAGGCATCTTTCAGCTCCTCCATATTGGCCGACTTTTCCTGTGGCGAATCCCATTCGCGGTAATCGCCGTAGTCGTGATTCCCGAGAATCGCAAAAACGCCGTCGGGCGCTTTGAGACGGGAAAGCACGTCCACGAATGGCTGTATCTCGTCGGACTGCCGGTTGACAATGTCACCCGTTAAAACAATCACATCGGGATTAGCGGCATTTATTTCATCAACCAGTCTCGACACGAAAGAGGTGTCAGTTCCAAACGTACCAACATGTAGGTCGGAAAACTGGGCGATCCGGTAACCGTCGAACGAGGGGGGCAGATCCGTTATTTCGATGCTCACTTCTTTATTGTCAATGGCATAGCGATTGACAAGCGCCCCCCACCAGAAGGCGAGAAACACAACCGCGGCGAGCACCACGCCGGTCCACGCCATACCTGGGACTCGCCCCTTGTGAAGCAGCCGGGGAAGTCCTCCGATAAAGTCAAAGACGACAGCGATGTATTTCGGTATATACACCGAAAAATATCCGAACAGCAACCACATCTTGACCAGCAATTCGTCGGAGCTGCCGGACCTTGCCGGCGTTATGATAGCGGCCAACAACAACAGGCTGAGCGCGGCAGCCGACCATTTCTGAATCCTTGCCAACATGGGTCTGCCGGACAACCGCCTCTGAAACTGGCGGTAGATGTACCAGTCCACCATCCCGTTGAACACCAACAGGGTAAGCAGGAAAATCAACGATACGCGCATATGCTTCCGACGCTCCGATTGTTATTCAGCTTTCTCCGCGGCAAGTTTGTTACGCAGGGGATTGGCGTACATTTCCAGTATCGCGCGGCGCATAAAATCCCGCTCCTCGTCATTGATATCCGGGAGGTCAACCTTAGCGATCTGGCCGTCGAGGTACTTGTTAAACTTCTCAATATCCCCGGCCGTGTAGCAGTCCTTGAAGCGATCCGTCGCGTTCACGGTGTCGTAAGCTATATAGTTCAGCGGGAATATCTTGTATCCTCGGTGTATATGATTATCAATCAGCGAACAAACTTTGCGGACCACCTCCACCTTGTCGGCGCAGCCGACAAGTTTCTCAAGCTCGGGATTTATGCACGGGCCGACGCTGAAATGTACCTGCCCTTTGTATTGCAGTATGCCGGTCTCCATACTGAAAAGGTCGTCGCGCTGCGACTTCTTGAACTCGGGATCGCGGCGGCGCGCCAGGAACTCGCGTGCTTTCAGATAGTCGTTCGGGTCGTATTCGTAGGAAATCGAGGTAGGCGTTATGTTCAGTTCGAGCAGACGGCCGGCCAAGGAGGAGGCATCGCCGGCAAGGGCGAGCATTTTCAGAACGCTCTCCTGTGTCACGTCGTTGGAGTCCTTCGCACGCCCTTCGCGCTGGGCAATCCACACAGACTCTCCTTTTTCCCGGATACAGTAGTGTATATAGCCCGAAAGCTGCTTGGCGGCCTCCAGCGCCTTGGTAAGACGGAGATTCCGCTTGACTATGATTCCCTTGTTGAGACGCACGAGGTCGGAAATCCAGTCATAGATCAGCAGATTGTCGCCCAACGCGACCTCCTGGGCCGGAAAGCCGTGGCGGAGCATCGCCAGCCCCAGGAACGAGGCATCGAGAACAATGTCGCGGTGGTTTGTTATGAACAGTCGGCTCTTCGACAGGTCGAGAGTGTCTATCCCGGCATCTGTCACACCCGATGTCGTGGCACGCTCGAGCAGCAGTAGTATGTCGAGCATTATGTCGCGCTGGAAATCATCCTTATTTGTGATTTTCGACAGCTTTTCCGACAACTCTTTGAAGTCGGCATCGGGCATTATATATCTGATCGCACGCTCAAAACCTGGATCGGCAAGCAAATGGGCCATTCGCTGCTTGAACTGGTCATCGTCATGCGGGGCAATTTCTTTATATTCTTCCGGAGTATGTGTCATGGCATCGGGATGACATAATGGGGGGCGCCCCCCGTACATATTCGGGGGAAGCGCCCCCTATACGAGCCGCAAAATTAAACAATAAAATAGAATTTTTAAAACGAACGGCGAGATTGGGCTGTTTTTTAGCTAAATTTAAGGTTACAGGACACCTCCAGCGGCATATTCCAGAATGGTCGGACTTTCCACATCCACGCCGAAAGCCCTCGCCCTGGCCATTATAGCGCGAGCGAGCTTAGGCTTAAGCTCTTCGGGGCAATAACGGAAATAAGCCTCCGCGGCGCGCACATGCGCGGCATCAGGCATAGGATACTCGCGACGCTCGGGAAGACCGAAGGCGCTGTCGGGAAGTTCTTTTTTCTCTTCGTAGGATAGTCTGTCTGACATGGGTCCGTTTTTTATCGTTAGTAAATAAAGAACAAGCCGCGGCTTCCGAAAGTTGGAAGCCGCGGCTTGTTTCGGGCTCTAACGTATCCGCGAGATGTGATATGCGGAAGCTGTTCAGAGACTGGTTGGAAACCGCTTTGGGTATGTCAGAATTGGAGATACAATGATTCCAGCCAGATGCACACCATACCGGCGACATAGCCTGCGAAAGCCATCCACGTTACGCGCTTCACATACCACATAAACTGGATTTTCTCTATGCCCATGGCAACCACTCCGGCTGCGGAGCCGATAATCAGCAACGACCCTCCCACTCCGGCGCAGAACGTGAGCAGGTGCCAGAAAAGACCGTCGGAAACAAAGAACTGCGTGTAGGCGGGATCCGCAGCGGCCTGTACCATAGCCTCCGTGGCCACGGGATACATATTCATGCAGGCTGCCACGAGGGGCACATTGTCAACAATCGACGACAGGATACCTATAATGCCGTTGATGATATAAGGCTGATGGAATTGCTCGTTGAGCCAGGAGGCGAGTTCCGCCAGAATCCCGGCCTGTTGCAAGGCGGCCACCGACATAAGGATGCCGAGGAAGAAGAGTATCGTGGACATGTCGATATTCTTGACCACCTGCGATATGCGTCCCTCCATCTTGGAGTCGAGATTGTAGTGGCGCACAATCAGCTCTGTGGCGAGCCACAGGGCGCCGAGCGAGAAGAGTATGCCCATATACGGAGGAAGGTGGGTTACCGACTTGAACACCGGCACGAACAGCAGCCCCGCCACACCGCATACCAGTATGGAAACCGAAAGGTGGTAATGGTGCTCCGAAAGCACATATCCCACGCGGTGGTCATTCTCGTTAAGCTGTTCTACCGGCTCGCTCTTGACGAACCTGGTGGCGATCCACGTCGGGACAACCATGGACACGAGCGACGGGAGAAGCAGGTTGACTATAAGGTCGACGGATGAAACATAGTTCTTCATCCACAGCATTATGGTAGTGATATCTCCGATTGGCGACCATGCGCCGCCGGCGTTGGCCGCCAGGACAATCACAGAGGCGAACATCCACCGCTCCTTCTGGTCGGAAAGCATGCGCCTGAGCATCATAACCATAATGATCGTGGTGGTCATATTGTCGAGGATGCTCGACAGGAAGAAAGCCACGAAAGCGAGCACCCACATAAGGCCGCGCTTGTTCTTAGCGTGGATGCGCCTGACTATGATATTGAAGCCCCCGTACCTGTCGATAAGCTCCACTATGGTCATCGCGCCGATAAGGAACACCACGATCTCGCAGGTATCGCCAAGCGCTTCCACGATATCGCCTGAAAGATTCGGGTCGTGGCCCATAAGGCCGTAAACGGCCCAAAGGATTCCGCACATCAGAAGGGCGAACGTGGCCTTGTTGATATGCAACACATGCTCCAGGGCTATACCGAGATAGCCGAGCACGAACAGAACGATTAAAACAATGACCATCTGCTTGTCAACTAAATAAAAAACTCTGATTCACAATGCCGCCACAACCCTCTGCCGGAAGCCGGCGGCGCATCCATGATAACTTGAACCAAAGGTAATTATTAAATACTGAAAAATTTCCGTAATTAGACAAAACAGACAATCTTTCGACTTTTCGACCACAAAGAGTCAGTCAACCCTGGCAATCGACGCGCCAAGGCGGTTCAGGCGTTCGTCGATACGCTCATACCCGCGGTCGATCTGCTCGATATTGCCGATCACGCTTGTGCCTTTGGCCGACATAGCGGCGAGCAGCATCGCGATTCCGGCTCGGATGTCGGGCGAGCTCATATGGTTGCCACGCAGGGTGAACTTGTGGTCGTGGCCGATGACGACGGCGCGGTGGGGGTCGCAGAGAATTATCTGCGCGCCCATCTCGATCAGGCCGTCGGTGAAATACAGGCGGCTCTCAAACATCTTCTGATGGATCAGCACACTGCCGCGGCACTGCGTCGCGACAACGAGCAGAACGCTGAGAAGGTCGGGGGTGAGTCCGGGCCAGGGTGCGTCGGCGATGTTCATTATGGATCCGTCGAGAGCCGTGTCGATAACGTAGCTTTCCTGGGCGGGCACGAAAATATCGTCGCCGCGCTGTTCGAGCAGGATGCCGAGCCGGCGGAAACTTTCAGGGATAATGCCGAGATTATCGTAGCTCACATTCTTGATTGTCAACGAGCTGCGTGTTATGGCAGCCATACCTATAAAGCTGCCTACCTCGATCATATCGGGCAATATGCCGTGGGTCGCTCCGCCTGGAGCACCGTTGAAACCCCTTATAGTCAGCAGGTTCGAGCCTATTCCGAAAATCTCGCACCCCATGGCGGTCATCAGCTTGCAAAGCTGCTGGACGTATGGCTCGCAGGCGGCGTTGTATATCGTGGTTGTCCCCTCGGCGTAGGCGGCCGCCATGAGTATGTTGGCCGTGCCCGTCACCGACGCCTCGTCGAGCAGCATATAGGTTCCTTTCAGCCTTCTGCCGGCAGGCACCGTAAGGAGGTAGGCGTGCTTCCTGGGTTCATAGGTGTATTCCGCTCCGAGGTTTATGAAACCCTGGATATGGGTGTCGACCTTTCTGCGACCGATTTTGTCGCCGCCGGGCTTTGGGAAATAGACGCTCCCGAAGCGCCCCAGCAGAGGCCCGACCACCAGCACCGAGCCGCGGAGGTGGGAGGCTCGGTCTATGAAATCATCGGAGAGGATGTATTCCGGGTCCACGTCATCGGCCTGGAAAGTGTAACGCCCGCGCTCGTGGCGGGTCACCTTCACCCCCATCTGGCGCAACAGCTCGATCAGGTTTTTGACATCGCGAATTTCCGGGATATTGGAAATCTCAACAGGGCTGGAAGTCAGCAGCGTGGCGCTGATTACCTGCAAGGCTTCGTTTTTGGCGCCTGCGGGAACTATGTCGCCGCTGAGGGTGCGCCCCCCCTCGATCACAAAAGAACTCATCTGCTAATATTGTCTTGAAACGTCAAAAACTGGTTCTTGACACGTTGGTACCCAATGCTCTCAGAACGACAAGAGCCGCCCGACCGGCAGGCGGTCGTCTGTTAATCCAAACAGCGGCGGGCGAAGGATTGTTCCGTCCCATTACCCATTATCACCATTGGATGTCACCGCATGGCCGCGGAGAGCCGCACCACTTCCGGCTCCAGGCGTATGGCGAACGCCTCTTCCACGCGGTCCTGCACGCGGTTCTGCAACGAAAGTATATCGGCGGCAGTGGCGTGGCCGTCGCGGTTCACTATAACAAGGGGCTGCGCGGGCCATAACGATGCGCCTCCGACACTGAACGGCTTGCATCCGGCCTTGTCTATCAGCCAGGCGGCAGAAAGCTTTACACGACCGTCGTCGGTAGTATGATGCTGGACCGGGACATACGCTGTTCCGCATCGTCCGCAGAAAGCACGCCATACGTCCTCCACTTTCCGGAAATAAGGAGCCTCGACCACGGGGTTCTTGAAATAGCTTCCCGCGCTCCCGACCTCTGCCGGATCGGGCAGCTTGGCCGAGCGCACCTCTCGAACCGCCGCCGCTATAAGCGCCGGGGTCGCGGCATCGTCCGTCACATCTCCGAGCGCCTCCCTGATTCCCGAGTACCCGAGCCTTGGGGCAGCCTTGGCGGAAAGACGGACTTCGACCTCGCATATCGCGAGCCTCGCCGCGGCAGCCGTCTTGAAAAATGAGTGGCGATAGCCGTATTCGCATTGCCCGACGCTGAGCTCGACAGGATGCCGGGTATCAATATCGAAAGCCCTCACCTTGGTCACGCACCGAGCAAACTCCGCTCCGTAGGCTCCGACATTCTGAACCGCGGCTCCCCCCACACAGCCTGGAATCGCCGCGAGGTTCTCAAGCCCCCACAAGCCGCGGTGCGTAGAGTAATCGACAAGATTGTCGAGTTTCGCGCCAGCCTGCACTCTCAGGCCTACAAAAACCTCACCGGTATCCGATATGGCCTCAGGGGCAAGCTCCGAAACATCCTCCCCCACGCAATGAAGCACGGTTCCAGCATACCATCCATCGAGGAAAAGCACGTTGCTCCCACCTCCGAGGTTGAACACCTCCCCCTGGATCAGCCCGGGCTGTTCCTCCGCGAGCAGCCGGAGGTCTTCGAGGCTCTCATACTCCACTAAACAGCCACATCCGGCAGTAATGCCGAATGTGGTCAGTCTGGTAAGGTCAGCGTTATGTGTTACCTTGTACATCAGCCACCGAAATTGTCGTAATGGATGCTTTCTGGCTCCACGCCGATAGAATAAAGCATCTTGTTGACCGCCGCGCTCATCGGGCCGGGGCCGCACATATAATACTCGATATCCTCCGGCGACTCGTGGTCTTTCAGGTAGGTGTCGTACATCACCTGGTGCACGAATCCCGGAGTGTATTTCACGCCGGCCTTGTCGGCAGCGGGATCCGGACGGTCAAGCGCGAGATGGAAATGGAAGTTCGGGAACTCCTTTTCCAGTTCGAGGAAATCGTTGAGATAGAACACCTCGTTGAGGGCGCGGGCGCCATAGAAGTAGTGCATTTCGCGGTCCGTGGTGCGCAGCGTCTTGGTCATATGCATGATCTGGGCTCGCAGAGGGGCCATGCCGGCGCCTCCCCCGACCCATATCATCTCGTTCTTCGAGTCGAAAATCGGATGGAAGTCGCCGTAAGGGCCGCTCATCAGCACCTTGTCGCCCGGCTTGAGAGTGAAGATGTAGCTCGACGCTATGCCGGGATTGACATCCATGAAACCGACTTCGGGTTTCGGCTTGAAAGGTGGCGTAGCTATGCGCACGGTCAGCATGAACCGGTCTCCCTCGGCCGGATAGTTGGCCATGGAATAAGCGCGGACGGTAGTCTCCGTGTTTACGCATTTCAGATTGAAAAGGCCGAACTTCTCCCACGCCGGCAGATATTCCGCACCGATGGAAGCCTTGTCTATATCCTTGTCGTAATCAATCTTGAAAGGGGGAATCTTGATCTGGGCGTAAGAGCCGGGGATGAAGTCCATGTGCGCGCCTTCGGGCAGAGCGACGATGAATTCCTTGATGAATGTGGCCACATTGTTGTTCGACACCACGGTACATTCGTACTCCTTGATGTCGAGCACGGAAGCGGGAACCTTTATGTCGATGTCGTTCTTTACCTTTACCTGGCACGCGAGGCGCCAGTTGTCCTTGATTTCCTTGCGGGTGAAATGAACCGCCTCGGTCGGCAGTATCTCGCCGCCCCCATCGGTTACCTGTACCTTGCACTGCGCGCAGCTCCCCTTGCCGCCGCAGGCCGACGGAAGGAACACGTCCTTGGTCGCGAGCGCGGAAAGAAGGGGACGCCCGGCCGCCACCTCGACCTTTCGGTCGGAATTGATGGTGACGGTGACGTTGCCGGAGCTTACGAGGTATTTCTTTGCTATGAGAAGCACCGCGACAAGCAGCAAGGTAATCACCAGGAATATTGCAACACCCGAAAGCACTGTGGGCCAAAGGGTGGATGTTTCCAGCAGTATCATAATCGAATGTTATTTTAGATTTTAATGCCCAGAAAGCTCATAAAGGCGATGCCCATGAGAGCGCAGAGTATGAAGGTGATGCCTATGCCGCGCAGAGGTGCCGGGACGTTGGAATAGGACGCCACCCTCTCGCGTATGGCGGCTATGGCTGTAATGGCCAGGAGCCACCCGAGGCCCCAGCCGGCTCCGGCGCAAGTGGCGGTCCACACGCTCGTCCACCCGCGCTGCTGCATGAACAGCGAGCCGCCGAGTATCGCGCAGTTGACAGCTATAAGCGGCAGGAAGATTCCCAGCGAGGCGTAAAGGCTTGGCGAGAATTTCTCCACCGTCATCTCAACCAGCTGCGTCATAGAGGCTATCACGGCTATAAACATTATCAGCGACAGGAAACTGAGGTCGACCTGGGCGTATTCCTCTCCGAGCCAGCTCAGCGCTCCGGCCTTCAACACATAGTTTTCAAGGAGGTAGTTGATAGGCAGGGTGACAACCAGCATGAACGTCACGGCCACACCAAGGCCGAAAGCGGTTTTCACGTTCTTCGACACGGCGAGGAATGAGCACATGCCGAGGAAGTAGGCGAACACCATGTTGTCGACAAAAATCGACCGTATGAACAGATTGAAATTTTCCATTTCTAATTGATTCGGCGTTATTTGCTATTCCGGCCTCAGGCCTTTTCCTGTAATTCCGGGTTACGGGTGCGGTGAACCCATATGACGCACGCCACCACGATCAGAGCCATCGGCGGAAGAATCATCAGGCCGTTGTTGGCATAACCCGCGTCATACCATGACTGTGGGACAACCTGGCAGCCCATCAGCGTGCCGCTCCCGAGCAGCTCGCGGAAAAAACCGACCACTACCAGGATCCAGGCATATCCCAGGCCGTTGCCCACACCATCGAGGAATGAGGGCCACGGTTTGTTTCCCATGGCGAAAGCCTCGAGACGCCCCATCAGTATGCAGTTGGTGATTATCAGGCCTATGAACACCGACAGCTGCTTGCTCACGTCGTAGGCGTAGGCCAGCAGCAACTGGTTGACTATGATTACCAGCGCCGCTACCACCACGAGCTGCACTATGATTCGGATGTTTGTCGGTATTGTGTTTCGAATCAGTGAGATTATCACATTGGAAAAGGCAAGCACCGCTATCACGGAGAGGCCCATGACCAGCGCCGGTTCGAGCTTGGCTGTGACGGCCAGGCACGAGCATATGCCCAATACCTGCACTATCACGGGGTTATCCTTCGACAGAGGGTTGAAAAAGACCTCTTTATAATTTATCTTGTCTGCCATCGCGGTTTAATTTTCGCTAATTGATTCAAGAAAAGCCTTGTAAGGAGTCAGGCAATCGTCAAGCATGGAAGCCACGCCAAGAGAGGTGATCGTGCCGCCCGAGATGCCGTCGACATAGTCCCCGGCCCCGTCGGGCTTCTGCCCGTTCTTGACAACCGTCACAGGGGTGAACACGCCGTCTTTCTCTACCGAAAGCCCCTGGAACTGGTCAGAGAACTGGGGCTTGGCTATTTCCGCGCCAAGGCCCGGGGTCTCACCCTGGTGGTCGAAGAAAGCCCCGTAAATCGTGGAGCCATCAGCGTCAAAGGAAACATATCCCCATATGGGGCCCCAAAGCCCCATGCCGGCGAGCGGCAGGATGTATTTCGTCCCGGCATCGGGTATCGCGCACACGTAGACCGGGAGCAGACGCTCGCCGACCGGCTTCTTGGCCTCAGCCGCCACATCGATGCCGAACGCCTCCGCGCCGTCAACCTTCTGCCCGGCGGAGTTCACGACGAACTGGTCTGTGATGTACTTCTGAAAATCAGATATGACCCGGTCGCGCGGAGAGGTAAGGCGCACGGCCTGGAGAATCTGCCCCATCTTGTCGGCGCGGGCGTTATCGTCCTGCTTCTCTTTGAGCGACATAGCGGTAAGGGCGAGCGCCGCCCCCACGACCACCACGAGCATCGTTATATAAACTATCGTATAGACGTTGCTTTGCTTGTTTATCATTTTCTTTCGCTCTAAGGGTTAGGACTTGGCTCGGGCAAGGCGGCGGCGCACATTGGCCTCGACAACGCAATAGTCGATCAGCGGAGCAAGAGCGTTCATCAGAAGCACGGCGAGCATCGCTCCTTCGGGGTAGCCGTTGTTGTAAGTGCGGATCAGGATGGCCACCACGCCCACCAGGAAGCCGTAGACGTATTTGCCGACGTTAGTGCGGCACGAGGTTACCGGGTCGGATGCCATGAACACCGCGGCGAAAGCGAAACCGCCCAGGCAGAGCTGCTCCCCTACCGAGAGGAACGACGCGGGATATGTGGGCGTAGCGAACCAGTTGGCCACGAGCGCCATTACCGCTCCCCCCGCGAACACGGAGAGGATTACGCGCCATGACGCTATCCCCGTAAGGAGCAGGATCAGGGCGCCGACAAGGATGCACAGCGTCGAGGTCTCGCCGAAAGAGCCCGGTATCAGTCCGAGGAACATATGCCATAGGTCGATATGGTTGCCGGCCACGTCGCTGAACGCCGCGGAAAGGTCGGAGGCCGACCGCGCGCCGCTTACGGCGATCTGCCCCAGCGGGGTCGCCCCGGTAAATCCGTCGGGAGCCTGGCCGCCGAGGCCGAGCATCGAGCCGAGCGACACGAACACTCCGTCGCCGCTCATCTTGGCCGGATAGGCGAAGAAGAGGAACGCGCGGGTGACGAGCGCCACATTAAATATGTTGTATCCAGTCCCGCCGAACACTTCTTTCACGAAAATCACGGAGAAAGCCGTAGCCACAGCTATCATCCACAGCGGGGTTTCTATGGGGCAGATCATCGGAATCAGTATGCCTGTCACAAGGAAGCCTTCCTGGATCTCCTCGCCACGCATCTGGGCAACGGCGAACTCTATGCCGAGGCCGACGAGATACGTCACCACTATCGACGGCAGAATCGCGAGGAAACCATAGAGCAGGAGGCCCCAGAACGGGAACTCGGTAGCGCCGCAGGCGAGCCAGTGCTGGTAACCGCAGTTATACATGCCGAACACCAGGCAGGGGAGCAGCGATAACACCACGATTATCATCGCGCGCTTGGAGTCCATGCTGTCGTGGATATGAACCCCCGACCTGGAAGTCTCGCGGGGGGTGAACAGGAAAGTGTCCATGCCGTCGTAGACCGAACGGAAAGCGCTGAGCTTCCCGCCGGGCTCGAAAGCCGGCCTCGCCTTATCCATCAGTTTCTTTAAAGCTTTCAAAACTTGAATGTTATATGATTAATGAAAGTGTTTCTTGGTCAACAGCCATTGTCACGACAGCTCCTTTCGCAGATAGTCAAGCCCCTCGCGGACGATTTTCTGCAATTCGAGCTTCGAAGTATCGGCGAACTCGGCCAGGGCGAAGTCCTCCGGAGCCACCTCGTAGATGCCGAGCTGTTCCATGCGGTCGATATCCCTGGCGAGAATGGCTTTCACGAGATATTCGGGGAGAATATCCATAGGCATCACCTTGTCGTATTCGCCGCTCATGATCATGGCGCGTCGGCCGCCGTTGAGACGGGCGTCAGGGGTGAAAGCCTTTTTGAAAAGGAAGTGGCCAGGAAAGGACCGGCTCGTGCTTAGCTTTTTCGGAGAAAGAGACGCCCAGCCCATGAACTCGTCAACGTCGTCCCCCTCGGGGATTACCGTAACCTGGCGGTAGGGCCAGCGCAGGTATCCGTCGGCTTCGACCTTCACCCCGGTCAGCACGTTGCCTGAAATCAAGCGGTGGTGACGGTGGTCGTCCGCTATGTCGCCGTCGGTGATGGCGGCAATCTCAGCACCGACAACCGTCTTGACCAGTTTGGGCTCCGTGACCTCGGAACCGGTCAGGGCCACGACCGTGTTCATTGGGACTATTCCCGTCAGAACGGCGGTCCCGACACGTCGAAGCGTGGGTAGATCGAGACACATCACGGTCTCGCCCTTGTTCACAGGCTTCACCGCGGCTATCATCGTGCCGACATTGCCAGAGGGATGCGGCCCCTCTATGTCGACCATCTCAGCGCCGGCGAGATCGGGAAGCATCTCACCCTGACGACGGCTGACGTAGACTTTTCCGGAAGTCAGGAGCGAAAGCAGCTTCACTCCGGCCTCGAGAGCCTTTACATCACCAGCGGTGAACCCCGCGGGATTCACCGCCAGCGGAGCGGTGTCAAAGCCGCTCACGAAAATATCCCGGAACTCGGCATCTCCGAGCGGAACTATGTCATAAGGTCTCTGGCGGGTCATGGCCCAAAGCCCTGAGAGTTGCAAGAACTCCCGGGCAGCGGCGGCGTCGGCGGCCGCCCTGCCGTTGTCGAGGCGCGACGGACCACCGTCGCCGGTTTCCACCACGACGCGCTCGATCTTTCTGCGCTCGCCCCGGACGACGGATTTCACGACACCCGATACAGGGGAAACCAGTTTTATGCCGGGATAATTCTTGTCGCGCAGCAGCGGCGCTCCGGCCTTTACCGCGTCGCCCTCCCTTATCTCGACCTTGGGCACGAATCCGGGGAAATCGTCGGGACAGACGGCAGCGGTGGCCGAACGGCGTTCCACAATGGCGTCCTGCGAGGCCGCGGCCCCCTTTATGTTTATATCGAGACCCTTCTTGATTTTGATTCCGATGCTCATATAATATTAATTATGGTACAAGCGGATATGCCAGCCGCCGAATTGCGCGAAGTTAGTGATTTTTTCCTTTACGCGCATTAATTAACACAATTAATTTTCAAGCGGGATGCCAAATTGCCAAAAATAGTTAATCATAAGCCATTTCGGCCATAAAATTTTCCAAAACGGGCAAAAAGACATAATTTTGTAAACTGACGACGTAAGGAAAACCCGAACGGTTAAATACACAGTCTCTAATCAATCAAAATTTCTGCTTATGGATAAAAACATACGGAACTTAGTGGCGGCGGCAGTGCTGCCACTGGCGCTGGCACCAGGCGCCAGCGCCGGGTTGCTATTCTCCGACAACTTCGACTACAACGCCGGAGACCTTAAAGGACAAGGGGAATGGCTGCAATACGGAACCAAGACTGGCGCCCCGGTGCAAGTGGTATCGCAGAGCCTCACATACCCCGGATACCAGTCGGCTCCCGCCGGAGGCGCTATCCGCCTCGCAGGAAATCTCGATGCCTACGACCAGTCGGTGTTCCATGACATCACCCGCACAGACACCCCGCAAGACCTGTATGTGGGAGCGCTGATCTGCGTAAACGCCGTTCCTGAAAACTGCAAGGCCGTATCAATCTCCTTTACCGGCAACAACTACAAGGGATATGTCGACACCTCCAACCCTACCGCGAAGGGAAACATATTCATCCTGAACGGCTCTGATGACGCCCATTTCAAACTCGGCCTCAGCAAGTCGACAACCAGCCCGAAAATATCGACCGATACAGAGTTCGAACTTGGGAAGACGTACTGCCTGGTGATGAAGTACGCCTACGGCCCTGAATCAGGCGACGACGTGATTTCGGTATGGATCAACCCCGAGACGGAAAGCTCCCTACCCGCACTCTCATCCTCAGACGGCACAGACTTCACCGGAACCTATGGCGCGGCCCGCGGCATCGTGTTCCAACAGGCGGGTTCCGGTGTCAAGGGAGCTCCGACGATGCTTGTTGACGCGGTGCGGGGCGCGACTGACTGGGAGTCGCTCTTCACGGACGAGGGGGGCGACGACCCGGGCACCGACCCGGAAGTGTCCATATCGGCCACGGAGGTCAGCAGCGACCCGTTGGCCGCTTATGTGACCGGAAGCGCCACCAAGCAGTTCTCAGTACGCGCCACCGGAATCACGGAAGACATCACAGTGACAGTGAGCGGCTCGGACGACTTCTCGGTCGCGCCGGCGACCATCGCCAAGGAAACGGCCCTCGCGCCGGAAGGCGCCCTGGTGACCGTCACCTACAATCCTACCACCGACGGGACTTTCCAAGGCACGCTGTCCTTCGCCAGCGGCGACAACACGGCTTCGACCTCATTCACAGCCACCGCGATTCCGGTGAAGCAGCTGGTCAACTCCATGCAGATCGCCAACCAGACTCCCGACACATACGAAGTCCTCGTGCTCAACAGCACTGTGACCATCACCCACATAGATCCGGCCACCGGCACGGTTTACGGCCAAGACATGGCCGGAGGCGTGGCGTTCAGAAACGATTTCGTTAATTTCCAAGGCATAAAAGCGGGCGACAGAATCAAGAAAATATTCGGCTATATGACTTCGGAATTCGGAGTGCCGTACATGATGCCGCTGTACGCCGATCTAGGTACGCTCGTTTCTGAAGGCAACCCCGTGAACGCCGTCGAAGTGAACCTCGGCGACATCGCCACAAGCCCGGAACTTTACATCCACCGCCTGGTAAAGATAAGCGACATCTCTTTCAATGCCGAAGAGGGCGCCGTGTTCGGAACCACTTCCGTTGACATAACCTCCGGCCCGACACACTCCGCCGGCAAGCTCCTCCCTTTCGCCGGCAGCGACCTGGTCGGCACCGCCATACCGGCTTCCGCCACCTCCCTGACCGGCATATGCCGCTCGATGAGCATCGCCTCTATTTCGCCGCGCTCACTCAGCGACATAGAGCTCGCGCCTGTCGGCGAGCCGTCTCTCGAAGTCTCTTCCGAGCAACTCTTCACAGGTGAGGCAGCCGAAACAGGCCAAAGCACGCAGGTGCTCCGCTTCACTGTAAGCACAGCCAACCTTACGTCGCCCGTCAGCGTGTACCTGACCGGGGCGAACCGAGGAATGTTCAGCATCGACACCGGGGAGATCGCCGCCGGCACGGGCACAGCCACCGTGACTGTGACATACACTCCGACAGCCATCGGCAAGCACACCGGCCGCGTCAACTTCGACACCACTCCCGCGGAACTTGCCAAAGGATTCAATTTCACGTTCCTGGCCTACGATCCGCAGAACCTGCCGGAGGCAACAGCCGACACATCGGCTCTGACACCCTTCGAGGTATCCACCGCGGGTGAGACACAGACCCAGACCATAAACATCTCCTCGGCCAACCTGCCCGATTACGGGACTATAAGGGTGCTCGGCGACGCGGGAGGAGCGTTCACAATCAACAGCAACATGCTGATGAAGAACGGGACCACCGCCCTGCGGGTGACCTTCGCGCCCAAAAGCGCGGGAACCTTTACCGAGCGCATCGAGATTTCCGGCGTGAAACTGCCCGCGCGGACCATCACCGTGACCGGATCCTGCGGGGGCGCGCTCCCGGAACAACCCGCCGAAGGCGACGAACTGACATTTGACACCTCCTCGCCACTGACAATCCTTGACGAGAAGTTCGACGACGCTGTCAGCAACAAGCCGCTGCGAATCACCGGCTGGGTCAACAACGCCGCCATCGGCAAGCGCGCGTGGTGGGGTTACGGATTCCCCGACGGCAACAAGGCCGCCAAGGTAACGGGCTACGATTCACAGGCGCAGCCTGGCGCGGAAGATCCCTGCCAGATGCTGCTGCTCACCCCCGCTCTCGACTTCGCCAACTCGGCATCGAAACTGCTGACGTTCCGGGTGATGGGCCAGTATATGTATGACGGCATGACCGACCTGCTCCGCGTCGTTTACTGCGACACGGCCGACGGAGAGCCATACTTCCAGGAACTCGAAGGGCTCGGTATTCCCGCCTCGGCCGACTACAACGGCGAATGGGTCGACTATGTGGTAGATTTCGAGGGGCAGGACCTCGCCGACACATTCTTCATAGGCTTCCTTTTCGATTCGAACCGCGGCCGCGACAACTCGGTGGTTTATTACATTGACGACGTGACCTACGGGCGTACCGACGTGGCCCAGATCAAAACTGACCGCCGCACTGTCGAAGTCGAGACCGAGACCTTCTCGACACATACCACGACGATCAACGTGACAGGACACAACCTGACGAACGACATCGCGCTCGCGATGGGCGGAGCGAACCCGTCGAACTTCACTCTGAGCACGAGCACGCTCCCGGCGGCAGGAGGCAGCTTCACCCTCTCATTCACAGCGGAGGCGGAAGGAGTCCACGAGGCGTATGTAGAGCTTAAATCAGAGGGCGCCCCCACACACTACATACTCCTTGCCTACAACGCCAAGACACCATCCGGCATAACCGCGGTCGAGAGCGACGCCGACGGCATGTTCACCGTATACAGCACCACTGGAATCCGCGTGCTCGTGACCTCGAACCCTGCCGACATAAACGCACTTCCCGCCGGACTCTATATCGTCAACGGGAAGAAACACATAGTTCGCTGACCGCGCCGCGCGTTCCGCGAGATGATGCGGGCGGGAGCTTTCCGGAACCTACGGCAAGCCCCCGCCTTCTGTTTCACACATTCGACAGCCTCCCCCTGAGGCTCCAGGCGGGCATGGCGCGGCAAAAATCTTGGCGGAAAATTTTGTCAGTTTAAAATATAGTCATAATTTTGCAGATAGCTTTAGCTGACTATACCTTAACATGCCTGAAAACTTATACGTTTCAATCCATAACCACCAATAGCGAGAACAGACGAGCCGTGCGGATGGTAACAATATTTAACCACCCACGCGGCTTCTAAACCCTGGTCGCAAGGTAATAAACGCTGAAAGTATTCGTTTTTCATAGTGTGAGCGGGCAACCCGCCTCTTAAACCGACGGCGGTTCCGAAGCCAGACACCGGGCGGCAGGCTCCCTGACGTCCACGTCACGCGGGGCACCCCGCGGAACGACAGCCAAGAGACAGAGAATCTATTAATCATTATTAACAATAACTTACAATCTAACAAAAAGTAACATTTCAAGTTATGGAAGCTCAAAAGCCCAATTCCGCAAAGCAGCCCGCAGCTGTAAAACCCGGTAGCAACGTACGCGGCATCAAGAACGCCTTCCTGGTGATCATCGCCTGCTTCGTAGTGGCCGTATGCCTGTTCCTCTTCGTGTTCGGCCACCCGTCGCACTTCGACGCCGAGGGTTACACCGGCGCGTCCATGTGGTTCGCTCCCGAGGAATTCGAGAAAGCCCATCCCCTCGACCTCATCGGCACCGTGTTCAAAGGCGGCATCATCGTTCCTATCCTCCAGACCCTCTTCCTTACCGTTATCGTGCTTTCCGTTGAGCGCGCCATCGCCCTCAAGAGCGCCAAAGGCACCGGCTCCATCGCCAAGTTCGTGGCCGAAGTGAAGAAGTGCCTCGCCAAGAACGACATCAAGGGCGCCCAGGCTCTCTGCGCCAAGCAGAAAGGCTCCGTGGCAGCCGTCGTTTCCGCAGCCCTCAACCGCTATGAGGAAATGGACCAGAACACCGTTCTGAGCAAGGAGCAGAAAATCGCCACCCTTCAGAAGGAAGTTGAAGAGGCTACCGCCATCGAGATGCCCTCTTTGCAGCAGAACCTCCCCATCGTGGCTACCCTGACAACCCTCGGCACCCTCGTCGGCCTTCTCGGTACCGTGCTCGGTATGATCAAGTCGTTCCAGGCCCTCTCCGCTTCCGGCGCCCCCGACTCCACAGAGCTGTCGACCGGTATCTCCGAGGCCCTCGTGAACACCGCCTTCGGTATCGCCACCGGTGCCTTCGCCGTAATCTCTTACAACTTCTACACCAACAAGATCGACAACCTCACCTACGCTATCGACGAAATCGGTTTCTCGATTGTACAGTCGTTCGCAGCTACCCACTGATCCCGTTTACTCAGTTAAACACCCTAACTTTTTAACAACCCGTTTAACCTAAGTAAATATGGGAAAAGTAAAAATTAAAAGAAAGAGTACCCTCATCGACATGACCGCGATGAGCGACGTCACCGTTCTTTTGCTTACTTTCTTCATGCTGACTTCGACCTTCCTCCAGAAAGAGCCGGTCACGGTGATCACGCCGTCGTCTGTTTCTGAGATCAAGGTTCCCACCGCGAACGTGGCACAGGTGCTCGTCGCCCCCCAGGGAAAGGTGTTCCTTTCGCTCCTGGGCGACGCCGACCCGGACCGCGCCGAGGAGTGGGGTTCCGAAGCGCTTCGCAAGGAGGTGCTGAAAACAGCAGCCGCCAACTACGAGGCCTACACCGGAAAGAAAACCGGCATCACGCCGCTCGACCTGGAAAAGTTTGCCAAGAACGCTTCATTCGGCGTGCCGATGTCAAAGATGCACGAATTCCTGATGCTCGACCAGGGCAAGCAGGATGAGTGGCTCGGCGACATGGCCCGCAAGGACGTCGGCATCCCCTTTGAGGAAATCCGCTACACAGACCAGAACGGGAACCAGCTCACCACGAACGAGTTCCAGATTTGGATGCGTGCGATTTACAATTCGTCGAACTCCAACATTCATGACGCCATCCAGAAGGGCGAAGGCATCGCTGTCAAATCTGACCGCGGAACAAAGTACGAGACCATCCACAAGGTGCTCGACAACCTTCAGACCATCAAGATGAACAAATTCTCAGTCATGACTGCC
>CAJTRT010000014.1 GCA_910579105.1 uncultured Muribaculaceae bacterium | reverse complement strand
CTGTTAATCAACCCCGACAACTCGGACGCACGAGCCGTGCGTCCCTACAATTTGGTGTTCGGCAACACCCCGTATGAAAAAAATCGCTAACTTCGCGGGGTGTTTAAGTTTTTAATCCCAAGTTTCTCAATACACAGCAACAAGCATCTGAGTGCCAGGCGCTTGACCTTGGGCGTGTTACTGGTCGCCGCCATAACCCCGGCTTTGGCCGCGGGAAACACCGCGCCTGTCAAGGCCGAGGCCGACACAGTACTGACCCTCAGGGAGGTGTCGGTGACCGGCATCAAGGGTGGCGCTCTCGCCAACCACGACGAGGCGGTGACATCGCTCGGCGAGGCGGCGCTCCAGCGGCTCGATGTCGTCAACATCAAGCAAGCCAGCGAGATAGCTCCGAACTTCTATATCCCGGCCTACGGCTCGAGGATGACCTCGACGGTATACGTCCGCGGGCTGGGAGCGCGCATCGACCAGCCGGTGGTCGGCCTGAACATCGACAACGTGCCTATTCTGAACAAGGACAATTTCGACTTCGACCTCACCGACATAGCCCGGCTGGAAATTCTGCGCGGCCCGCAGAACATACTCTACGGCAGAAACACCATGGGAGGCCTGATAAACATCTACACCCTCTCGCCGCTGTCGTGGCAGGGAGTGAGACTGCGAGCCACATACGGCAACCACAACACCTACAAGGCTTCAGCGGCGATTTACGGCAGGCTCGCCCCCGGGCTGGGCATGGGGCTCAACCTGCTCGCGACCGGCACCGACGGCTTCTATCGCAACGAATACAACAATACCCCGGCAGGACGCGAGCGCGACTGGTCGGCCCGGTGGAAGACCGCCTGGCGTCCCGCCGAGAACGTGATGGTAGAGAACGCCGCCACGCTGACGATAGCGCGGCAGAACGGCTACCCATACCAGTCGGTCGCCTCCGGGAAAATCGCCTACAACGACACCTGCTATTACCGCCGCACGTCGTTCACCGACGGGCTGACCGTCAAGCACCGCTTCCGCGGGATAGACTTCTCGTCGATTATCAGTTTCCAGTACATCGACGACGACATGACGCTCGACCAGGACTTCCTGCCGGTTGACTACTTCACCCTCACCCAGGCCCGCAAGGAGTGGGGCGTCACGGCCGATTTCGTGGCCCGCGGAAGCAAGGGCGCGTACCGCTGGCTCGGAGGCGCGTTCGGCTTCGGCAAGCGGGGCCGGATGAGTGCGCCAGTCACGTTCGGCGACTACGGCATAACCAACCTCCTGGAAGCGAAGCCCACACAGCAGAACCCCTCCTACCCGCTCCGCTGGGACGAGCGCTCGTTCCTGCTGGGGAGCGACTTCACCCTCCCCTCGTGGGGAGCGTCGGCCTACCACGAAAGCTCCCTGACCCTGGGCGACTGGAATCTGACCCTTGGCCTGCGCTTCGACTGGGAGCACGCCGCGATCGACTACCACAGCCATTGCGAGTCATCGTTCACATACTACCACGACGGAGAACCCTACCGCAACGTGCCTGTTAAAATCGATAAGCGCGGCGCCCTGTCGAAAGACTTCTTCCAGCTCCTCCCCAAGCTCTCCGTTAGCTACACCCTACCGGCATCGGCCGGCAACATCTACGCCTCCGCAACCAAGGGGTACAAGGCGGGCGGTTACAACACCCAGATGTTCTCGCAGGTGCTGCAACAGGACGTCATGGAGTTTACCGGCATCAACCCCGACTACGACCTCGAGGAAACAATCGGCTACGACCCCGAGAAAAACTGGACGTTCGAGGCCGGCGCCCACCTCAGCTTCCTCGGGGGCCGGCTCCGGGCCGACGCCGCCCTGTTCTGGATCGAGTGCGCCGACCAGCAGCTCACAGTATTCCCCGAGGGTGACACCACCGGCCGCATGATGACCAACGCCGGGAAATCGCGCTCGCGCGGTGTCGAACTATCCGGGACATTTTCTGCCGGCGACTGGGAATTCCGGGCATCATACGGGCACACCGACGCCCGGTTCCGCGAGTTCGACAACGGAAAGGCCGACTATTCGGGCAACACCGTGCCATACGCTCCGGCCAACACCCTCTTCGCGGGAGCGACCTGGGGAAAATCGTTCAGCGGCATGGCGCTCACAGGACTGACAGCCCAGGCCAACGTCCGCGGCGTGGGCCGCGTGTGGTGGGACGAGGCAAATACCGTCAGCCAGCCTTTTTACTGTTCCGTCGGCGCCTCGGCGACCGCCGATTTCGGCGACCTGGCGGTTGAATTGTGGGCCGACAACATCACCGCCACGCAATATGACACTTTTTATTTCGTTTCAATAAGGAACGCGTTCCTCCAGCGCGGCCCCGGAGCCACGTTCGGGCTGACAGCCCGCTGGAACCTCGAGTTCGACTAAACGCCAAAAACAACCAGATATAAGAAATCCAGCAATATGAAAATTTTAAAGACCTTCGCGGCCGCCATGCTCCTGCTGGCAGGCGCGACCGCCTGCGACAGCGACAACGACATCGACTACGATCCCGTGGTAAACCTGACCCTGAACCCCAACGTGTCGTTCACCACCTGCAAAAACATCTCCGGCGACGGATCCTGGGCCATATTCGACGCTCCGACCTACAACTTCAAAATCAACACATCCACATTCAACGTCTCGCTGGAGGCCGTCAAGCTGACATATGCCGAAGGGAAAAACATCAGCTTCACCATCGACAACCTGCTCCTGACTGTCGATCAGAAAGACAATTCCTGGACCATATCCAACCGCAACCCGCTGGTCGTGCGCGACACCGACGGCAACGACCACGAGATAACCGGCTTCAACGCCTACATATTCTCCTCGGGCCGCGCTCCCGAAATCGTGCGCATCGAATACACGCTCGACAACGCCTATAAAATCCGCGGCGTGATGAAATACAACGCCTTTATGGGCAAAACGACTGTAACCACCGCGCAGGCTGGCGAAGATCCTTACGAGAACGAGAGCACCGTCTACTTCCTCATCCTCGACCACAAGGCCAGGAAAGCGAAAATCCTCCTGTACGAAGCCAAATTCAGCCAGGGGATGCCCCGCACGCTCGACATGGACTTCCTCAGCCACCCGTTCTCTGTCGGCGACGACGGCCTGACGATAGACGTTCCCGAAAGGTTTGAACCGATGAACAACGGAGTGCCCGTAGAGAGGTACGCGATTACCGACCTCAACCTCCTGCTCAACCCCTGCCGGACGCTCGACGGCTCATTCTCCTGCGCCGGATTCGAGGTTGCCATCGACACCGAGAGCGCCCTGGCCATCAAGGACTCCATCCTGCGCAAGATGACCGTCGACATGGGCAAATACTAAACAGATAGAAAAACTCCGTGGCATCGCAGCAGCTCAGCCAGACACAGGGGCTACGACAGAAGCTCACTCCCCAGCAGGTGCAGTTCGTGCGCCTGCTGGAGATGAACGGCCCCGAAATCGAGGAGGAGGTGCGCCGCGCCGTGGAGGACATGCCCGCGCTCGAGGCCGCGGATCCCGCGGAACACGCCGAGGGCGGCCTGACCGAGGACGGCGCCACGTTCAACGAGACACCCGAGCAGATCAGCCGCGCCGATTTCGCCTCGGACGACGACATTCCCGACAACTACATACCCCGCGGCGCGTTCACGGCGCGCCGCGACACCTATATCCCCGAGCCATCGACATCGCCTGACGCTTACGGCGAGACACTATTCGAATCGCTGACGCGGCAGCTCGAGCAACAGCTCGATGTCGCCGACGAGGAACGGCTCGCGGCGAAGCACATAATAGGCAACCTCGACGACAACGGCTATCTGACGCGCGACATCCGTTCGATCGCCGACGACATACTCATGGCCGAGGGTGCCGAAATATCCCCCGAAACCGTAAACCGGGTATGGCAGATGGTCCGCTCGCTCGATCCCGCCGGCGTAGGCGCCACCGACCTGCGCGACTGCCTGCTGCTGCAACTCGACCGCATGCGGCGCTCAACGGAGCAACTGACCGCCCGCGAGATAATCCGCGACTACTTCGACCTCTTCTCCAAACGGCATTTCGACAAAATCGCCTCGGCACTCGGCATCACGCGCGACGCGCTCGACGACGCGCTCGCCGTCATAAGCCGGCTGAACCCGAAGCCGGGAGCGCTCCTCGCTCCATCCGGGCTTGAAGACCGCTCGAGACACATATCTCCTGACTTCCTCGTGGAGCCGGACTCCGACGGCAACCTCTCCCTCACCCTCCTCAACCGGATACCGGAACTTAACGTTTCGCAGACATTCGCCGAGGACACGCCCCTTCCACCCGCGTCGCAGCGCGAAGCTGCCGCCGCGAGGCTGTTCATCAAGAGCCGGCGCGACGACGCGCAGGGATTCATCCGCCTGATTTCCATGCGCCAGGAAGCGCTCTACCGCGTCATGGCGGCCATAATGGCCGTCCAGCGCGAGTTCTTCCTGACCGACGACCCGTCGCGGCTGCGCCCGATGGTGCTCCGCGACATAGCGGCCCGCACCGGCTACGACCTGTCGGTGGTCTCCCGCGCCACCCAGGGAAAGTATGTCGCCACCCCGCGCGGCACCTACCCGTTGAAGATGCTGTTCAACGAGCGCTCCAAGGACAACGACGACGCGACCACGTCGCCGCGCATATCGGCCTTCCTGACAGAGCTGGTCGAGGCCGAGGACAAGGCGAAGCCACTGAGCGACGAACAACTGACATCCCTGCTGAGGGCACGGGGCCTCGACATCGCCCGCCGCACGGTGGCAAAATACCGCGAGCGCCTCGGATTTCCCGTGGCGCGGCTGCGGAAGCAAACATAACCCGGCGGCTGTCCGTTACAGAATATAGCGACACGCTGGAACATCTCCCCCTGACAACAAACAACACCCCGCCATATATGAAGTTCTTAACCGGTTTTTCGCGCTTCCTTTCAGTGGTTTTCTCACCGATGCTGACGGCGACATACGGAGTGGCGCTCGCCATGCTGCTCTCATACCTGAGCTTCAGCCCGCTGAAAGCCCGTGTGACAGTTACAGCGGTGACTTTCGCCGCTACCTGCGCCATCCCCGTGATCGCCATATTCATGCTCTACCGGCTTGGAAGCGTGAAGGAGCCGGGACTTAACAACCGCGAAGACCGCACGGTTCCATACCTGGTGGCCACGGCGTGCTACGTCGGGACAGCGGTGTACACCCGCTTCGTGAACGCCCCTATGTGGCTGTCGATGTTCCTGATAGGGGGCGCCGTATCGCTCGCGGTACTCACAATCGTCAACCGCTGGTGGAAGATTTCAGGCCACGCCACCGGCATGGGCGGCCTTACGGCGGTGATCTTCTTCCTCATGTACAGCGGCAGCAGCGTGGGCGGCCTGATGCCCGAGTTCATCGCCGCCGTAATCCTATCGGGAATGGTTTGCACGGCCCGCCTCATACTCCGCCGCCACACCCTCGCGCAGGTGGCGGCCGGCTTCATCAACGGCTTCTTCTGCGTATTCGCGGCCGCGTGGTGGCTCGGGCCTCTGTTTTCCGCCAGATGATGGCGCGCCCGCGACAACCCGACACTTTACCCCAACAACATAATAAACCGAATCATCATGACACCCCTGGTAAGCATCATAATGGGCAGCACCTCCGACCTGCCGGTTATGAAAAAAGCCGCCGACTTCCTCAACAACATGGCGGTACCGTTTGAAATGCTCGCCCTTTCGGCCCACCGCACCCCCGAAGAGGTGGCCGACTTCGCCCGAGGAGCCAAGCAGCGGGGCGTGAAGGTAATCATCGCCGGAGCCGGAATGGCCGCCGCACTGCCGGGCGTTATTTCCGCGCTCACGCCGCTGCCAGTAATCGGCGTGCCCCTGTCGGCAACCCTCGAAGGGCGCGACGCGCTGCTCTCGATAGCCCAGATGCCTCCGGGCATACCCGTGGCCACCACCGCCATCGACGGGGCGATGAACGCCGCCGTCCTGGCCGTACGCATCCTCGCGCTGACCGACGGCAAGCTGTCGGCCCGCTACGACGGATGGGTCTCCACCCTGCGGCAGAAAATCGTCAAGGCCAACGCCGAGCTCGACCGCATCGACTACGAATACAAGGTATCCGGCTCGGAAGCATCCTTCTAACCATCTGAAACGACCACACCAATGAGCGTTTTCGACTACCGCCGCCGGAAAACCACAACCACCACCGTCGGCAAAGTTAAGATAGGCAGCGGCTATCCCGTGCGCGTCCAGTCGATGAACAACACCTCGACGATGGACACCGAGGCCTCCGCCGCCCAGGCCGAGCGGATAGCCCGCGCAGGGGCCGACATCGACCGGCTGACGGCGCAGGGGGTACGCGAGGCCCGCAACCTGGGGGAAATACGCGGCCGGCTGCGCGCGGCCGGCTGCGACATCCCCCTGGTGGCCGACATCCACTTCAACCCCAAGGCGGCCTTCGCCGCCGCCGAGGTGGTGGAGAAAGTGAGAATCAACCCCGGAAACTTCGTGGATCCCGGGCGCACGTTCGTCAAGCTCGAATACACCGACGAGGAGTATGCCGGCGAGCTGCGCAAAATAACCGACACATTCGCGCCATTCCTGCGCCTGTGCCGCGAGCACGGCACCGCCATCCGCATCGGGGTTAACCACGGCTCCCTTTCGGACCGCATAATGAGCCGCTACGGCGACACCCCGGCCGGAATGGTGGAAAGCGCCATGGAGTTCCTCAGGGTGGCCGTGAAGGAGGATTTCAACGACATAGTCATATCCATCAAGGCATCGAACACCGTGGTGATGGTCGAGACGGTGCGCCTGCTCGTAAGCGCCATGGACCGCGAGGGGATGGCGTTCCCGCTCCACCTCGGGGTGACCGAGGCCGGCGACGGCGAGGACGGCCGCGTGCGCTCGGCCGCGGGGATAGGCACCCTGCTGGCCGAGGGGATAGGCGACACCATACGCGTATCCCTCAGCGAGGAGCCGGAAGCGGAAGTGCCCGTGGCCCGCGAGCTGGCCGCCTACATAGCGGCGCGCGAGTACGCCCCAGCCATAGAGGGGGATTTCGCGCCCGGCTATGACCCGCTGCGACCAGAACGCAGACAGTCGGACCCCGTGGGTAATGTGGGAGGTGGAAACGTTCCGGTCGTAGTCGGTCTGGATGTGATTCCATCCGAAGGGATAGCGGTAATCGAGACATCGCACCCCAATCCACTGGGCGACATCTCGGCACGCGTACACCGTATGACAGCCGAAGGGGACCGCCGCCCGGTAATAGCCCGCATAGCCTATCCCGGAGCAAGCGCCGAACAGGTCGTGATCCGGGCCGCGGCCGACTTCGGTGCGCTACTGCTTAACGGACTGATCGACGGTATGGAGATCGTCTCTGACGCGCTGTCGCCAGAAGAACTCGCCAGGCTGTCGCTATCCATCATGCAGGCCACGCGCCGCAGAATCAGCAAGACCGAGTTCGTGTCATGCCCAGGCTGCGGCCGCACCCTCTTCGACCTGCAACAGACCGTGAAGCGGGTAAAGGCTGCCACGTCCCATCTCAAAGGATTGAAGATCGCCGTGATGGGATGCGTCGTGAACGGCCCCGGAGAGATGGCCGACGCAGATTACGGATATGTCGGAGCCGCGGCCGGCAAAATAAGCCTGTACCGCGGAAAGGAGTGCGTCGAGAAAAACATCCCGTCGGATGAAGCCGTCGGACGGCTCATCGAAATCATCCGCTCCGACGGCAAATGGCGGGAGCCGGAAACCGCCGGAACAGCTGTATGAAAGAACCTCGCGCGACCACCCTGGTTCTGCCCTGCGGAATGAGGTTCGCGGCCGTCCAGGCACCGGCGGCTGTGGAATACTTCGGGATAACCGTGAGCGCCGGAAGCCGCGACGAGGCTCCCGGCCTTCACGGGCTCGCCCATTTCGTAGAGCACACGGTGTTCAAAGGCACGACCCATCGCCGCGCCTGCCATATAAACGGGCGCATGGAGGCCGTCGGCGGCGACCTGAACGCCTTCACCACCAAGGAAGAGACAACAATCTACTCGGTGTTCCCACGCGGGAACCTTGGCCGCGCGATAGAACTGATCGCCGACCTGGCCACCCATTCCGTATTCCCTGAAAGGGAGCTGGCAAAGGAACGCGAGGTGATAAGCGACGAGATTGATTCATATCTCGACTCCCCCGCCGAAGCCGTGTTCGACGATTTCGAAGACAGGTTCTTCGCTGGCTCGCAACTCGGCCACAACATTCTCGGGCCTGCCGTAAACCTTCCGCGGTTCACTCCCGAGGCATGCCGCGGATGGCTCGCGGGATGCTACACGGCGCCGCGCACCGCGGCCTTCTACCACGGCCCCGCCAACCCGGCAAGGGTCGCGGAACTCGTAGAGCGGCGTTTCGCGGCATATCCGGCACAGGGTGAACGGCTCGCCAGGGTCGCGCCCTCGGCGCTCCCCCCATTCCGCGAACTCAAAGAAACCGACTCACACCAGACCCACACCATAATCGGAGCTTCAGTGCCCTCTGTCTATTCCGACGAGCGTTACGCGATCGGACTGGCGGCTAACATACTCGGAGGCCCCGGAATGAACTCGCGCCTCAACGTGGCGCTACGCGAGCGCCGCGGGCTTGTATACTCCGTGGAGGCATCGGCCAACCTTATGACCGACTGCGGACTGTTCGCGGTGTATTACGGGTGCGATCCGGATGACAACGACCGTTGCCGCGAGCTCGTGCTGGCAGAGTTTGACCGCATGGCCCGGGAGCCTATGACGCCTCGCGCCCTTGCCGCCGCCAAGAAACAGTACCTCGGCCAGCTCCGGGTCAGTGGCGACAGCTCCGAGCAGAACATTCTCTCGGCGGCCCGGTCGATGCTTTATTTCGGCTCGGTCGCTTCCCTGGCAGCCCAGGCCGCGCGCGTGGAGGCTGTGACCGCCGACGACATACTGCGTGCCGCCGGCCGCCTGACAACCCCGTCCATACTGTCGCTCGGCCCGAAGTGAGCCGACTGTGACGCGCGGGGGTGTCGGTCAGTCGTCATCATCGTGGTGATGTTTGTGGTGCTTATGATGCTTGTGGAGTTTTTTGAGGTATTTTTTGCGCTCCTTGTATAATTTCTTGTGATACTTATGGTGGTGATGGTGGTCGTCCCAGTCGTCATCGTCATACCAGTCGTCGTCATAACCGAGCGGCACCCCCATGTTCACCACAATCCCGCCGGGCAGTTCCACAGCGCCCCACGCGCCTGATGCCGCCCGGCGCATGGCCTTGCGCATCTTCTTGACCCGCTTTCGGTAGTGCTTAGGCGACTCCCCGTAATAGACGGGCGCGGCTACGACTGCCGGAACTGCCACTGCGGGAGCCATCCACAGCGGGGCGCCCTGCCACCCGCCCGAGCCGGTGCCGGTGCCGACGTTGAACGACACCCCTTCGGGCGTTGAAAAACCGAAGGAGAACCCCTGGGCCTCCACCTGCGGCGAAAACACGCTTCCCGCGAGCGACACCGCCAGTGCCGCCGCTCCCAACCTGGATATTATGCTGACTCTCATTTTCGGAATAATTGAATTGTCAACAATTAATACGCCCGAAGCGGCGCCATTGTTCGCCGGAAGCCGGCATCAATTATTCCCGCGCGCCGGTCTCTTTCCATTCCCCTATTCGCTCCAGGAGGCAGACAGCCGGTCAAGCCAGTCGCCGATGACAGCCAAAGTCTCTTCCGATATGTCGCCGGGGAGAGAGGCGTATTCCTGTACAAGGCCGGTCGCGCATTTGAGAAACAGATGGTTATGCCCGGGCAGCAGCACCATCTCGGCGGAGCTGTTAAGGCTGGATATGGTCGACAGATTGGCCGGCAGCACCTGTAAGTCCCTGTCGCCGTTGAGAGCGAGCCAAGGCACCGCGACGCGCCGCATATCGTCAGCCGGGTCATACCGCAGCATGGAGCGGTAGGCGGGAGATGTCAGAACCTCCACCTGCCTGCTGACCTGTTCCCTGACTTGCGGCAAGGAGGCAGCGTCGCCGAGAATCCCGGCAATCTCGGAATAAAGCATCGGGGCAAGGGCCATGGTGGGCAACGGGGATTTCACCAAGTCCATCAGCCGCCGCTGCGCGGCCTCGCCGTCCCATTTCCCGGACATTGCCGTGGCCATAGCCCGGGCCTGCGACATAACAATCGAATCGCCGGGCCATGCCGGAGCCGCGAGCGTCACTATGAACCGGCATCCCGGATCGCTTACGGCGGCCTTCACCGCCGCGTTGCCACCCTCAGAATGGCCCAACACCCCTTTGGGGATTTCAGGGGAGAGAACGGAATCGAGCTTCGCGAGCGCGGCGGAAAGGTCAGCCGCGTAATCGGCGACAGTCATCGCGGAAGCATCCCCGCCGCTCGCCCCCACCCCGCGGTCGTCCATACGGAGTACCGCGTAGCCCCTTCCGGCAAGGTATTCCGCGACGGCCCGGAAAGGCCGGTGGCCTGAAACCTCCTCGTCGCGGTCCTGAGCCCCGCTGCCTGAGGCGAGCACCAGCGCCCCTTTCAGCTCTCCCGCCGGACGCGTCAGCGTCCCGCCGAGCGTCGCCCCGGCACCGCTTACCACCACCTCCTCAGCCTGGAAGCTGTCACCGATAAGGTCATTACCCAAAGTCGTCAAAACGGTGCCGGCAGCCAGAATGGCCGCGATAATCTTTCGAATCTCCATATCGGCGAATTTACAAAATTATCCGGAACCGAGACAGAGTAATTGTCGGAAAAATCGTAATTTTGTAGAGTTTCACATACTGAACCGAACACCTGAACCAACGCATACGTTTTCGACGCATGAGATACACAAAGACACAACCCATCACCGCCGCAGTCAAACGTGTCTGCGCCTTGGCGGCGGGAGCCGTCATCGTTTCCCCTTCCGCCACAGCCTCGATGACCGAGGGAGTGATCGTGGAGACCCCGGCGTACCGCTGGGAAGCCGACACCATATTCCAAGGGCCGTTCAAGGCATACGCCCCCAACGACGAGGAAATCATCTCGGACTACTACGCCCAGCCCGGCTACTTCATGCCTATCGACAAGACATGGAAACGCCGCAACGACCTCTCGGCCTATCCCCGCCTCCATTCTTCCAACACCCTCCACGACGCCATCTACACCATGGGGCTCGACGAGATGGTCAACGCCATCGAGCCTGACTCGACCCTGCGCACGGGAAAGGAATGGCCGGGAGTGTGGACCCGCGACGTGTCGTATTCGATAATCCTCGCCATGGCGGCGTTGCAGCCCGAGGTGTCGCGCATCTCGCTGGAGCACAAAATATCGCCCACAGGCCGCATCATCCAGGACACCGGCTCGGGAGGAGCGTGGCCGGTAAGCTCCGACCGCCAGATCTGGGGCATAGCCGCGTTCGAGGTTTACAAGAGCACCGGCGACAAGGCGTGGCTCGAAAAAATCTACCCCGTGATCAAGAACTCGCTCGAGGATGACTACCAGACCATCTACGACCCCGAGACCGGGCTGGTACGCGGCGAGACCTCCTTCATCGACTGGCGCGAGCAGAGCTATCCCAAATGGATGCAGACCGCCGACATATACCAGAGCGAGGCGCTGGGCACGAGCGTGGTCCACGCCCAGGCTTGGCGCACACTCGCCGAAATCGCCTCTATTCTCGGCCACAAGGAGGAAGCCGCCACATACACGCGCCGCGCCGACAAGCTCGCCGAAGCCATAAACCGCGAGCTGTGGATGGAGGACAAGGGGTATTACGCCATGTACCGCTACGGCCGCGAGTTCCCCATCCTCAACCCGCGGGCAGAGACGCTGGGGGAATCGCTCGCGATCCTCTACGACGTGGCCGACCCCGGCCGCGCCAGGGTGATTTCCCAGAAGAACCCCGTGACGCCGTTCGGCCCGGGCATCTTCTTCCCGCAGATCGCCGACATGCCCCCATACCACAACAACGCGCTATGGCCCTGGGTGGCCGCCTACTGGACCCTGGCCAACGCCAAGGCCGGCAACAGCGAGGGGGTGATGCAGGGGATAGGCTCCATCTTCCGCCCGGCGGCGCTGTTCGCGACCAACAAGGAGAATTTCGTGCTCGACAACGGCGACATAGCGACCGAACTCAACTCCTCCAACATGCTGTGGTGCCTCTCGGGCAACATAGCCCTGACGCTGAAAATGCTCTTCGGCGTGCGGTACGAGACCGACGGCCTCCGTTTCAGCCCGTTCATTCCCAAAGCGATGGCCGACACCAGGACGCTGACCGGGCTGCGCTACCGCGACGCCGTGCTCAACATAACCGTCACTGGCTACGGCGACCGCGTGAAGTCGTTCAAGCTGAACGGCAGAGAGCACGCCCCGTTCATCCCAGCCGACATCAGGGGAGAGAACGACATACGCATCGTAATGGACGACAACAATCCGCTCCCCGCGCGTGTCAACGAGACCCCCAACGTAAAGGCCCCGTTAACCCCCTCGGCGTGGCTCTCCAACGACCCGGCTCTCGACGGGGAGGGCATCCCGGTCAACAACCTGCTGCGATGGAACCCAATAGAGTACATCGGCCACTATGACGTTTACCGCGACGGGAACAAAGTCGCCTCCACCCGGGAGACGAGCTATAACGCGGTGATCCCGGGCGAGTACATGGTTGTCGGTGTCAGTGATGACGGTGTCGAGGGATTCGCCTCGGAACCGCGCTCCAACCGCCCGGTCATAATCGAGCAGATGCCAGACGAAACCACCCGCATAGCTTCTCCCGAGGCCTGCAACCTTCCCAAAAGCCCCGTGCTCGGATTCCGCGGCAACGGGTTCGCCGAACTCGACAAATCAACCGGCGAAATCGCCGTCCCGGTCAACATCAGGCAAGGGGGCACATACGCGCTGACGCTCCGTTACGCCAATGGCAACGGCCCGGTCAACACCGAAAACAAATGCGCCATACGCTCAGTCTACATCGATGGGAAGCGGCTTGGGACCATCGTCATGCCCCAACGCGGCGTCGGCAACTGGAACGACTGGGGCACCACCAACGTGCTCGAAGCCCCGCTTACAGCCGGACGCCATGTAATCAGCATACGCTACACCCCTCTCGACGCCAACATGAACGGCGCTACGAACCACTCCCTGGTCGACCAGCTGATGCTGACCCGCATCCGCCCGTAAGCGGAACTCATTGGCTGAACAGCAAACCCCTAAAACGCCGCGCCTTAATAAAACATAAAAAAGGCGCGGCGTTTTTGCCATTAGTGGGGAATTTGTTAAATTTGAAGCCTGTAAACAATACCTAAGCAATTCAACAAGCATTTCAGGGATGTCAAAGGAAGCACCTCAGGAGAACCAAGAGCTAATCGGGCGGCTGCGCGAACCAGCGACCTGCCGGGCGGCGTTCAACGAGGTGACGCGTCTCTATGCCGAGCCGATCTACTGGCAGATCCGACGCATGGTGCAGAGCCACGACGACGCTTCCGACATCCTTCAGAACACATTCCTCAAAGCGTGGCAGTCGATCGACCAGTTCCGCGGCGACGCGCGTCTGTCGACCTGGCTCCACAAGATTGCCATCAACGAAAGTCTCACCCACCTGGCCCGCGAGCGCAAACGCCTCAGCGTCAGCCTCGACGACGAAGAGGGGCGTATGGCCGACCTCATCGAGGCTGACGAGTGGACCGACGGCGAAGCACTCTCCAAGGAGCTCCGCAAAGCCGTTGCCACCCTCCCCGAGAAGCAGCGCCTGGTGTTCAACATGAAGTACTTCGACGATATGAAGTACGAGCAGATTTCCGAAATCCTCGGCACTTCGGTCGGCGCGCTCAAAGCCTCCTACCATCTCGCCGTCCGCAAAATCGAGTCCTACTTCGCCGCCCGTCAGTAAATCCGCCGAAAAAACATATTTTTTAGCGACCGCGCTAAACTTTCGGTCGGGTCGGTAGTCAAACGAATGAAACAGGCCCCGGAAGAGAGATTCCACCATACTCCCACCCGCAAGCCGCCCAAAGCGGCAAACGGCCTTTTGATGCTTCAAAGACAACGAGATGAAAAAAGAAAGCGACATATTGGAGAAAGCCGGAGGCAAGGACGGGATGACCGTGCCGGAGGGATTCTTTGAATCGTTCGCAGAACAGATGGCCGCCAAGCTGCCACCAAATCCGGAGGCAGAGGGAACGGTGCTCCTCCGCCCGAAGACCACCTGGGAGCGGCTCCGCCCCTACGTCTACATGGCGGCGATGTTCGCCGGCATATGGTGCATGCTCAAAATGTTCACACTGATGACGCCATCGGCAGGCATCGACCTGTCAATCGACAACAACAAAGTGCTGTCGAGCGCCCTCAGCGACGAACACTTCATCTACGACTACATCAACGACGACATATCGAGCCGCGAGGTGTGGGAGGAGATGTATGAGGACTCAATCGACGTGGACGACGTCATCGGCGAAGAAGTAGAGCCCGGAGAGCCGACTTACGACTTAGCGGATCCGGAAGCCACGGCACCAGCCAACGAATAACGCGACTTTGAATTTTAAGATTGCCAAAGATGAAAAAGCTCGTTCTCATAACGCTTATCGCGATTGCCGCCGTGGCGGCTCCCATGGCACAGGCCCAGGACAAATCCCCGCGCAAGCAATGGATGACCGAGATGCGCCAGTACAAGCGCGCGTATCTCGCCAAGGAACTTGACCTGACCAAGGAACAGCAGGCGAAATTCTTCCCCCTCTACGAGGATATGGAGGACGAGTGCGCCCGCCTCGACGAGGACACCCGGCAGATGGAGCGCCGCATATCGGAGGCGCCAGACGCTTCGGATCTCGAATACGAGAAAGCCACAGAGGCCATTTACGAGACAAAAGTGCGCCAGGCCGAAATCGAAAAGGACTATGCCGCGAAATTCAAAGAAGTGCTCTCGCCCAAACAGCTTTTCCGCCTGAAGGAAGCCGACCGCAAATTCGCCCGCGACATGATGCGCCAGCACCACCGCCTGCGCGGCAACGCCCGGGCTGCCGCCGAAAAAGCCCAGCAGTAAACTTCCGCGGCCCCGCGGCCGTTTACTTATCGGCCACCCTCCCCTGTGAACTATAATAAAACAGTATATTTTTTCAAAAATCATCAAGACCAGCGGGGATACCGGGCAGCAACCCCGGCATCCCCGCGAAGTTTTGAGGCGAGACAAAACAACTCGACACCAGCCAAAACACCCGAGCCATGGCCAAGAAATTATTCCTTGCTATAACACTGCTTCTACTGATGAGTACGCGCCTCTATCCCCAGACCGCCAAACCCGATTTCGCCTTTCCGATGAAAGTAGAGAAAGCCGCCAAGGCCGACCTCGACAAGGCCGTCAAGACCGACAACGGCTCGCTGGCGGTGAACGCCCTGGTGCGACTCGCACTCGCCAAGAACATGGTGGACACGGACTCGCTCGCCGCGGCGATCGACAAGGTTGCCGCCACAGCCGGGGCAGTCTCCGACCCGGCGGCGAAAGGGATGCTGAAAACCCTCGAAGCCACCCTCTACCGATGCGCCTACACATCTGACTCTTACAAATACAACCGCCGCCCCACTCTCGGCGGCGAGCCTGCCGGCGACTATACCCTCTGGAGCCGCGACCAGTTCCTGAAAAAGGTGGAGAGCCTCACCCGCGAGGCGATGTCATACCGCGAGGCGATGCTGAAAACGCCACTGTCCGACTATTCGGCGGCTCTGACATACGGGAAAACCGCGACGCGCTTTTATCCGACCATCTACGACTTCGCCGCTTCCGAGGCCGTGGCCAACCTCCTGCCGTTCGACAACGGCGAGAGCGTTCTGAACGCCTCGCTGCTCGACGACCCGTTCGATTCCGCGGCCGCGTATCCGTCGCTTCCAAACTCCCCGATAGGCGCCATACTCGACATCTACCGTTCCTGGGGCGCGGCGCATCCATCCGACGAGGCCGCGCTCTCCATAATCCGCGTCGACATGCTCCGCTACATAGGGCGCCACCTTTTCGGCGATGACTCCGAAACACCTCTGCGCGACAAGTTCATGGCACTTTACCAGGAAAACAAAGGCTCGGAATACGCCGCGGCGTACCTCTTAGCCGCCGGATGCCCCGACTACGGCACCCCCGAAAGCAGCGAATACTACGCCGAACTGCGGTCATTCATTGACGCGCATCCCGGCTATTATGACATAAACGCCGTCAAAAACCGCCTGAGCCAAGTCAGGCAGCGTTCCATACGCCTGTCATATCCGGGGGTATGCGCTCCGGGAAGAGAGTTCAAGATCGAAGTCGCGGGCACGAACCTCGACAAAGCGACACTGAAATTCTACAACGTGACCGCGCTGATGGCCGGGAAAAACGATGACAATTATATCGACTACCGGCAACTGGGGGCACACACTGACGCCACCGAGGTGAAATTCAGCGGGGAAATCCCGTTCCGCCAGAACGTGACGGTGACCCATAGCTTCCCCAAAGAAGGCATATACGCCGTCATGCCGGCCTACGAAGGAGCGGTCATAAAAAACAACATCCGAATAATACGGTGCACCAGCCTTTCGGGAGCCACCGCGGCCTCAGCCGGGAAGCGGAGCGTGGTGGCCGTGGACGTGGTCAGCGGCAAGCCGCGGAAGGACGTGGAAGTCTGGTACCGTCCGTGGAGCCGCCGGTCGGGCTACACGCGCCAGCCCGGCGCCACCGACTCGCAGGGCCTCCTGGACATAAAGGCCGACGAATACGGCTCAATCATCCTACGCCGCGGCGACGACCGCTATGGACCCGATTTCAGCATGTCGTTCTTCAACGAGGAGACCGGTGAGGATGAGAGCTATGCCTGCGCGGTCAACACCTCGCTCGGCCTCTACCGCCCGGGCGACACTGTCGATTTCAGCGTGGTGCTCTTCCAGCGCGACAAGGCCGGGAACAAACGCCCCGCCGCCAACGTGCCGATCACATTGAAGCTCAACGACGCCAACTACCAGGAATGTGGCAAACAGACCCTCTCCACCGACGAATGGGGACGCGCGCAAGGCTCGTTCGAGCTGCCAGCGGAAGGTCTGACCGGCACATTCCACCTCGTAGCCGAGACCACGGAAAGACATTTATGCACCGAGTCCTTCACGGTGAGCGACTACAAGCTCCCGACGTTTACCGTCGAAGTCACGTCCGTGACGCCACCCGCCGACTTGTCGCAGCCTGCCGTAGTCAAAGGCAAGGCGATGACATTCGCCGGCTTCCCCGTGGCCGACGCCGCGATCAAAGCTGATTTCAAAGTACGCGCCGGGATATGGTTCTGGAGCCGCACATCGCCGGTATTCCACCAGGTCGAAGCGACAACCTCCCCTGACGGCTCTTTCACCATCGAAGTGCCCGCCGAGGTAATCAAAGGCTCGCCCGCGCCCCGGGGGCTGTTCCTGGGCGACATCGCGGTGACTTCGGCCGACGGCGAGACCCAGACCGCCCGGTGCTCGTTCTCGCTCGGCAAACCGCGCGCCATCGCCACCTCCATTCCCCGGCAGATAAATCTCGGAAAGACAATAAACGCAAGGGTAGAGGTGGTGGACGCTCTCGGCAAGGATTATCCCGACACCTTGAACTACACTATCGCCTCGGCTGACACAGCGTCGACATTCAAACCCGTGAGCGGAACGATCGCCGCCGGCTCGATAGCGGAACTGCTGAAACCGCTCTCCGTAGGACGCTACAAGCTCTCCTTCGCCACACCGGATCCAGAGACAGCCGACCCGGCAGACGGCATGGAAGTCGTTCTCTACCGCGGTGAATCCCCTGTCTGCCCGGTCGATATGCCGCTGTGGATTCCCGAAAACAACGTGATTGCCGCAGCCGACGGCTCCGCCTCGTTCCCGCTTGGGAGCAACGTCGCGGATGCCAACGTGCTGCTTACCGTCAGCGACAGCAAGGGACGCCTCACCGAGCAGCGCTGGCTTACCCCGGCGATGGGCATGCACCCTGTCAGCGTCACACTGCCAGCCGGAGAAACGTCGCTTAGCGTACAGCTCCACTGCGTGCGCGACTGCCAGAGCTACCAGAGCAGGGTGGCCGTCACCTCCTCGGCCTCAACCAAAGCGATAAAGGTCAAAATCGAGACATTCCGCGACAAGGTCACACCCGGCGACACAGAGAAACTCACCCTGCGCGTGATACCTGAAAACGGAGCCGAGGCCCGGAGCGCCGTGATACTCGACATGAGCAACAAGGCAATAGACGCGCTCGCGAGCAACCCGATGTCGTTCTGCGCTTTCTATTCCTACCCCCGTGTTCCGTCATGGAACGGCTTCCACTTCGACAACTGCTGGTTCAACCATACCTCGCCGTTCAAGTCGCTGAAAACAACCGCGGTGGACGCGCCTGACTTCAACACCTACGGACGCCGGTTCGGCTGGCCCAACATCCAGCAAGGTATGAGAATCGGTGCCGCGCGCACGACATCCATGATGGCCTACAAAGAGGAAGCCATTGAAGAGGAGGCCGATATGGTCCTGAACGAAAGTGCGGTCGTACGGGAGGCAAAAATGGCGGCTCCGGCGATGGCTGCCGGAGCTGCCGACAACGGCGTGGAGGAAATCGAGGACCTGGGCGCTGTCAGGGAACACGCCGAAGAAATCAGCGTGACCGAGGCCGGAGCCGGCGACGAGTCCGAAAAGAAAGCCGAGACCTACCGGCCGTCGGAAATCCCACTGGCCTTCTTCCGGCCGACGCTCACCACGGAAGCCGACGGATCGCTAACGGCGGAGTACGTCGTGCCGGACGCGAACACAACCTGGCTGCTCCGCGCCCTGGCCTACAACCGCGAAATGCTTTCGGCGACCGCCAAGGCCGACATCGTGGCCTCGAAACCGCTGATGGTCAACGGCAATGCGCCGCGCTTCCTCCGCATAGGGGACCGCGCCGCGATCGCCGCCACGGTGATGAACAACACCGACTCCGCGCTGACTGTCAACGTGACCCTCTCACTGTCGGCTTCAGGCTCTGGCGAGACCATCACGGCTACTGATACCACTGTGACCCTGGAGCCTAAATCCTCCAAGGCGCTCACACTTCCCGCGACTGCCCCGGGTAACGCTCCCGGCGCGATTTTCCGCGTCAAAGGGACGGCGGGCGACTTCTCCGACGGCGAGCAGAGCCTCATAGCCATCCTTCCCGCCGAACAGGACGTGGTTGAATCGGAGATGTTCTACATCGCCCCCGGCCAAACCGACTTCTCCCTGCCGCTGCCTAAAGCCGGCAAAAACGCACAGGTGATGCTCAACTTCACCGAGAATCCCGCCTGGGAAGTCGTCTCAGCGCTACCCGGCCTGCGCGAGGGACAGGTCAACTCCTCCAACGAAGCCGCCGCGGCGCTCCTCTCGGCCGCTGTGGCCGACGGACTGATGCGCGACAATCCGGAGATAGCACGCGCCCTGCGCCGCTGGGCAGAGAACCCCGAGGATTCGGCGCTGGTGTCGAAACTCGACAAGGACTCGCAGCTCAAACAGATGCTCCTCAGCTCTACCCCCTGGGTACAGGCCGCCCTTTCCGACACAGAGCGCATGCAGCGGCTTACACTGCTCCTCAACAGCCGCAACACCTCCAAGGTAATCGCCAAAGCGATCGCCGACCTGCGGAAGACCGCAGCTCCCGACGGAGGGTGGTACTGGACAACGCAATACCCCTATGTCTCGGAATGGGCGACCTATAACATCATGGGGATGCTCGGCGACCTCAAACGCCTCGGATGGCTCCCCGACGACAAGGATCTCGAAAAGATGATCACCGACGCCTGCGCCTATATGGACCGCGAGGCGGCCCGCGACTTCGCAAAATACCCCAAGGCCGACTACTCGCACTACGTCCTGCTGCGCGACCGCTTCAAGGATGTGCGCCGCCCGGCCCCCGCGCAGCGGCTGACCGCCTCGCAGGTGCAGAAGTGCATCGCGTCCTGGAAGAATGACAACGTGGTTGAGAAAGCCGTCGATGCCTTGATTCTGAACAGCAACGGCTATAACGCCACCGCGAGGCAGATTCTCTCGTCGCTCCGCGAATACGCCACCTCGACCCCTGAAAAGGGTATGTGGTGGGCGCAGCTCAACGATATGTGGTTCTGGTCGCTCGACAAGGTGGGGCTGACGTCAATCATTCTCGATGCCTTCGCCGAAGCAGAGCCTGCCGCGGCCGACATCGACAAGATCCGCCAGTGGCTTATACTCCAAAAGCAGAACTGCGACTGGGGCAACTCCGTGATCACCTCGCAGGTTGTCGCCTCCATACTTTCCTCAGGGACGAAATGGACAGTAAACCCCTCCGGCACAGTGATAAGGGTCGGCGGAAAGATTGTCGGACCCGCACGAAAGGAGATGGCCGCGGGATCCTTTACCGCGCCTATCGCCGGACTGCTTGAAAAACCCGCGGACCTGACCATCGACCGGCAGGCCGACTATCCGTCGTTCGGAGCCGTCGTGACTATGCGCCAGGCCACTATGAGCGAGCTGCGTCCCGCGGCGTGCGACCAGCTCGCGGTGGAGAAATCCCTCTCGGTCTACAACGGGTCGGAATGGATGCCGGGCGACAGCTTCAAGGTAGGCGACCGCGTGCGCATCGAGCTGACGCTCACCGTGGGCGAGGACATGGACTACGTGGTAATCGCCGACAAGCGGGCCGCGGGCCTCGAACCCGCCTCGCAGCTTCCGGCACCGATCTGGGCCGAAGGCCTCTGCTTCTACCGCGAAAACCGCGACTCGCAGACCAACATATTCATCGACCACCTGCCCAAAGGCACCTACCGCCTGAGCTACGAGCTGTTCGCCGCCCAGTCGGGCGAGTTCACCTCCGGAGCCGCCCAGGCCCAGAGCCAGTACAACCCGCGCATAGCCGCCCACTCGGCCGGAACGAGAATCACAATAGCCCCGCAGGATTAAGAGGCAGTTTAAAAAATCTTGTTAATTTTCAAACAGCCTCTTAGCGCCACACCGCAAAGAAATGACACGCCAAATATTATCAGTACTTTTGCTCGCCCTGCTCCCGGCATTTGCCGCCGGAGCGGGGCTTGCCACTCCCGCCGAGACCCCGAAACACGAAATGCGCGGGGCGTGGCTCGCGACCGTCTACGGCATAGACTGGCCCTCCCGGACAGGCACCGGCGAAGCCGTGGCCAAGGCGCAGAAAAAGGAGCTCACCGACATCCTCGACCTGCTGCAAAGTGCCGGGTTCAACGCCGTCTTCTTCCAGGTACGCCCTATGGCCGATGCCTTCTACCGCTCCACCCTCGAGCCGTGGAGCGAGTTCCTGACCGGGAAAGACCCCGGGGGGGAACCCGGGTGGGATCCCTTGAAATTCGCCATCGAAGAGTGCCACGCCCGCGGTATGGAACTTCATGCCTGGGTAAACCCGTTCCGCGTGTCGAAAAACGAGGAACCGCGCCCCCGCCCCATCGCCTCCGGCAAGGGGACTTTCAACCCGATGGAGAAAGGATTGGTGCTGACCATGCGCGACAAGCCGGCACGCCCTAAACGCGCCAAAGGAAAGAAAGGGAAACGCCGCCCGGCCCCTGCCGCCCAGCCAGCGGTCATGGCGATTCTCGATCCCGGCAATCCGGCGGCGAGGAAGCACGTCGTCGAGGTATGCCGTGAGATCGTCGGCAAATACGATGTCGACGGCCTCATCTTCGACGACTATTTCTATCCGGACCGCTTCCCCTTTACTCCCGGAGCCGACCCGAAGAAAGAAGCCGACCAGCGGCGCGAGAACGTGCACCAGACCGTGCGCGAAATCCACGCTATGATCCAAATAGAGAAGCCCTACGTCCGTTTCGGCATATCCCCCGCCGGAGTCGCTGGGGGCAACGGCAAAGCCACCGCCAAGTACGGACTGACGCCACCACCCGTCGGCAGCGACTGGATGTATGACCGCATCTTCTGTGACCCGCTCCCCTGGCTCGCCGAGGGGACGGTCGACTACGTTTCCCCTCAGCTTTACTGGGCATCAGACCACTCCACGAATCCCTACGAGCCTCTCGCGGAATGGTGGAGCGACGTAGCCTTCCGGTTCGGCCGCCACTTCTTCTCCAGCCAGAACATCGGGGCGCTCCCCGCTGGAAACCGGGCCTGGGAGGAGCAAGGGCGCGAGGTCGATACTAACCGCAGGCACAACGCCGCGGCCTACGGAGTCGATGTCGCACCCAGTGCCGGGCATGTGCTCTACTCCGTGTCATATATGACCGGTAAAAAGTGTTCCGGCCTTACAGACTACCTGGCCGCAAACCAGTTCGCCCATCCGGCCCTCATGCCGGCAATGACCTGGAAGAAAGCACCGAATCCCGGAGCGCTCCGCGGCCTGCGCCGCGACGGGGGGATGTTGAACTGGTACCCCCAGCCAGGGATGCGCTACGTCGTCTACGCCGTACCCGACGGCCTTTCCCCCCTCGACGCGCTCGCGGCGAGCGGTGCCAACTTCCGCCCGGAATTCGTTCTGGGAATAACCTACGGCCACGAGTACCAGGTACCCCCGTCGCGTTCCTCAGGCTACTGGTACGCCGTCGCGCCATACGACCGCTACGGCAACGAATGGCATCCCGAAATCGTCAAATAGTCCTACGCGTATGACCGACAGAGAATATATGGCACGCGCGCTCCGGCTCGCCGCCAACGGACGCGGCCTGACGCGCTCCAACCCGATGGTGGGAGCTGTGATTGTCGCCCCTGACGGCAGAATCATAGGCGAGGGATGGCACCGCCGCTACGGCCAGGCTCATGCCGAAGTCAACGCGGTGGCTTCCGTAAGCGACGCCGACAGGGCATTGCTACCGCAAAGCACAATCTACGTCACCCTGGAGCCGTGCTCCCATTACGGCAAAACGCCTCCGTGCGCCAACCTACTGCGCGACTGCCGCTTCCGGCGCGTGGTGGTCGCGGCCGGCGACCCTAATCCGAAAGTCAACGGACGGGGAATCGCCCTGCTCCGCGAAGCGGGGATAGATGTGGAGGCCGGACTCCTCTCCGAAGAATCGCGGCAGCTCAACCATGTGTTCTTTACCGCCCAGGAACAGCGCCGCCCGTTCGTCACCCTGAAACTCGCGCGGTCGGCCGACGGCTTTATGGACGCGGTCCGCGCTCCGGGCGAACCGGCCTACAGATTCTCAACCCCGCTGACCACGCTCTCCACCATGCGCCTCAGAGCCGAAAACCAGGTTGTAATATCCACCGCCGCCACCGTCGAGGCCGACAACGCGAGACTCGACGTGCGGCTATGGGAGGGAGGCCTTGACCAGCCGCGGCGGGTAGTCATACCCCACGGCGACCGCATCCCCTGGGGCGACCGCCTTTCCGGCCTCTTCGCCGAAGGAATAACCTCCGTGCTCGTGGAAGCCGGCCCGACATTCCTCAGCCACATACTCGCGACAGGCCTGTGGGACGCGCTGAGAGTCGAAACCGCCCCCGTAGTCCTCGGCAGCCGCGGCACCAAACCGGCCCCGCCCATCCCTCCCGCGACAGCCATCGCCGACTACCCCGTCGGCGCCAACCGCCTCACCTGGCACTCCAACAACCCGCTCTTCACCTCGGAATCGCTCTGAGGCACTTGCCACCGCCCCAGGCGAGAGGCAAAAAATCACGAAATATTTACTAATTTTTTCCAAAACGATTTCATATCAAAATATTTCGTTATATTTGCAATGTTGTAACCCGACGACTCAACAACGCAAAACCATATAAACAACCAGAAACTATGTCAAAAGTAACAGTCGTAGGCGCCGGCAACGTGGGCGCCACAACAGCTAACGTACTGCTCACCACCCAGGTAGCCGACGAGGTAGTCCTCATTGACATCAAGGAAGGCATCTCAGAAGGCAAGGCTATGGACATCATGCAGACCGCCAACATCCTCGGCCTGCAGAACCGTCTGATCGGCGTTACGAACGACTACGCCATGACTGAGAACTCCGATGTCGTGGTGATCACCTCCGGCGTTCCCCGCAAGCCCGGCATGACCCGCGAGGAGCTCATCGGCGTGAACGCGAAAATCGTCCGCAGCGTGACGGAGAACGTGCTGAAACACTCCCCCAACGCGATCATCATCTGCGTGGCCAACCCCATGGACACCATGACCTACCTGATCCACAAGATCTCCGGCCTTCCCAAAAACCGCATCATCGGCATGGGCGGAGCCCTCGACAGCGCCCGCTTCAAATACTACCTCTCGCTGGCCCTCAAGGCTAACTCCACCGAAATCGAAGGCATCGTGATCGGCGGCCACGGCGACAAGACCATGATCCCCCTGACCCGCTACGCGGCATACCGCGGCATCCCCGCCTCCACCCTCATCTCCGAGGAACAGCTCAAAAAGGTAGCCGCCGACACCATGGTAGGGGGCGCCACCCTGACCGGCCTGCTGGGCACCTCCGCCTGGTACGCTCCCGGAGCCGCTTCGGCACAGATGGTGGCAGCCGTGCTCCACGACCAGAAGAAACTCATCTCCTGCTCGGCCCTCCTCGACGGCGAGTACGGCGAGAAAGACCTCTGCATCGGCGTTCCCTGCGTGATCGGCCGCGACGGCATCGAGAAGATTGTCGAGTTCGACCTAAACGAGGAAGAGAAAGCACTCTTCGCCGCCAGCGCCAAGGCCGTCCACGCCACAAACGAAGCCCTCAAGGCAGCCCTCTAAAACAAGCATGACATAACGGCGGGAGGCGCGGCGGGGCACCAACCCCCGGCGGCGTCTCCCGTCTTGCCTCCAAACATACCCATCTATGAATATCCTAAGGAAATCACTGCTCGCCATGGCCGCTCTCGCCGCTACGGCATCACTCGCCGCCTGCGGCTCGAAAGCCGACGCGCAGGCCGAGACAGCGGCCGCCGGAGAACAGGCCGAAGAAATGACCTCCGTAGGGGCCGCCGCCCCCGCCGTCACCGAGCTTGAGAAAGGCGCGGCGCTCCCCGCCGAGCCGGGCAAGCTCGTGGTTGTCGACTTCAACGCCACCTGGTGCGGTCCCTGCAAGCAGTTCGCCCCCAACTTCGAGGCGGTAGCCGAAAAGTACGCCGACAAGGCCCTGTTTTACAGCGTCGACGTAGACCAGCACCCGGAACTCGCCGCGCGGTACAACGTCCAGTCAATCCCCATGGTGGTGTTCATCCGTCCCGACGGCCAGACAGCCACCTCGCTCGGTTATCTCGAAGAGCCAGAGTTCGACACCCTCGTCGCCTCCCAGCTGAAATAAAAAGCTGTCGCACCCCGCGTCAGACATACCCCACCACACCTTAAATCCAACCAAAAACTAAATCAGTTGCAAGATGAGTAAGATCCACGGTGCCGTGACGATCAATTCCGAGCGCTGCAAAGGTTGCGACCTCTGCGTGGTCGCCTGTCCCTGCGACGTGCTCTCCCTCCAGCCCAAGGAGGTTAACGACCGCGGCTATCATTTCGCGTTCCCGGCCAACGAACAGGCGTGCATCGGTTGCGCGGCCTGCGCCGTAGTATGTCCCGATGCCTGCATCGAGGTTTACCGCGTAGTTGAAAAATAACCCTTTAAACAGCAAGACTTATGAAAGAAGAAGTAAAACTTATGAAGGGTAACGAGGCGATAGCCCGCGCGGCCATACGCTACGGAGCCGACGGATATTTCGGCTACCCGATCACCCCCCAGTCGGAAGTTCTCGAGACCCTCGAGGCCGAAATGCCCTGGGAGACCACCGGCATGGTAGTCCTCCAGGCCGAGAGCGAGGTAGCCTCGATCAACATGGTATACGGCGGAGCCGCCACCGGCAAGGCCGTCATGACCTCCTCCTCCTCGCCCGGCGTCAGCCTCATGCAGGAGGGTATCTCCTACCTGGCAGCCTCGGAGCTTCCCGCCCTCATCGTCAACGTGATGCGCGGAGGTCCCGGCCTGGGTACCATCCAGCCCTCGCAGGCTGACTACTTCCAGGCCACAAAGGGTGGCGGCCACGGCGACTACCACCTGATCGTGCTCGCACCCTCATCCGTGCAGGAGATGGCCGACTTCGTGGGCCTCGGCTTCGACCTGGCCTTCAAGTACCGCACCCCGGCAATGATCCTCGCCGACGGCATCGTGGGGCAGATGATGGAGAAGGTCGTGCTCCCCGAGCAGCGTCCCCGCCGTACCGACGAGGAGATACGCCGCCAGTGCCCATGGGCGATCACCGGCAAGACCCCGGGCCGCGGGCACAACGTCATAACCTCGCTCGAGCTCGACTCCGCACTTATGGAGCAGAACAACGAGCGGTTCCAGAAAACATACCGCGAGATTGAGAAAAACGAAGTCCGCTATGAAGCCTACGGCATCGAGGACGCGGAATACCTCATAGTGGCCTTCGGCTCGATAGCCCGCATATGCCGCAAGGCTATCGACGAGGCCCGCAAGCAGGGCGTGAAGGTCGGCATAATCCGCCCGATCACCCTCTGGCCTTTCCCCTACGACGCCATCCGCGAAGCCGCCAGGAACGTCAAGGGAGTGCTATGCGTGGAGCTGAACGCCGGCCAGATGGTCGAGGACGTACGCCTCGCCGTCGACCAGGACATTCCCGTGCGCCACTACGGCCGCATGGGAGGCATCGTACCCAACCCGCAGGAAGTGCTCGACGCCCTGCGCCGCGACTTTATCGACAAGGCTTAGGCCAATACGCTAACCACTTAACAAAGGAACTCAAAATGACTCGCGAAGAAATCATACGTCCTGAGAACAAAGTTCACGCCCGGCCCAAGCTCCTGCTCGACAAGAACATGCACTACTGCCCCGGATGCAGTCACGGCGTGGTCCACAAACTCGTGGCCGAGGTAATCGACGAAATGGGCCTCGAGCACGACGCCATAGGCATCGCGCCTGTGGGATGCGCCGTGTTCGCCTACAACTACCTCGACATCGACTGGATCGAGGCCGCCCACGGCCGCGCTCCCGCCCTGGCCACAGCCGCCAGCCGCCTCAACCCCTCGAAGCTCGTCTTCACATACCAGGGTGACGGCGACCTGGCCGCCATAGGCACCGCGGAGACAATCCACGCCTGCACCCGCGGCGAGAACATCGTCATAATCCTCATCAACAACGGCATCTACGGCATGACAGGCGGACAGATGTCGCCCTGCACGCTCGAAGGAGCCAAGACCGCGACAACCCCCTACGGGCGCCGCCACGACCTCAACGGCTTTCCCCTGAAAGTGGCCAACGTGGTTTCCCTGCTCGACGGCACATGCTACGTCACACGCCAGGCGGTGCACACCGCCGCCGCTGCCCGCAAGGCCAAGAACGCCATAAAGAAAGCCTTCACCAACGCCATGCAGAAGAAGGGCACCAGCTTCGTTGAAATCGTGGCCACCTGCTCTTCCGGCTGGAAACTCACCCCTGAGAAGTCGAACAAGTGGATGGAGGAGAACATGGTTCCCTTCTACCCCCTGGGCGACATCAAGGACACAACCAAGGAAGCCAAATAACCCGTAAACCGCAACCACATGAAAGACGAAATCATCATCGCCGGATTCGGCGGCCAGGGAGTGCTCTCTATGGGTAAGATTCTGGCATACGCCGCGCTCGAGAACGACCTCGAGGTAACCTGGATGCCCTCCTACGGGCCTGAACAGCGCGGCGGCACGGCCAACGTCACCGTGATTCTCTCCGACGAGGCCATATCATCGCCCGTGCTCGACACCTACGACACCGCCGTGATTCTCAACCAGCAGAGCCTCGACAAGTTCGAGAGCAAGGTCAAGCCCGGAGGGGTGCTCATCTACGATCCCTACGACATCCACCGCGCGCCCTCGCGCACCGACATACGCGTGCTGCCCGTGCCAGCCATGGAGGCCACAATCGCCGCCGGGCAGGCCAAGGTCTACAACATGATCCTGCTCGGGGCGCTCCTCAAAGCGCGCCCCGACCTCCCCGTGGAAGCAGTGGTCCGCGGCCTCAAGAAAGCCCTTCCCGAACGCCACCACCACCTGATTCCAGCCAACGAGGCGGCCATCCGCAGCGGCATGGACCTCGTTCCCTGAAACCATTATCAGCAATATGCGAAACGGCGCTGTGTCGATATGACACAGCGCCGTTTCTATCCAAAAATACTTATCTGACAACCAGCTTGGTCACGGTGGCGCCGCACCTGCGGACAAACACACCTCCATGCGGATTCTCAACCCTGATCCCGGCCAGAGTATAATATTCCGCCACGGCATCCGCATCTTCCGAAGCGAGCGAGCCGATGCCCGTTGCCACATCCTTAGAGATGCTGATAGCCTCGGTGTCGAGATTCACCGACACGGAGTATTTGTCGGCGGCAGAAATACTCCATTGCAGATCACCCTCCTGGTTCAGGGCAATCTTGTCGCTGTTCTCAGCGTTGCGGAAATACCAGTACTCCGGCGAGAACGTTCCGGCGCCTTTGAGAACAGTCGCGATCTTGAACGAGCCGGGCACAAGCTCTATACCGGAGGCCGCGAAACAGTACGGCAGTTCGTTATCCTGATACAGCGGCGTGCCCTTCATCACATCCCAGCCGTTGGGGGTCGCGTCGCCGACAAGGAACAGCGAGCAGAGGTTGACAGGTTTCACCTGGTAAACCGATTTCGCGATGTAGGCAGTGAGGGTCCGCGTGTCAACCGAAATCAGGTAGTTGGCATCCTCTGTCACGCGCAGCTTGCCATACCCCTCGTCGTTTTTCCCTTTCGCGATATCAATACGGCCGTCAACCAATGCGGCGTCAGGAGCGGCGCCATACTCCTCATTCCCGAAATCGGGAGTTGTCAGGAACTTGAAGTCCTGTCCCCCTTTAAGGTAGACAGTGCCGGTGAATACATCGGCATTGTCGGGAGTTGACAGTAGAGCCGTCGCATTGTCGAGGCTCCAGCCATAGGAAAGAGCGTCACCGGCTATCCAGAGGCAACCGGCCTTAAGGCCCGCGGCACTCGCCGCGATCAGCAGCGCCATTGCCAAGCGTTTGAATTTAAGCATAATAATAGTAATGTCTGGTTTAGAGTTTCAAGAAATAATATCAGTCGGAGAGCCCACGCCCATACGGGCATGACCCCCGCGGGCATACTCATTCGGCAGGCGTTATCGATATGGCGAATCCTCCGCCGGGAGCCGCTTTCAGCTTCAGCCTGGTCTTGGCGGTCACCGTCTTGGTCGTGATCGTATAGGCCTGCGGATTGTCGATATAGTGGGCATCGGGAGCGTCGGCGTAGATTGTGGCCTTGTACTTGCGTCCCTTGTCGAGGAAGTCCAGCGGGAGTGTCGTCTCATGGCCGTGCTCGGAGGCTGTGCAGCCCACGAACCAGTCGTCTGTCCCCTTAGCCTTGCGGGCTGCCACGATGTAGCGTCCCGGCTCGGCTTCGAGATAGAGGCTGTCGTCCCAGTCAACCGCCACATCCTTTATGAACTGGAAGGCGTCCATAAAGCGCTCGTAGGATTCAGGCACGTCGGCAGCCATCTGCAAGGGGCTGTACATCGTCACATACAGAGCCAGCTGGCGCGCCAGCGTGCTGTTGACATGCCCGGCGCTGTTGGGATTCACCTTTTTCATATCCATCTCGAAGATGCCGGGGGTATAGTCCATAGGACCACCCTGCAGACGGGTGAACGGAAGCACGGTGGTGTGCGAGGGCTTGTTGCCGGCGAACGACTCATACTCCGTGCCGCGGGCGCTCTCGTTGCCGATAAGGTTGGGATAGGTGCGGCAGAGACCAGTGGGGCGCACGGCCTCGTGGGCGTTGACCATTATCTTGTGCTTCGCGGCCTCGGTCACGGCGTATAGGTAGTGGTTGTTGAGCCACTGGCCGTAGTGGTGCTCGCCGCGGGGAATCATATTGCCGACGTAGCCACTCTTGACGGCGTTGTAGCCGTACTTGTTCATCAGCTGGTAGGCCTTCTCCATATGGCGCTCATAGTTGCGCACCGAGCCGGATGTCTCGTGGTGCATCATCAGCTTGACACCTTTTGAGGCGGCGTAGGCGTTAAGCCCCTCGAGGTCGAAGTCGGGATACGGGGTGACGAAGTCGAACACATAGTCCTTGGAGTGGCCGAACCAGTCCTCCCAGCCCACGTTCCAACCCTCCACCAGCACCTGGTCGAAGCCATGCTCGGCGGCGAAGTCGATGTAGCGCTTGACGTTCTCGGTGTTTGCCGGATGTTGTCCGTGGGGCTTTGTCTTGGAATAGTCAAGCGAGTCGAGTTTCACTGATGGGAGATCGTTGGTGTAGCTCCAGGGCTTGCCGTGGCCTATCATCTCCCACCACACGCCCACATACTTCACAGGCTTGATCCAGGATGTATCCTCGTAGGCGCAAGGCTCGTTAAGGTTGAGGATCAGGTTGGAGGCGAGCATCTGACGGGCGTCGTCGCTGACCATCACCGTTCGCCACGGAGTCTTCGCCGGAGCCTGCATATACGCCTTGTTACCTACCGCGTCAGGGGTGAGCCACGACTCGAACACCAGGTTCTTGTCGTCGAGGTTCAGGTGCATGCACGAGTAATCGACCAGGGCCGCCTCATGGATGTTGATGTAAAGGCCGTCGTCGGTCTTCATCTGCAAGGAGGTCTGCACCCCTGTGGGGGAGAACTGGGTCTGCGAGGCGTTGTCGGAAATAGCTCCGGCCATCTTGCCGCGGATTTCCGAAAGGCGGCTCTCGGTGTAGTCATACTCCTGGGTGTCATAGTCGCCGGCTATCCACCAGGCGATATGGTCGCCGGCCATGGCGAACTGAGTATGCTCCTCGGCCACCACGAAGTAGACCAGGTTGGGCTGCACCGGGAACTCGTACCGGAACCCCACCCCGTCGTCATAGACGCGGAAACGCAGGTTCATAAGCCTTCCGGTAGAGGGCTGGCGCAGTTCCGCGAGCAGCTCATTGTAGTGGTTTCGGATGTCTTTGGTCTCGCCCCAGACGGGTTGCCAGGTGTCGTCGAATGTCAATTCCTTCGTAGCGACAAGCTCGAAGCCGTCGGTCAGGTCGGTGTCGTTCGCGAGCTCGAGGCCGAGTTTTGAGGGCTTTATGACAGTCTTGTCGCCGAAACTCAGCGAGTAGGTCGGCACGCCGTCCTTTACGTCGAAGTCAAGCGCCACCCTGCCGTCGGGCGATTTCATCCCGGCAGCGTGACCCGACAGAGCCGCGGCCGCCAAAACCGCGGCCATATAGTATTTATTCATAAGAGATCAGTCTGTTTGCTAATGAATGACACGTTTATTCGATAACCACCATCGACCAGTATTTTAGCGACGGGAGGGTGAACGACAGTTTGCCGTCTTTGAGCGTAAACGGAAGCTCGACCACGGCTCCGGCGTGGGCGTCGGGCGACGCGGTCCACACGCGGCTCACGGGCGCGGTACGGCGCATCGCCAGAGGTATTTCCCGCTGGAGGCGCGGCGCGGGCCGGGTACCGTCGAGGTCGCGCCAGCTCAGGTTGTCGATGTTCACGAAATTCAGGAAATTGATCACCGTCTTGCCGCCGACCTGCCTGGAATAGGTGGTCACGCCCCCTTTCTTCGGAGGCCACGCGGCCACCGCCAGCTTCTTTGAACTGTCGGAACAGGTAACGCCGGGATCACACTCGCTCTGGGTGGAGGTGCCGCGCAGCAGGTTCTGGTAGGCAGTCATGAAATCGTAGTAACGAACCATTGCCGTGCGGAGCTCCTCAGGCATGGCCAGCGGCGCCGCGGGAAAATACTCGCGCGAGAGCATATGGTCGCCAAGCTCCAGATGCGAGCCGCCGAGCGCCATCATCACCGCGTCGGCCATAATCACGCCCGGAGTGTTGAACTCACCCTGTCCGCGGTCGGCCTTGTCGTAGTTCATATATGCGGCAAACACCGTGCGGAGCGAATGGGAGCTGTAATTGTCGTTAGCCTTTATGACCGAATGGAGGTGCGAGAAATCGGCCTCGTCGCCCCACAGCTCATTATAGCAGAAGTCGACCTTGCCGCTCCCCGCGATCTGCGACGCGCCGTAGCTGCCGACCGCGTTCATCACCAGCCGTTTCTGCGGATGCCGCTGCTTCATCGCATCGATGAACGACGCGTATCCCCTCGGCAGGTTCAGCTTCGAGCCGGAATAATCATAGAGGTCGCCGCGGCTGCCGAGCTGGTCGATCTGGTAGCCGTCGAAGTCGAACGAGGAATACACCTCGTCGTTACGCTCGGCGATATAGGCCTGCCACTCCTTGTTGGCCGGGTCGAGGAGGTATATACTGCTCTTCCACGATGAGGGGAGCTGGTGGAGGTCCTTGTCGCCGTGGCGGTCGTTGCGGAACGCGTACCACTGTTCCTTGACGCCGTCGGAAGCCGCGTCGTCAAGCGCCCCGAAGCAGAGATTGTAGAACATCGACTTCATCCCGAGGGAATGTTGAACCTCGATGTACTTCTTTACCACCTCGGTTGACACGTCGCGGTTGGCGATGTCCTTGTAAACGGGATCGAGGTTGCCGCGTTTGCCTCCCAGGGGCCAATGGTGCTTGTTGTGCCAGTCCTGGAACTGCACGCCGTTGATATGGCAGCGGTTGAGAAATTCCATCTCACCCTCGATGACACCAGGGTCGAGCTTCGAGGAGTCGAACGTGGCAACGAACCCGTAGCGCGGGAAGCGCGTCCAGTCGCTCGACACATCGACGGCTATCGTGCCGAGAATGGTTTCGGAGCCGTCGTCGCCGGGGCGATAGACTTCCACCATATACCCGGTGAAGTCGTCGGCCGGTGGCTGCCACTGCCATGAGGTTGAACCCATCGGCTCCTCCCCCACAACCTCGGCACCTTTGCGGTAGCGCGTCCTGGCTCCCGCGACCTGCTCGGAAGCGGAAAACCGGACCATCTGGCCGGGCGCGTAGCACGCCTGATCGGTCGAAAGGTCGAGGATGAGGTTCGATTTAACCGGGGTGACCTCGGAGACGGCACCAGAGGTGCCGCCGCCGTTGCCGCCGCCCGAGCCCCCAGCGGGCTCGTTCTTTGGGTCGCCGCATGCCGCGGTCATCATCACCAGGCATGCCAGAACAAGATTCATTTTCGTCATTATTCTAAGAGAGAGTTAATTGGTTTCATCAGTTTTTCACAATCGTCACCTCTTCCAGGAGCTGGTTGAGCGTGACGGTATAGTCTCCTGCCGCGCCGATACGCCATTTGTTGTCGAGCGAGCCGACAGACACATCCTTGTACTGTGCCTGGCAGGCGTCGTCGCTCTTGTTGATGAACAGCACGCGCTGCGGCTCGCCGGTCGGAGCCTCGCCATCGGCTGTCGCCATGAACCACGCGCCGTTCCAGTCGCTCTGCCTGTCGGCCGAGAATTTCAGCTCTCCCTCGTTGAGGTGACCGCTCCAAACGAATATGTCGGGGTCTGTCGCGTCAAGTGTCATGGCCGTGGCGTTGCCGAGATCCCACCCGTTGGGAGTCGCGTCGCCTACCATGAACATCTCGGTGTAGCGGGTGAAGAGGCTCATCATCATTCTTTCCGCGCCCGGACGTATGTCGAGGCATATCTTATACGCGAGATTGGTCTCGGAGGCGTCGAGCATCCATTTGGGATCGGGATCGAATCCTTTCACAAACTGCACTTCCTGGTCGGTGTACGGTGCGTTTTCGCGCGGAGCCTTGTACATGTTTTCCCAAGAGCCCTCGGCGGTGCCGAACTTGAATTCCCCACCCTTGGTGAAAAAGATTCCTAAACGGAAGAGGAACGGGTCGACAGGATCCTGGTTCATCTGGCGGAAACCCCAGTCGGTCTCTTCCCCGACAAAATACAAGGTGGAATACGGAGGCTGCACACCTTCCACCTGCGTGTAGCTGACCGTGAGGTCGAGCAGGTTCACGTCAACTTTATAGCAGTGGGCTTCCGATACTGAGAATTTATCATCGGGCTGCGCGTCATCAGTCCTATAAACGAGCGTCCCGTCGCCGTTATTGTTATACGACGGGAGGTACTCTCCTTGTTTCAGGATAAATTTGAAGTCGCCCGCGGCCAGATTCCCGGTCCAGGTGAACACACCGTTGTCCGTACGGGTCATCTCGGTGGCGTCGTCGGCGCTCCATCCGTTCGGGGTGGCGTCGCCGATCATGAAGAGAGTCTCCGTTACCGGCTGGTAGGTCGTGGCCGAGAAAGACACCTCCGACACCTGGTCGTTCTCTATGCCGTCGACACGGGCCGTCAGACGAGCGTCGAGCGCGACAGTCTCGCCGGGCAGAATCCCGAGGTTTTGCAGCAGTATGTGGTTCAACTGGTCAACAGTCGGAGCCCAGTCATAGACCTGCTGTTCCGCGTCCTTCACAATGTAGGGGTCGGCATAGGCGGTTCCCGCCTCGGCGAGTTCGAGGGTGTAGCTGATCCGCTTGCCGGTTCCCTGGTTGTTACCCGTGGTCCATTCCAGCTTGACAGCCTCCAGAGCGTGGTTCTTTTCATAGAGCACCACCTCGTTGGCCGAAGCCGAGAGTTTCAGCTCGTCATAGCCCATGTTCAGCTCCGCGTAGTCGTTATCGGTGCAGGCAGACAGAACCGCCGCGGCGAGAACCGGAAAAGCCAGTATTTTATGCTTTATATAGCGCATGGTATTTCAGTTGTGGGTTTACGTTGATTAATATCCGGGATTCTGCGTCATGAGAGGGTTCGAGTCCATCTCGGTCTGGGGAATCGGGAAGAGCAGGCGGTCGAGTGTCACGTTCGTCTTGCCGATGGAGTGCAGGAAGTCGACGGCGTAGTTGCCGTGGTCGATACGGATGAGGTCGAACCAGCGGTGTCCCTCGAAACTCAGCTCCATGCGGCGCTCGTGGATAATGGCCTCGCGCATAGCGTCCCTTGTGATGGTCGAGGGCACGGGGTCGAGTCCGGCGCGGCGGCGCACGATGTTAAGCGGCCCGCGGGCATCGGTGGTGAGGTTCATCTCGTTGAACGCCTCGGCCTGCATCAGCAGAACACCCGCGTAGCGGTATACGACGAAGTTGGCGGGCGAAGTGTTGGTTTCGGGTGATATTTCCTTAGAAACAAGGAATTTGCGGACGTTATAGCCTGTGTTCGACCACTGCTTGCGGTAAGGCGTGCCCTCCCAGTCGGGGCATCCCTCGTAGAACACCGACACCGGCTTGCGGAGGTCTCCCTCCTCGTAGGCGTCCATAAACTCCTGCGTGGGCTGGTTCCAGCCCCAGCTCCCGGCCACGAGGTTCGAGCCGCGGGGACCCATGAAGGTAGACAGCCACGACGCATAGGGGGTGTTGCCCCAGAAATCCTGCTCGGTGCTGCCTGAATACTGCACCTCGAATATCGATTCCGCGCCGTTGCGCACCGGGCAGTTGAAGTTGGCCTCGTAAGGGCAGTTCGCCAGGTCGTAGCCCAGTTCGGTGATATCGTCGCAGAGGTCCACCACATCCTGGTAGAGAGCCGGATTGGAGGGAGCGAGAGTGAGATACACATCGGCCAGCATGTACATGGCGGCTTCCTGGCAGGCGCGTCCCTTCTCATGGTCGTCATACTCGTATTTCGGGGGGAGGAGCGAGATCGCGTCCTTGCAGTCGTCGATAATCCGCTCATAGGTCTTGTCGAGCGACGCGCGGGCTATCGCGCTTGACTGGTCGGGGTCATAAGGCTCGGTGCGAAGGGGCACACCGCCGAACAGACGCGCCAGCAGGTAGTAGTAGTGGGCGCGGAGAAACAGCGCCTCACCCTTGGAGCGGTCGCGGATCGCGTCGCTGACGTCGGTGGCTGTCTCCAGCGCTTTCAGCAGGTTGTTGCACTGGGCGATGCCGATCCATGGCGAGCGCCACATATAGAGCGCCATGGCGTTGTCGCTCAGGGTCGTGAAGTTGGCGGCCTGTATGGTCTCGATGCCGTCGTCGCCGCCTCCGGCTCCGACGTTGGAGTTGCCGGCCACTATGTCGAGGCCCCATATGCGCTGGTTGTAGAGGTTCGACGAGCGCAGGGGGATGTAGCAGGCGTTGGCCATGGCGACAGCCACCTGGTCGGTGACCGCGGTGTCGGGGTCGACGCGGTCGTATGGTGACTTGTCGAGGAAATCCTGGCAGGAAGATAGGGTCGCGGCTACCGCTAAGGCCGCCAGCCCGTATATGATCTTTTTCATAATGGATGTTCGGTGTGGAGGGTTAGAAATTGAAGGAGAGACCTACATTGAATGTCCGCGACGGGGGGAAGCTGGAATAGTCGATGCCGTCGATGCCGACCTCCGGATCGAGACCCTTGTAGCCTGTGATCGTGGCCACATTCTCGACTGAGAACAATATCCTGGCCTGCTCGCAGCGTATGCGGCGGAGCCATTTTTCGGGGAAGTTGTAGGCCAGTGTTATGTTCTTCAGGCGCAGGTAAGAGCCGTTCTCCACCCAGCGGTCGCTTATGCGGTTGTTGCCGTTGGGGTCAGCCCATACGGCTCGGGGCATACTGTTGGAAGTGCCCTCGCCGTTCCAGCGGTCAGCCGTGGTCGCGAACTGGTTGTAGGCGGCCGACATACTTTCCATAACCGACCTCGTGCGGTTGTAGATTTTGTTTCCGGCAACACCCTGCAAGAATACCGAAAGCTCGAAACCCTTGTAGGTAAAACGGTTGTTCATCGAGAAGAGCCAGGTCGGGTTGGGATTGCCGATCACAGTGCGGTCGTCGTCGTTGATCACACCGTCGTTGTTGAGGTCGCGGAAACGTATGTCGCCCGGTTCGGCGCCCGGCTGCACGGCATGGGCCTTCACCTCGGCGGCGTTCTGGAATATGCCGTCGGTAACGTAGCCGTAGAACACGTTAATCGGGTAGTCCTCGGCGAGCATTGTGGCGTAAGCGCCGCCGAACTGGTTGCGCCACAGGGGGGTGTCGCTGTTGAGGTCCTTGATTTTGTTCTTGTTGTAGGTTACCACGAGGTTCGTCTCCCATCCGAAATCGCCCTGGAAGTTAACCGAGTTGGCCTGGAGCTCCCAGCCGATGTTGCGCACCTTTCCGGCATTGGTGTATGTGTCGAAGGTGTCCTCGAAACCGGTAGTGATCGGGAAGGCGGCCTTCACGAGCATAGCGTTGGTGTTCTTTATATAGCCGTCAAGGCTGATGTTCAGGCGCGACTTGAACAGCGAGATGTCAACCCCGGCGTTGAACTGTTCGATTTCCTCCCAGTGGATCGCCGAGTTGGCGAGCACCTGCGAGTAGAGGGCCGACTGCTCGGCGTTTTCGAGGGTTGTTCCGAAGGGGTACAGAAGCGTCACGAGGGTCTGGATATGGTCGTAGTTGCCAACGGATGCCTGGCTACCGGTCTTGCCGTAGCCGAGGCGGAGCTTGAGGTCGTTTACGGCCTTGTCCTCGGGGAAGAAGCTCTCGGAGGAGATGCGCCAGGCGGCGGAAACCGACGGGAACGTGCCCCAGCGGTGCTTCGGGCCGAAGCGGCTCGAACCGTCGCGGCGGATGGTGGCCGTCAGCAGGTAGCGGTCGTCGAATGAATAGTTGGCGCGGGCCATATAGGAAAGAAGCGCCCATTCGCTCTGCGAGCCTCCAAGCGAGTTGATTTTCTCGCCGTTCTCAAGCTGGTGCACGTTGTCGAAGAGGAAGCCGTTCATCTGGCCGTTCATCCAGTAGGCGTGGTTCCACTGGGCCGACATACCGGCCATCACGTTAAGTGAATGCTTCTTGGCGAACGTGTAGTCGAAGGTGAAATAGTTGTCCCAGAGATAGGTGAAGTTGCGGTTCGATGACTGGTATTGGGTGCTCTCCTCCACGGGCGTGGGCTTCCAGTCGTACTTGGGAGTGAACGCCTCGTCGAAGAAGAACTTGGCATCGTAGCCGAAGAGCGACCTGAATTGGAGCCAGTCGGTGAAGGTGATGTCGGCGGCTATATTGGCCAAGAGGTTGTAGCCGTCGGTGCGCGAACGGTTCATCTTGTTAACGCCCACAGGGTTGCGCACGCTGCCATACCATTCGGAATTGCCCGACGGACCGCTCCACTTGCCGTCCTCGTCCTTGACAGGGAAGGTCGGGAGCGCCTGCATGGCGTCCCACATACTGTATGAGCCTGATTTCTTTATGTCGGCGCTGAACAGCAGGTTGTTGGATAATTTGAGCCATTTCTTGAGCTTGACGTCGTTGTTGCTCTGGATTGTGAAACGGCGGTAGCTTACGTTCTCCACCACGCCCGTCTGGTCGAGGAAGCCGGCTGAGAAATAGTAGTGTGCCTTGTCGTTGCCGCCCGAATAGCTGACGTTGTAGTTCTGCATCACGCCGGTCTGCAACAGCTCGTCAACCCAGTTTGTCGAGCGGGTGAGCGCCGAGGGGTCGGCCCAGTCGGGGTTCGTGTTGTGGCCGGCCTCGGAAAGCATGCTGTTGCTCAGCGCGGCGTAACCGGCGGCGTCGAGCAGCTTCATCTTTTTGGAAACCTTGGAGAAGGCGGCATTGACCGAGACAGAGAGGCGCGAGGTTCCTGTCACGCCCTTGCGGGTTGTGATCATGACAACGCCGTTGGCGCCGCGCGAGCCGTAGATCGCGGTGGCCGAAGCGTCTTTCAGCACGTCGAGGCGCTCGATGTCCTGCGGATTTATGCTGTTGAGGCCGAGGTCGGTGGGCACACCGTCGATCACCACCAGCGGGTCGCTGTTCATAATGGACCCGAGGCCGCGCACCTTGATGCTCACGTTGTCGCCCGGCTTGGCGCCTCCGACGATGTTCACGCCGGCGATCTTGCCCTGTATGGCCTGCCCGACGTTATTGACCGGCACTTCCTTTATATCTTTCGCTCCGAGGGAGCCGACAGCACCCGTCAGGTCGCTCTTTTTGAGCGTGCCGTAGCCGATGACCACTACCTCGTCGAGCAGGGCCGAGTTCTGGGTAAGGATGACATTGATGGTGTTCCGGCCCTCGACGGCGACAGTCTTGCTGTCATACCCTATATATGAGAAGCGGATCGAGGAGAGAGGATCGGCCTGTATCGAGTAGTTTCCGTCGAGGTCGGTAGCGGTGCCGGCACCGGTATCGGTGGCCACCACACTCGCGCCGATAATCGGTTCACCCGCCTCGTCAGTGACGGTTCCTGAAACGGAGATAGTCTGTCGCGCCGCGGCGAGCGGGGCCAGCGACCAGAGCATCAAAAGCAAAAACAGGAACCGGCGTCCCTTGGCTTTGAGATGTTTCATGATATAGATTTTAGGTTAATGTTTTTTCGGCTTGCCACAGAGATGAGAGCAATCATTCTGTTTAACAGACACAAAAATACTCTATTTATTAGCACGAAATCCGACGTGGAATAAAAATGTAGCGCAGTCGGCTTGCCATCAAAGCGTAAAACGCTGACAATCAAAGGCCGCCCATTGCTGAACGGCCTTAAATAAGTAGTTGCTCGATATGTCGCGAGCCGGCTTTCAGCGAGGTGCCGGCCCGGTCTCGCGCCCGATTTTCATGACCTCCTCCTCGAGCTTGTCGCGGTCGCCGGCGGCCTTGTTCCGGGCCTTGGTGCGATAGTTGTAGATGGTGGTCACGGAGTAGCGCAGGAACTGCGCTATCTTCACGCTGTCGCTGATGCCGAGACGGATCAGGGCGAATATGCGCAGCTCGGTCGTGAGCTGTCCGGCCTTTTTGGGGACTATCGCCTCATCCGGGCGTAGCAGGGCGTTGAAGTCGTTAACGAAAGTAGGGAAGAGGCTCAGGAAAGTGTTGTCGAAATCGGCATAGAAGTTTTTCAGCTCCTCATCGAGGAAGGCGGTCGACCTGATCGTGTTGCCAAGCTGCTCGATCTTTCCGGCCGCTATCAGCTTCCCGAGCTGCTTGCGGTAAGAGTCGATTTTCTCGATATATAGCGAGCACTGGTCCATATACCGGGCGATGTATTCCTCCTTGATACAGGAGTTTTCCGCAATAGTGCGGTTAGCCTCGTAGAGTTCCGCGTTGGAGGCGTTCAGCTCGGCGTTTAGCTGTTTCAGACGGTTCCCCGACAACTCTGCCTCCTTGCGGGCCGCGGCGGTGCGCCTCATCTGCCGCATGACGTAGAACACGGCAAACAGCAACCCGACGGCCAACAGGCTTATCAGATAGACGGCGGCTTTCAGCCGCGAACGCTGCTCGCGTATGGTGTCGATATACATACCGTTGACAATAGGGAAGATGCTGTTGGCCTCCACCACCCTTAGGCGCGCGTTGCACTTGTCGGCGTCTTCAAGAGTTATGCGGAGCAGCTCGTAGGCCAGCTCAACCTCGCCGTCCTCATAAAGGAGCACCGCGAGCTTGCGCAGGGAGGCGTATTCGCGCACGGCCGACTGCAAGTCGGCGATGGCCGCCCGCAGAAGCTGCTCCTTCTGGCTCGAGCGGTCACCAAGCCTCTCGAACGACTCGGAAAGGGTGAAGGCGCAGATCGCTTTCTCATGGGCGGTAGTCTCGTTATCCGCCAGATAGTCCCGCACCGCCCTCACGGCCGCCCCGCTCCTGCCGTCGGCGTTGTCGCGCGTTGCCTGCGCCATGACATAGCCCAGGGTTCCCGGCGCGTTGACGGCCATAAGCGAGTCGAGGTACTGGCGGGTAAGCGCCCCGTATCGCTCGTGGTCCTCGCGCCTGACGGCGTAATCATCCATCAGCCCGTAGACGGTCCGAAGTATGTGGTAACGGAACGGACGCATATATTCCGGTATGCTGTACGAAGGGATGGTGTCCATAATATCGAACGCCTCCTTGTACATACCCGTGGATGCCAGCACGTTGGCGGTATTCAGCGCCGCATTCCTTATGAGATATGGATCGCCTATGCGCCTGGCCAGCCGCTCGCGGCGCTCGCACACCGCGAAGGCCGAGTCGGTGTTATATGCCTGGTACTCGTTAAGCAACGCGTCGAGGGCGTGGAAGCGCCTTATATCGTCGGCATCAGAGCTGATTTCCTTACGCAGCCTGACGAGGCGGTCCTCCTTATGGGCGCTGTATGCCCCGCGGTTGGCAATAGTCTGCCGCAGGACGGTCATAAGGCTGTCCGTCACCTCCGCACCGGCAGCCATAACCGGCATCAGGGCAAACACCACCAATAGAATTCTGAAATATCGCATAAGTATCTGGTCGGAAATTACGCGAAAATAGCGAAATACCCCGAAAGTTGAAAAAAAATGTTGCGGCGTTATCGTCAAGTTCGTAACTTCGCGCATCGACAGCCAACACCAACATATACCATCCTTAAATCCATGATACGAAGAATCCTGCTCCATTTTCTTCTCTCCGTTATAACATTCGCTTTATCCGTCATATCATTTGTAGCGGGCGCCGAAAACTATCCTTACCGCACGGACGCGCTTTGGATCGCGCAGCCCGACCACGCCGACTGGCTCTACAAGACGGGGGAAGCTCCCGAAATCGACATCAGGCTGTACCGCTACGGCATACCGCAGGACGGGGTGGAAGTGGTCTGGGAGGCAGCCGACGACCTTATGGCCGCTGATGAGAAAGGAACTCTGGCTCTGAAAGACGGCCAGGCGAAACTGCGCCTCAGGCCAGTGAAGAAGCCCGGATTCCGCGACCTGCGCCTGACGGTCAAGATCGACGGAGCGACCTACCGCCACCATGTAAAGGTCGGTTTCTCGCCGGAGAAAATCGAGCCATACACGCGGATGCCCTCCGACTTCGACGAGTTCTGGCGTAAAAACCTCGACGAACTGGCCAAAACCCCGCTGAAATACACCATCACCCCAGCTCCGCGATACTCTACCGACAAAATCGACGCCTTCCTGGTAAAGCTGACAGTCAACCGCCAGGGGCAGGCCGTCTACGGATATCTGACGATGCCGAAAGACGCCAAGCCCGGGAGCTGCCCCATAGTGATGTGCCCTCCGGGTGCCGGAATAAAGACCATCAAGAACCCGATGCTCCACAAGTATTACGCCGAAAACGGCTGCATCCGCTTCGAGATGGAAATCCACGGCCTCAACCCCGAGATGACGGAGGAGCAGTTCCTTGAAATCGCCAAAGCCTTCTCCGGCAAGGAGAACGGCTATCTGTGCAACGGCCTTGACAACCGCGACAACTACTATATGAGGCGCGTGTACCTGGCGTGCGTCCGCGCGATTGACTTCCTGACCACCCTGCCGCAGTGGAACGGCCGCGACATAGGTGTGCAGGGAGGCTCGCAAGGAGGGGCGCTGGCGATTGTCACCGCGGCGCTCGACCCGCGCGTGACCGCAGTGGCGGCTTTCCATCCCGCTCTGAGCGATATGGCGGCTTTCAAAGCCGGAAGAGCCGACGGCTATCCCCACTTCTCGCGTATCCCCGGCTCGGACACCCCTGAAAAGCTGTCTACCATGGCTTATTATGACGTGGTCAACTTCGCCCGCCGATTGAAATGCCCCGTGTTCATGACCTGGGGCTACAACGACAACACCTGCGCCCCAACCACGAGCTACGCGGTGTACAACGTTATCACCGCTCCGAAGGAGGCGCTGCTTACCCCTGTAAACGAACACTGGACATCAGACACTACCGAGCGCGCCGCGCACGACTGGCTGAAAGCCCGATTCGCCGGCAAGTAAGGAAATTTAGAAAATAAAGAAAGGACACCCGCTCACACTTCCAAAGCGCCCACCAGCTCAGACACGGACGCGACCCCGTGGCGCTGGCAGTAGTCGGCGATATAGGCTATCACCTCGGAGCATACCGCGGGATTGAGGAAATTGGCGGTGCCTACCTGCACGGCTGTGGCCCCGGCGAGGATGAACTCCATCGCGTCGCGGCCCGATGCTATGCCCCCAAGGCCTATGACAGGAATTTTCACCGCCTTAGCAGTCTGCCAGACCATACGCACCGCTACCGGGCGCACCGCCGGGCCCGACAGGCCGCCGGTGACGGTTGACAGGCACGGGCGGCGGCGCTCCACATCGACGGCCATACCCATGAACGTGTTAATCAGCGACACAGAATCGGCTCCCTCGGCCTCAGCGGCGCGGGCTATCTCCGTTATATCTGTGACGTTGGGCGAGAGCTTCACTATGAGCGTGCGGGGCCACGCGGCGCGCACGGCGCGGGTTACAGATCCGGCGCCCTCGGTAGTGGTGCCGAAAGCCAGCCCCCCCTGCTTGACGTTAGGGCAGGAAATATTCACTTCCAGGGCGGCCACATCGTCGAGCGCGGCCAGGCGGCGTGCCGCCTCGGCGTATTCCTCGGGCGTGTTGCCGGAAATATTCACCACAAGGTTGGAACCCTGGCGACGTATGCGGGGGTAAATCTCGGAGGCGAAGTAATCGACACCCTTGTTCTGGAGCCCGACGGCGTTGAGCATCCCGGAAGGGGTCTCGGCCATGCGGGGATAGTCGTTGCCCTGGCGGGGATTGAGCGTGGTTCCCTTGACGATGTAGGCTCCGAGCGACGATATGTCGAGCAGGTCGGCGAACTCCTCGCCGTAGCCGAACGTCCCGGAGGCGGTCATCACCGGGTTTGCCATTTTCATCGATCCGATCTCAACGCCCAGCGCGGGGGCGGCAGCGGTATTCTTTTCCATTGTCAGTCAAGCAAAATCAGTCAAACCAAGTGAGTTCCTCAATATCGAACACGGGGCCTTCGGCGCACACGCAGACATTCCCCCGGACGGTCTTCTCTACACAGCACAGGCACGCGCCCAGGCCGCAGGCCATCATGTTTTCAAGCGACACCTCGCAACGCGAACCGCTCTCGCGGGCTTTCGCCGCCACCCCTACCATCATAGGCTTGGGGCCGCAGCAGGCTATAAGGTCCCAGCGGGAGTCAAGCGCCGGGTTGAGCGTCACCAGCCCGCGGTGCCCCGCGGAGCCGTCGTCGGTGGAGACGTGCACCATCCCCAGCGCCTCGAACTCGCCGCGCAGCAGCAGCTCTGCCTCGGAACGCGCTCCGGTCAGAAACTCGGGCCGATAGCCGTTGGCTCTCAGCCATTTTCCGTAGAACAGCATGGGGGCAACCCCTACCCCGCCTCCGACAAGGAGAATCCGGGCATCCTTGCAGGCCGGCGCCGAGAAAGAACGTCCCAGTGGGAGCAGAAGATTCAACGTGTCGCCTTCGCGCGCCTGGCATAGCGCCTCAGTTCCGGCTCCGGCACGGCGCACAAGCAGTCGCAGCGTTCCGGCCTCCGGGTCGGCATCGCATATGGAGATAGGGCGCCGCAGAAAGGTCGGCTTGCTGGCATCGACCCTTACCTGGGCGAACTGCCCGGGGAGGATTTCGCCGGGAATGACGCCGCGGAGAGTCAGCAGGCTGAAACGGGGACCAAGCTGCCGGTTTTCGGCAACCGCGAGGTCGCAAAGGGCTTTCTTCATAATCGTTCAGGGTTCTTTTACGCGAAATTACGGAAAATACTCCGAAAATACCGCACCCGACGCAATTTACAGTTATCAAACGCCACACCGCACGCCAGCCTGCGGGAAACCATCGGTATCCCCACGGTGTTATATATGGTACAGGCACCTGCGCGGTGCCTCGCGAACCATAAATACCGAGGGTATGAAAAAGATTTTCAGCTTTATAGCGCTGGTGGCGCTTCTCTGCTCCTGCTCCCCGTTCCAACTCGTCAACAGCGAGGTCTACAACAACGCCGACCTCGCGCAGTATAAGACATTCCGCATCGTCACCCCCGACATGGGCAAACTCCCCCCTGGTATGGAGATGGTGACCTACTATAACATCGCCGCCGCGATACGGCAGGAGATGGTGATGCGCGGTTTCACTGAATCGCCCCAGTCGCCGCTGCTGATCAACATCGCCGTGACAACGCAGAAGGAGATACAGACCGAGCCGCTGATGCCCCCCGCCGGCTATTTCCCATACAACGGCCCCTACTACCCCTACTATATGTGGCCGCGCTACAACTACGGCCCCTACTGGAATCCCGCCTACTACTCGAACGCGCAGGTAATCACCGGCATATACAAGGAAGGGGTGCTGACGATGGATTTCGTGAACATCGACACGAAACTACCCCTCTACTCGGCCTCGGTAGCCACGATCATCGACAACGGCAACGGCCAGTACCGCAACCTGCAAAGCATCTCGGAGGCCGTGCAGACGCTTTTCTCAAAGTTCCCCGTGCCGATGCTTCCGCAATACCGCGGCCAGAAATAACCTATGCTGCGGTAATCTGGCGGCAAACGGTGGGGACGCGATACATCGCGTCCGCATAGAGCGATGGGATTCAAGCCATTCGGGTGGGGACGCGAGGTATCGCGTCCCCACGTCGATCTATTTCCGGGAAAGCGGGCGGCGCGAGAAGCGGAGCTGCGAGCGGTGGAGTGGGAAGCGCAGGGTGAGAATCGTGTTGGAGGCCGAAAGGTCGGCTGTACATTCGGGATAGTCTGTCTGGAACCTGGCATCAATCCAGGAGAGTTTGTAATGGTCGGCAAAAATCGTCGGGGTCATGGCGCCCTTTCTCATACCAGGGATCCACGAGCGTCCCTCGACTGTGGCGCCAGACAGATAGATTATGTCGTAAGAGGCAAGAGAGGCGGAGGATTCCGAAGAAGTCTCCGGCAAAGGGGCCGCGCCGGATTTCACTATGGCCAATTCGTAGAAACCGCCCGGTATGGCCCATTCCGGATCATTGTCGCGGTCGAGAAAGCTCCAGAAACCTTCAACCGGGTCGGATGATGACGCGAAACGTTCCGTGAGTGTCTCAACAGTCCACGGGGTCATATACAGCTCCGCGGGGTCGGCCTCCTCGGTAACGGCGAAACGCCTTATCTCCATCCTCGCGCCAGTGGTGAGCCCGACCGAAGCAACCACCGCCCCCATGGGGACTTCCCCGGCAAGGGCCATCGCGTTGCCGCCGACGCTGAAACGCCCCGTGCCGTTTCCGATAGTTGCGGACAGACAGTTCACACCACCGGCTATGTTCGCGTCCTTGCCGCGATAAAAGTCAAGGAGGCGCACGCGTTCCGCGGCTGGCGTTACCGAATCAACAGAGAGACGCAAGGCGCGCTCGCCGAATCCTGCGAGCGACGGGTCTTCGTCAATGGATAATGATGCCTCGTAAAGCCGACGCCCGACGGAATCCATGAACGTTAGCGCCGCGGAAGCGGAACGGCCCGACAGAGCCTTACGGGGAAAATCCACCGCCAGCGAGACCGTCACAGAGGCCGCGGCGCGATCGAGCGCCACCACGCGGCACTCACCATCATCAAGAACGAAATCGGGAGGGTCGCACACCAATTCAGGCGCGGCGACCGCTGCCTGGCAAGCCATTGTCACTGCCGCGATGATTTCCGCGAACCTCTTGCCGCTCATAAGCCCGACTTGCCGCACAACCGGCTGTAAAGCCGCAGTACTTTTTCAACGAACCCCCAGTCCGAAAGCCCGTGGTCGAGCCACGCGATCGGAATCCCGCGTTTCTCCATACCCCGGAACCAGGTCATCTGGCGCTTGGCGAACTGATGTATGGCTATTTCCAGTTTCTCGCGCATCTCATCGCGGGAAATCTGCCCGGTGACGTAGAGCGTCAGGTACTTGTATTCGAGACCGTAATAGATAAGGCTCTCGGCGGACACCCCCTTGGCGAGCAACCCCTCGACCTCTTCTGCCATCCCGGCTTTCAACCGCGCGTCGAGGCGCTCTGTTATGCGTCTGCGCCGCGTCTCGCGGTCAATGGCTATGCCTATTACGAGCGCCGGCCGCGGCTCCGGGTCGGTAGCGGCTGCAGCCTCGTCGGGGTGCTCGGCATAATACCTCTGGATCTCTATCGCGCGGACCGCACGCTGGCATGTGTCGACATCAGTCACATTGTGGAGCCGCTTCATAGAGGCCAGAATCCCGGTAAGCTCTTCCAGACTCTTCCCCGACAGCTCCTTCCGCAGCGCGGGATTCTCGGGCACCTCTGGAAGCGCCGTCCCTTTCAGAAACGACTCTATGTAAAGCCCCGTGCCCCCGCACACTACCGGGAGGTTGCCCCTGCCCTCGATTTCGGAGCAGGCTCTGCCGGCATCTCGGAGGAACTGGTAGAGATTGTATTTCGTGCCAGGCTCCGCGACATCAATCAGATGGTATGGCGTGCCCTGGTACTCTTCCAGATCCTTCCCCGTGCCGAGGTCCATGCCGCGGTAAACCTGCCGGGAATCACCGCTTATGATCTCACCCCCGATATGGCGCGCTATGCAGACGGCGCGGCGCGTCTTGCCCGTAGCCGTCGGGCCGACGACCGCTATCAGCGGCCGGTGTTCGATAACCCTCCCGTCCATATCAATAGGTTTGCCAGGCAAACATGCCGATAATCTTACGCCATAAACGCCGCAGGCTGAAAAAGGCCGAATCCTGGTTCAACAGAGCTACATCCAGCCAGCGCTTGTCGTTGTAGTCGACCTGCCATTTGCGCAGGTCGCGGAGGTGGAATGTCGGGCGGTAATGCTTTATTCCGTAGAGGCGGCGTCCGTTCTCGTCGTACGTCTTCCAGGCCATGGCCACCGTCACCACGCGCCGGATCTCGGCCGTGAGGTTGCGCGAGACTATTTTCTGGTTTATAAGCTGGCGCAGCCGCCCAAAGGTGAACCACTCCCCGTTGATTCTGGAATCGACGACCTCGTCGGGGTCGTCAAGGAAAGCGAAATAGTGGAATATGTTCTGGAACGTCACATGGTCGGGGCTGTCGTATGCCAGGCGTATTTCCGCGCCGTTTATCCCGGTACGGCTGCGGAAATGCTGCGCGGCCTCCATTTCGCTGACGCGGCGGGTGTAAGGTATGCGCACCACCACCGGTGTGTCGACAAACTTCACCATGGACCCGTTGCCGAACACACTACGGTCTGAGACCGAATCGAGCAGCAAGCGGTCGTCGCTCAGCACCAGGTAGCGTAGAGTGGTGGTACCCGGATTCTCGACGAAGTGTTCCTCGTCGTTCCTGCAATAATAGTTCCACAGCGAATAGTAGCGCATGCCCAGGAACAGCAACGACACAGCATAGATCGCCATAGGCATCCACAGGAAGAAGAACAGGTCGGCGCGGTTGAGGTTCACATTGACATAGAACGCCAGGTAATAAGCCCAGTCAACGATGGTCAGAAGCGTCGAAAGCCAGAACAGCAGGCGCGTCTGGTAGCGCCACTCGCGTCTGTAAAGGTCCCCGATGAAGCCGAACTCCACAACGTTGCCGTAGTTGGCGTGGCAGTTGACGCAAATCCGCGGCTCGCGGCGGTTCAGCAGGTACAGCCCCGTCACCACGCTTGTGACAGGCGCCGTCACCAGTATGGCTATTACCGGCACCGAGGCATCATACGGCTGCCCTGTAAGCTCGTAAAGATCGGCACCCCGGCCTATGAAATACAGCCAGATGACGAACAAGGCGGTAATCAGCATCACCACCGACACCTCTTGCAGGAAACGCCCGCAAGTCGGGACGCTCCGCGACGTGAGATAACGCCTTATTACCTGTAACGCGAAATAAAACAGCACGTTTACCGGCGGAAGCCATTGCAACGGTATCAGCGGAGAGAGGAACACGAGCACCGTCAGCAGCCCCACGGCCACGGCCCAGTTGCGCCACAGTCCGAAGATTGCCGCCGTCATTCCGGCACGGCGTTGTTTAGATCTGAACATAATATCAGAGGTTCTGCTTGAAATAATCCAACATCCGGCCATAGACCAGGGCGCGGGCATCGCAGCCGTTGATCGAGTGGTTCATGTTGGGGAACAGGAACATATCCGCATAGCGGTGGGAGCCTTGCAGGGCGGCGACGTACTCCATCGTGTTCGACAGGTGCACGTTGTCGTCGGCAGTGCCCGACATTAACAACAACCGACAGCCCATTTTGTCAGTGAAGTTCACGGGAGCGCTCTCCTCATATCCGCGCTCGTTCTCCTGCGGGGTGAGCATGAACCGTTCGGCATAAACCGTGTCATAGAACCGCCAGGAGGTGACGGGGGCAATCGCCACTGCCGCCTTGTAAGGGTTGCCAGTGGCCTGGACGGCCATAAGGGTCTCGTATCCCCCGTAGCTCCATCCGGCGATGCCCATGCGGTCCGGATCGGCGAACGGCAGCGCGGCCGCATACCTCGCGGCCTCGAGCTGGTCGATGGTCTCGAAATGGCCCAGCCGCTTGTAAACGGCGTCGCGGAACGCCGTTCCGCGACCGCCAGTTCCGCGGCCGTCGACACAGACCACGGCGAATCCCGCCTCGGCCGCGGCGTAGTAGTCCCAGTCCATACGCCAGCGGTTCACCACCTCCTGCGATCCGGGGCCGCTGTACTGCCACATGATCACCGGCGCCTTGGCCGCCGCCCCGGCCGGGCGTATCATATAACCGTTCAGGACTACGCCCTCCCTGGTCGTCATGGTGAAGAACTCCTTGCGCGGAAGCGACGCGTAGCGGGCGGCGTAGGCGGCGTTGTCCTCCAGGGTACGCACGGCCTTCCCTTTGACGTTATACAGGGTGTAGACAGGGGGAGTGGCGGCATCGGAGTAGTTGATTGTCAGGAAATTTGCCGCGGGAGACATCTCGGCCGAAGCCCATCCGTCGGCGGGAGTGAGAACCTCGGTTTTCTTCCCCTGGCGGTCAACACGGCTTACGACGCGGTTTGCTGCGGCCGGTGTCCGGCTGCCGGCGGCAGGCACCGACTGGAAGTAGCGGTTGCCATGGGTGTCGGCCCCGTAATAGGCCGTGACATCGTAATCGCCGGAGGTCACCTGGCGCAGCAGCTGCCCCTCGTAGCTGTAAATGTAGAGGTGGCTCCAGCCCGAGCGTTCCGAGAGGATCGCGATACCCTCTTTTTCGAGCCTCATTCCCTCGTAAGCCGCCGGGGCGATCCACGCTTTCGCCTCTTCGACAAGCAGCGAGCGGCATACGGTCGACTTCGGATTGACCGCGTAAACCTCCATACGGTTCTGCGCCCGGTTGAGAGTGCTCACGATCAGGCGCTCCGGAGCGTCGCCGAAACCGATGCGGGGAATGTATTCTATCCGCGGGTCATTGAACCGCACGGTCTTTGTCTTGCGGGTCTCCACATCGTAGCTGCGGAGCGACACGACCGAGTTCTGTTCCCCGGCCACGGGGTATTTGTAGCTGAACTGACCGGGATAAAGCGCGTATTGTGTCTTCGGCTCGCACCAGCCCTCGTAAAGGGAGAATGTGAACGTCGGCACCTCAGTCTCGTCGTATCGCAGGTAGCAGAGGGTCTGTGAGTCGGGCGACCAGGCCATTGAGCACGAGGTGGCGAACTCCTCCTCATAGGTCCAGTCGGGAATCCCGTTGATAATCTTTCCTGGCTCGCCGTCGGTGGTCACCTCGACCTCGGTGTTGTAGTCCCACTTGCGGATATGTATGTTGTTGTCAACGACGAAGGCCACCATGCGGCCGTCGGGCGAGAACACCGGCGACTGCTGCAAACCGCCGTCAAGGCTCAGAGGACGCAGTATGTTGCGCTTGATCTCGTATATGTAATACGGCGCCTTGAACGAGCGGCGGTAGACCGGCTGCTTGTCGCCGCACACGAGGAGCTTGGATCCGTCGGGCGACAGAGTGAAATCCGTGACCTTGGCCACGCTCGCCTCGCGGGTGCGCGAGGCGTCAAACACGGTTTCTATCTCCTTGCCGGTAGCGGTGTCGTAGCGGCGCACCTTCAATCCGTCGCCGTCGAGCAGCAGATAGCTCAGCCCGTCGGGCATGTATACGAAGTTCTTCGGAGCGGCCGGCTTGTTGGCCGGGTAGACGTATTTCGACAAAGCCTCCACGTTGATGCTCTGCGCTACGGCCGAAAATCCGGCGGCAAGAAGCAAAGAGGCGGTAAGTTGCCTGATATTCATTGCTATTGGTGTGACATTGTTTTATTGCGGGGATTTACCACAGAAGCATCTGCGCCGGAGATTCCGGTGGCTGCCGGCGCGCCGGTTCCTGGTAGCCGAACTCGTTGTCGGCAGCGGCGGCCTCGGCCTCGGCCTTGGTTTTCCTGGAGGCGGGCGGAGTGGCGATCAGCCAGTTCGTGCTGTCGAGGCTCTCGTCAATTGCCGAGATCTTCGGCTTTTCCGCATCCGTGCCGGAAGCCTTCTTCGCCCTGGAGCGCCGGGGTTTCGGTGGCGCCGGAGCCTCGTCGGTTACTGACGGGTGGAGTGTGGCCGCCGGGGCGGCGTTGAAATCCGAGAAATCGGCTGGCAGTACGGAATCGCGGTCGGCGAAACCCGACGCGGTTCCCGGCGCGTCGGCCTCGGTGACAGCCGCGTAAGCGGGCGTCTCTTCCGCGACCGCGAGCGGAGGCAGAGGCTCCTCCGGCAAAGAAGCGGCGACACTCTTCAGCCTGTCGATTTCCGAGCGAAGAAGCGCCTCGCTCTGAGCCTGGTGGTGGAGGTTGGTCTCAATGGTCTTCCGCAGAGAGTCGGCAAGGTCTTCCAGGCGGCGCTTCTCATCCTCCGCCTGCTGGAGCATGGCGTCGCGCTGGGCAAGGGCGGTGTTCTTGCGGCGGACATCGGCCCTCATATCCTCCAGGAGGACCTCGCTCTCCTTGGCGGCCTCGCGAAGCGCCGCTATCTCGCTGTCGGTGGCGATTTTCGCCTGCTCGAGCTGCTGGATCTGGTCGCGCACCTCCTGCACTACTTTTAGTTGCTGGCGCGCCTTCGCGAGCTGGCCGCGAAGCTCCTCTGCCTGCCCGCGCGCCGCTTCCGAATCGGCGCGCGACTGTTCGGCGAGCGCGCTGGCCTCGGCAAGACGCGACGTCATTTCAGAAATGCGGCTGTTGGCCTCGGCAAGACGGGCCGCCGCCTCGTCGGCACGCGTCGCGGCCTCTTTCGCCATCCCTTGCAGGTCGCTGACCATGGCCTGCGACAGCTCGTGGGTGGCGGCAGCCTGGTCGGCCCCCCGGCTCAGCTCCTCTATCGCGGCTTCGCGCTTTTCCGCCTCGGTGGCGAGCCGTTCGTTCTCGGCTTTCAGCCTGACTATCTCCGCCGACTTCTGGGAAAGCTCCACGCGGAGGTCGTCGGAATCCTTTTCCTGCACGGAGCATATGCGCAACTTGTTGACGAGGCTCTTGTTTTCAAGCAGATACTGCTCGTTTTCGGCCTGGAGCGAGTCAATTTGCTTCTCAAGGTCGTGGACCCGCTCGCTCAGGGCTCGCTTCTGGCGCTCGGCGCTGAGCTGCTGCTTTCGGGCCTCCGCTCCATCCTCCTCCCCTTTTCGCAGTTTCTCGCGCATTGTCTCGAACTGGCCGTCCATCGCGGTTTTCTCGCGCGCCCAGCGGCTTTCGTAAGCAGCCCGGGCCCGGCGCTCGAGATCCGACAGGTACTGCCTCATACCATCGTCAAGCGCGTTCAGCAGGTAGCGTTCCTGCTCCTCCGGGTTTATGGCCGAGGAGAGGAACCCGGGAAGCGACTCGTTGATAAGCCGCACGGCGTGGCTGAATATCAGCCGCCGGCCGGCATCGTCCGCAGCCGATACAGGACAGTCCTCCGGGGGAACGTCCACGGCTGCGGCAGAGCGGTCGGCGCCGGCATCGGCCGCGGAATCCGGCTGCTGCGGAATCGCCGCCATCCGCTCTTTCAGCGGGGTCACTGTGGCGTCAATCCCTTCGGGGAAATCATCCTCGATTTCCTCGGCATCGAAGCCGAACGCTCGTTTTATCGACTTTAAAAAGGCCATATCTGTCAGCTGTATGGTATTACGGGAATATATCGGTTGCGCGGGGGGAACATCATTGGTTGCGCGGGGTTGGCACACAGGCGCTCCCGCCGTCTCGCGCCACCTTATCCGACAAAATTAGCAAAAAACCGCGACCCGCGGGCCATTGAAGCCGCAAAAATAGGGTGGCGCAAAAAAGTTGCCTAAAAATTTGGCGGTTTCGCGGGAACTGCCTACCTTTGCATCGCTTTTGGGAACGAGGGGCGCTTAGCTCAGCTGGTTCAGAGCGTCTGCCTTACAAGCAGAGGGTCGGG
>CAJTRT010000013.1 GCA_910579105.1 uncultured Muribaculaceae bacterium | reverse complement strand
GGCTTGGCGGTAGATGCCGCTTAGCCTATGAATAATTTTTTAACGAACTATTGACGGAAAACTTCGGGAAAAATTGACAAAAGTCCCGTAAATAATCGCTACATTTGGGGAACCAAACGCCCTTCGGAGTGTTATACCAGTAAACTCAACTTTTAAACACCAGAAACATTATGAAAAACTTAGACATTGTTCTCGCGGTTGTCGGCGGCGCCGTAGCTGGTGCCGCGCTCGGTCTCCTGTTCGCGCCCAAGAAAGGCGAAGAATTTCGCGGCGACATCATGAAGAAGGGCGAGGACGTATACGAGGACGTGCTCGAATTCCTCAAAGAGAAGAAGAAAGCCCTCAAACGCGACAAGCTCGAGAAACTCGTCGACAAACTCGAGGCCGACGTGAAAAAAGCCTGAACGACACCAACCCAATAAAAACCGAAACGACATGAGAGCATTAAACATACTGTACGCTTTCCTGGGCGGCGCGATCGTAGGAGCCGGAGCGGCAATCCTCTTCGCCCCCGAAAAAGGTGAGGACCTCCGGGGCCAGATAAAGACACTCCTCAAAAAATACGGATGCTGCAACTGCTCCAAGGAGGAGGAAATCGAAGAACTCGTAGACGAGATCGCCGAAGAGATAAAGGAGGCCTGAACTGTCAGCCCCCGGCCACTTAACGATATCACGCGGGGGACGCGCCCCGTCGGGCGCGCCCCCCGCATACTGTCACACATCTCCATTCCCGCACCCACACCATTATGCTGCTCGACCGAAAGAAACAGTCCATGGAGGACCGCATGCTCCGCGCCCGCCACTCGCTGCGCCGCCTCGCGACCCTGTACCTGGAAAACGCCAAGATAACCACAGCCGAAAAACTCACAATGTTCTGCACCGCCGCCACCGTCGGCGTGATATGCCTGGTGCTCGGCCTTTTCGCCCTGGCGTTCATCACCGTGGCCATGATCGAGCTGCTCGCCCTCGCGATTCCAGTATGGGCGTCATACCTCATTTTCGCCGGAGTCTACGGAGCGATAATCCTGACCCTCATACTGCTGCGCGAGCCGCTGATAATGAACCCCATCGCCCGCTTCATGAGCCGGCTGCTACTCGAGCCTGACAACACCCGCGAAACCGACCGGGAAAACGGCGGCGAGACCAAATAACCCCGAACACCCACCTGTAAGACCACAGCCTTAAGCCCTATGTTCAAACGCGACGCAAACCGCAAAACCAACGCCATTGGCGAGCCGGCTCCAGAGTTCAAAGGCTACACGCTCCAGCAGATGCGTGCCCGGAAAGCCGTCAACCAGGTCAGGATCGACCTCCAGAGACAGAAACTCATCAACGCCGTGTCAGACCGCCGCGAGACGGCCGACTCCCCCTACCCCGCTATCACCAACACGCTCGAGAACGTCTTCCGCTACGCCCAGATCGCCCTCTACTCCTACAAGGTGGCCCGCCGCGCCATGGGCCTCTACCAATCCTTCCGCCGCGCCAAGGACTCCTGAAAGCAACCCGCCCCATCCCGCATCGGGGTGTGTATTTCCGGCAATGGGCTACGCGGGTATTGAATAATTTTCTTTAACTTTGACGGGCAACTTTATCGCCCAGGCTGCCGATAACTTCGCGGGTGAAGGCCATAGTGGCCTTCCATGTAACCCGACTAATACGGCTATGTTTATAATCGCTATCCTTTGCGCGTTCGCCTGGATAGGGCAGGCGCTTCACGACGGAGCCGACATCAACTGACAACCGCTAATTCTCGAAAACCATGGTTGGAATAATTCTTTGGGCGATACTGATAATCTTTATCGTCATCTGCGCCTGCCCCGGCTTCCTGACGTTCCTTTTCTGCGTGGCGTTGCCGGTAGCCATTGGCATATACGCCCTATTCGCGTGGATTGAAGGCAAAATCAACCGATAGCGGATACAGCATCCTTTCATTGTACGGATAATCGGCCCCACGCAATCCCTACCCGGCACAGGAGCCGGAGATGGGGGAAAACTTGCGTAGTCGGAGGCTTTTAGCTAATTTTGCGGATAGATACAACCACATCCGCCGCGAAATGAACGACTACCACGCCATACACATCAGCATAAACCCGCCGTCGGAAACTGCCGCCGACATCACAGCCGCGCTACTCGCCCCTGCGGGCTACGAATCCTTCGTGCCCGACGACACCCCCGGCGCCGGACTGACGGCCTACATCCGCGCCGAGGACTACGACCCCGCCGTCCTCGCCGACACTCTCGCCACATTCCCCCTCCCCGGCTTCTCGCTGACCCACACCGAAGAATTCATCGAGGGGCGCGACTGGAACAGCGAATGGGAGAAGAATTACTTCCAGCCGATAGTCGTGGCCGACAAATGCGTGATCCACAGCTCGTTCCACACCAACATCCCCGTCTGCGAGCACGACATAACCATTGATCCGAAAATGGCGTTCGGCACAGGTCACCACGCGACCACCTCGCTTATAATCGAGCAGTTGCTCTGCCTCGACCTCCGCGGCAAGACCGTCACCGACATGGGCACCGGCACAGGGATTCTCGCCATACTCGCCGCCATGCGCGGCGCCAGCCCCGTATCAGCTATCGAGATCGACCCCGCGGCCGAGATCAACGCCGAGGAGAACGTACGCTCCAACGGCCACCCGGAAATCAACGTCCGCCTGGGCGACGCGTCGCTCCTTCCCGAACTCCCGCAAGCCGACCTCTTCATAGCCAACATAAACCGAAACATCATCACAGGCGACCTTCCGGCATACGCCCGCAACCTGAAACCGGGAGGCACGATGCTCCTCAGCGGCTTCTACGAGCACGACATACCCGTGGTGCTCGAAGCGGCGCGGCCGCTCGGCCTCCGCGAGACAGGCCACACAGTAAAGGGGGACAGCTGGACCTGCCTCCGCCTCACCAAGAACTCCTGACCGATATGTCTATACGCGAAAAAGCACTTTCCGCACTCGCCCTCCTGGCCGTTGTCTGCGCCCCGAACGCGGCCTCGACAACCCCGCGACTCCCGGTGGCAACCGATAAAGCAGCCGCGAACAACGAGGTAAAAGTCATCGACGAGACAATTCTGATTCCGTACTCGCAAGCAGCCACCCCGTCGGCCGAATTCGGAAACGCCCTTTCCAAAGCCAGGAGCGACAAGGAAAACCATTCCGGCAAATCACCCTCGTTCAGCTCAGGCGCTTACGGCGACCATTTCACCTGGGGAGCCGACGCCGGCAGCTCCATCGACATGTCGGCCACCGACATGAGCACAATCGACCTCAACATCAACGTCGGTTACAAAGGCCCCTACGTCCGCTTCCTCGGCATCGGCGCGGGAATCTCCACCATGGTCGACAACTCCTCGCGGTTCTACCCCCTCTACGCCATGTTCCGCTCCTCCTTCTCGCCGCGGCCGCGTTTCTGCTTCCTCGACCTCCGCGCCGGGGTGGCCTTCTGCAACCTCCTCGACCAGCCGAACCAGACAGATTTCTACGGCTCTCTCGGCCTTGGCATAACCCTGGCCCACGGCAGGCGTTTCTCCTCGCACATCATCGCCGCCTACACCTTCATCCCCCTGCAAGGCGAAGCCAGACACCATATCGGCGATCTCCATTTCGCCACCCTCCGCCTCGGCATCTCCTTCTAAACCTGAGGCACCGCAATTCACCACCTCATAGCCTTATCATCGCATTGTTCCGACTATTGGCCGCCGTACGACCAAGTTAATATTTGTTAATATTAGGCACCCTTATTGATTTTTAATTTCAATAAGCATATCTTTGACCAAGATTCAATCTTTTCAAGACGCTCAACTATTACACACAACAAGCATAAGCCAATATGCGAGCCACCCAATAATCAATATCCAATAACGCAAACGAAATAACGGCTATGAAGAAAATAATATCGTTCATATTGGGCCTGTCTGCGGCCTTTGGCGCGCTGGCACAGGTGGTCGCAGTGCGGCTCTCGGAACCGGGCACGCTCGCAAGGGAACTGGGCAGTCAGAAAGAGACGGCAGTCACATTAAAGGTAGCCGGACCACTCAACTCCGCCGACTTCAAAACGCTGTGGGAGGCGTCGCTCTACGGGGAATTACGCCATCTCGACCTCTCTGAGGCCGATCCGGAAGGATGCGGAATCCCCGACAACGCTTTTTGGGACAGATCGGTACAAGCCGGAGGCGACGCCGTCAAGCTCGAAAGCGTGGTGCTGCCGTCCAACCTCGAAGCGATAGGGAAATATGCGTTTTCCTGGGCGGTGGCGTTGAAGAGCGTGACGTTTCCCAGCTCGCTGCGCCAACTTGGGCGATCTTGCTTTTCCCACTGCAAATCGCTGACCGGCGATCCTTTCACACTGCCTGAGGGAGTATCCGAGATTCCACAGTCATGCTTCATGGAATGTGGGTCGCTCACAAATGTCACACTCCCTAACACTATAAAGGGTATCGGAACGAACGCCTTCTACAATTGCGACCTCGCCGCGATCAACTTCCCCGACGAATTAGAGTCAATCGGCGATATGGCATTTTACGGATGCCTGCTGAAAAATGTAGCGCTTCCAGCCTCCTGTGGCTCGATTCATGGCAAGTACATTTTCGGGCTGAACCCGGAACTGGTGTCACTCGCTCTTCCCGACGGCATGGTCGTAATTCCCGAAGCCATAGCGCAAGATTGTAGACAGCTGACCACTCTCCGTCTGCCATCCGACGCTAAAATCATAGGCAATGCTGCTTTCGAGAACTGCGTCGCGCTGCGTGAAGTCAGATTCCCCGAAGGATTGGAATGTATCGGCACCGGCGCGTTCCGAGGTTGCCATCAAATCGAGGAACTCGACCTTCCGTCGTCGCTGTCCGTACTGGGTCAGCTTGCCTTCTGCGAACTGCCGAGATTGCAACGGGTGTACTGCAAGGCCATATACCCGCCAATGTGCGAGGAATATATCACCAACCATGAGCACGGCACGCTAAAAGGCTCGTTTGGCGAAATAGAAGAGAAACCGGCTGGGAGCGCCACTCCGCGCGGCATCCCCGTGTTTGTGCCGACAGGCTCCGAGAACGCGTACCGCGGCATATGGAGCTGGAACTACTTCACTAACATCCAGGGAACATCCACTTTCCCAGGAGAGGCGGCAATAGGGTTAGTGAATGATTCTGAAAACATCCAGCGCGTAACCGTCCGAGGCAACGAGCTGTCAATCTCTGCTCTCAGCGGCACCGCGTTTGAAATATTCCTCATCGACGGCACGCGCATAGCTGGCGGCACGGTATCAGAGTTGCCTGTGACAATATCATTGCCGACGGGCGTCTATATCGTCAAAGTCGGAGAAGCCGTTTGCAAGGTTGCCATGTGATCAGCCGGCTGTTGGCGGAATCGGGCCGGAATAGACGGCGCGGACCTTGCCGACGGGGAGCTTCCCTTCGAGCAGCAACGGTATGCGCTCCGGGCCGGTTGAGATCCAGGCATCCATGTTGTCGGAGGTCTTGCGCCCGTCGCCCGAGGTAAAGGTGAAGGTTATGTGGTAGGTGTCGTATTCCTTCTTGCCTATCTTAACCCGGTCGCGGTTGTCGAAGTGGATTGTCAGAATCTCCTTCTCGCGGCCGGAGAACACTGTCAGTTTCACCATCTGCCCTTTGTGGAGGTTGGCGAAGTCGAAAGAGCGCATAAAGTAGAAGGCGCTGAGCATGTCGAGCGTCGGCCCGGTCGCGGTAAGCGTCTTTGTCGAGCGCTTCACGGCTTTGGCGTCCTTCTTCTTCCTGGCCACCTTAACATCGGCTTTCACGACGCTTCCCGAGCGGTCATAGCGCAGTATGTCGTGGTTGAAGTCGCCCCCCTCGCGGGCTATCTTCTCGTAATACGACGGATAGAAGGTGGCCTTCGCGATGGTGCCGCGCAGGGTGTCGCGCACGAGATAGAACCTGTCGGCCCACTTGGCCGTCTTGGCCGTCAGCTCCGCCTGGAATTCCGGCGTGCCGGGCACCATGGCCGTCTTGATGGCCACGTCGCCCGCTTTCTTGTTGATCAGGCCCCACTTGTACATGATGTCGTAGGTCAATGTCTCCTTGGGCACCTCCCACGCGCTCACAGCGGGGAGCACCGCCAGCAGCAGGGCGAATGTCAGCAGTAGTTTCTTCATAATGTCTTTTAGACGCTTGGCGCGCCGCAAGGTTTAAACTCAGAGGCCGTCGGCTTCCTCGCCAAGCAGCGAGCACTCTATGTGGCCAATTTTCAGCGAGCCGTTGATCTGGAGAGGCAGACGCCGGTCGTCGTCGGAAATCCATACCTCCATACTGTCGGAGGATGCTGTGGGCTCCTGTGTCGAAAATTCGAGACTGATGTCGAACGTTCCGGCCTCGGCCCCGCGCACAGGGCGCGTCGAGCGCCCGTTGTATGTCACCGTCAGCGTCTCGGGAGTCTGACCGGCGAATATGTTCACTGTCACAGTCTCTCCCCGCTCCATCCGCTCGTAAGGAATCTGCCGGATGTAGTAGAACACCGCCAGGAGATCGAGCGTGAGACCCCCGGCATAATGGCTTACGCGGGAACGGAGCACCTTGCCTCCGGGAAGCCGCTTTACGATGTTCCCTTCCGACGATTGGCCCGAATGGTCGTAAGTGATGGTCTCGATGGTGAACTCACCGGCCTCCCTGGAAATGCGCTCGCTATACACAGGGCGGTAGTCGTTGGCCATAATCGAGCCGACCATGGTGTCGGTGGCCGCGTAATAGTGGCCCAGCAGATCCACCGACCTGCCTGAAAGCGTGGCCGTGAAAGTGCCGTCGGCAGGATTGTTCACAGTGGTGAGCGTAGCGATGCCTGCGTTGGCGTCAATCAGGCCCCATTTGTAGCGCACCCCGTAATGTAGAGTCTCGTCAGGCACAGTCCATGCTCCGGCCGCGAAAGCCGATAGCAGCGACAATGTGAGAATCCCGAACTTTTTCATAATCTTGACAATTGTTATCAGATTATAAACACCTCCGCAGGGGCAATGGTTTATCAGCCGGGGGAATGCGTTAACCGCCTCCGGCTGCTATCTTGCCGGCGCGGCGCGCTGAAGCTCGGCGGCGCGCCGTTCGTCGGCTTCCGCGTCGGCCTCCCGGTAGCGCAGGCGGTTAAGCCTGGCGCGGCACAGATACAGCCCGGGGTCGTCCGGCGCGAGCGCCAGACCGGCCTGTATGTCCTCGGCGGCTTCAGGCAACTCCCCCAGGTCCATCCGGCATATGGCGCGGGCCGACAGCAGATCCGCGTCGGGATGCCCCTCGAGCAGTTCGCCATACGCTTTTATGGCCTCCCGAGGCCGGCCCGTAGAAGAATATATGAGAGCCAGAGCCAGAAGCGACTGCCTCGCCTTGGGACGCAGCGATCGATGGCGCGCCATATCGGCCTCGGCTCCCGCGAAATCCCCGGAATCGAGCAGCAGCGCCCCGCGCTCATAATAGGCCGGGGCGTATGTCGAATCCGCGGCTATGGCCAGCGAGAGGTCGGCCGCGGCATCCTGCCGCCGCCCCATATGGTCGAGCACCCGGGCCCGGTTGAGCAGTATCGTGACAGAGCCGGGAGCCATAGCCCTGGCTTGCGAAAGCGTTCCGAGCGCCAGAGAGTCGTTTCCCGCGTAGAACTGCACCATGCCGAGGTTCGAGAGAAGCAGCACATTATTGGCGTTCGACGGCTCCGTGGTCATAGCCTCCCTCAGCCATTCACCGGCGAGCTCGTAATTCCCCTTGGAAATTTCCCGCTCCGCCTCCTCGACGCAGGTTATATAATCGGCGCCCCATGCGGCAACCGAGACCGCAAGCAAGGCCGTAAAAGCGTATCTTTTAACCAAATCCATACCCAAAATTACTAATACCCGGGCTGAAAAAGCCGCACTTCACTATCTTTCACACGATTTTAAGTTTAATTCACCTAATGCGATACAACCTTTGCCCTGTTTGAAGTGTCTTAATTACAGAAACAAGACTTCATAAGCAAGATTGATATAGATTGGTTAATGATTGATAGAATTGGTTTTAGCACTTACTCCCCCACCTCCCGGAGGGGACTTCCGGGGAGAAGAACCAGCGACCCGACCGTGAGGCCGGGTCGCCGGTTGTTTATACCATTCGGCAGACATCCAGCCCGACCTCGAACGTATCAGAATTTCTGCATGTCGACCAGGCGGCGATAGTAGCCGTTGAGGGCGAGGAGCTGGTCATGGGTGCCGGCCTCGACTATGCGCCCCTCGTGGAGCACGCATATCAGGTCGGCGTTCTTGATGGTCGACAGACGGTGGGCTATCACAAGCGTCGTGCGCCCCTCCATAAGGCGCTCCAGCGCCTCCTGAACCACCTTCTCGCTCTCAGAGTCAAGAGCCGACGTGGCCTCGTCGAGAATCAGCACCGGGGGGTTTTTCAATATCGCGCGAGCAATGGAGACGCGCTGGCGCTGGCCGCCGGAAAGGCGGCATCCGCGGTCGCCGATGCCGGTGTCGTATCCCTCCTCGGAAGCACGGATAAACTCGTCGGCGTTGGCAATCCTCGCGGCGGCCACCACCTCGTCCATCGTAGCGTCCTTCACTCCGAAGGTTATATTGTTATAGAACGTGTCGTTAAACAGAATCGCCTCCTGGTTCACGTTGCCCATCAGCGAGCGCAGGTCGTGTACCTTCATGTCGCGCACGTCGACGCCGTCAATCGTTATCGCACCTTTGTCAACATCATAGAAGCGCGGCAGCAGGTCGGCCATCGTCGACTTGCCGGAACCCGACTGCCCTACCAGCGCCACGGTCGCACCCGCTGGTATGTCGAGATTTATGTCGTGCAGCACCTCGTTGGAGCCATAGCTGAACGACACTCCGTCGTACCTTATATGCCCCTTCAAAGCCCCGATGCTTTTCGGCTCGACGGGATCCTTTATAGGGTTGGGGGCATTGAGTATCTTGTCGACGCGCACCATCGACGCGAGACCCTTCTGTATGGCGTACATCCCCTTGGAAAGGTCTTTGGCCGGATTGATGATGCTGTAAAAGATTATCATGTAGTAGATGAACTCCGGGGCTTCGAGCGACGAAGCGCCGTTGAGGATCAGAGAGCCGCCAAACCACAGCACTATGGCGATCGCCGTGGTGCCCAGGAACTCGCTCATGGGGTGCGCGAGGTTCTGCCGGCGCATGATACGGGTCGACAGCCTGTAATACTTCATATTCTCGCGGTGGAATCGGTCGGCGACCTTCTTCTCGGCGTTGAACGCCTTGATGATTCGCAGGCCCCCCAGGCACTCTTCGATGTTGCTCATCAGCACGCCCCACTGGTTCTGCTGCTCCAAGCTCTTGCGCTTGAGGCTTTTGCCCACCTTGCCCATCACCAGTCCGGCCAGCGGGAGCAGAATCAGCACGAAAACAGTCAGCTGCCACGACACCGCAATCATCATCACCAGGCATACAAGAATCATGATCGGGTTCTTGAACACCATGTCGAGCGAGGTCATGATGGAGTTCTCTATCTCCCCGACGTCGCCGCTCATGCGGGCCATCACGTCCCCTTTCCGCTCGGAAGTGAAAAAGGAAATCGGGAGCGTGACCATCTTGTCGAACACAAAGTTGCGTATGTCACGCACGATGCCGCTGCGCATCGGTATGATGAAATAACTCGCCAGGTAGGTCGAACCGGTCTTCAGCCCTGTCATGAACACCAGGAGCGCGGCGAGCATGGCGAGCGCGGCCCCCTGTCCGTAGGAATCGATAACCTGCTGGGTGTAGTAGTAGAAATTATTGACTACCACGTCTTTGAGCGAGTGGTCACCGTCAAGGGGCATATAAGTGTATGCCGCCTCGCGTATCTTGAACAGCATCTCCAGAATCGGGATGATGATCGCGAATGAGAACAACGTCAAAAAAGAAGCCAAGATGTTGAACAGGATGTTCAACATCAAGTACTTCTTATAGGGCGGCACGAAGCGCCGGAGGATCGATATGAAATCGTTCATACAGGCATGATGCTTGTTTTTCTATGCGTTTAGCTGTCTCGCCGATCCGGGAGCCGGTCGTCACTTTCTGCGGCGCACCGAGCGGACTGCCGACGAGCTCGACTTGGCGGCCTTAGGCTTGGCCTCCTTGCGCGACTTTTTCTTCTTCGGGGCGGCCTTGGTGTCGCCGGACTTTTTCTTTCCGCGGGACGTACGGGCCGACTTCCTGACCGGCTTCTCGGCAGCCGCGGCGGCCGCCTCCTCCCCTTCGCCGTCGCGCGACTGGATGTCAGCGCCGTTCGCCTCAGCCTCGGCCTTGGCGGCTTCCGCGGCCTCGCGGGCCTCGCGGGCGGCGATCACCTCCTCGCGGGAGGGCACCCACAGCTTCTTGTCAAACGAGTCGAGGCGGTTCTGTATGCTGTCCTGCGCCCGCTTGCGGTCATCCGGGTCGGGGAACATCTGCATCATCGAGCGGTTCGTGAGGTTGCGCGTCTTGTAGATGTCGCCGTCATACATCGACAGACGGAAGAAATCGTCGTAGGTGTATTTCGGCAGGTTGTTGTCGTCGTCGATGAAGATATACTGCTGCGCGAGATAGGGACGGATATCGCTCATCCTGATCCAGAACATCGGATAGCGCACGGCGTCACCTCCGAAATCGTCGGACCGGTGAAGCACCGGGCAGATCGCCTCAACCACGCGGCGGGTCTTGTTGGTGCGCGAGTCAAACTCCCATTTCTCCAATATGTAGTATGAAAGCACCTCGTTGGCAGGCACGTCGCTCTCGTCGATGGCGAACTTCGGGTTCTTCTCCGTGGAGCCTTTCGCCTCGGAATACATGACGTGGAAGCGGTCAAGCATGTCGCGCACTTTCAGCCTGTACTGGTCGGTGAATATCTCCTTGCCGTCGAGATACTCATAGGCCGGCACCCGGTTGTCGGCCAGCAGCCGCATGAGTATGCGGAAGAGGTTCTCCTGCCCGTCGATCACCTCTTCGGGAAAGTATAGCGCCGCGTTCTTGGGGTTCTTAACCTCCAGGTCGCGGTAGATCACGCGCATCCACATACGGTCGGCGTCGGAGACGTTCGACTCCGAGGAAAAATGCTTCTGCATGCGGTCGGTCACCCCGGGCTGCGCCTGCTCGCCGCGGCGCGAAGGGCCGGAAGCCCCGCCGCGGCGCACGATTGAGCTGCTCGACGACGAGCCCCCCGCGTCGCCCTGCGCCGCCGCGGAAAGGAAACCGGCGGCAAACACCGCGCAGGTTATGGCATATTTTGCAATCAGGTTCATGGCTGAAAGTTGGGTATATTCGATATTTAATTTATAATCACCTCTATGGGAGCCAGGTCGCGGGTAATCCCGTCGGGGCCGGTGGCTTTCACGCGGGATATGTAGAACCGCTTGCCGCGGCTGAGGCGCCGGAACGAATCCTTCTGGCGCTGGGAGAACTGCGAGCCGTTGGATACCTCCGGGATGGCGTTGCCCATCGAGTCGAAGAAAACAGTCTCGAAACTGAGCACCTTGAACTGGATGTTCAGCAGGTCATCGTCAATCGCCGCTTCGATGCCCGGGGCAGCCATCAACAGCGCTTTCGACAATCCGCGGCCTCCCCCCTTGTAGCGGTTCTCGGCGCCGTTGGCATCCTTGAAAGCGATATACGGGGTCGGGTCGGGCAGCTTGCGCACGCGGAACTTGGTGGCGGCCACGGTCATCGGCCGGCCGTCCATCTGCGCGTTGACCGTCACCGTCGCCTCTTCGCCGACCTTGGCCGGATGCGCCACCCAGGAATCACCCTTGCGTGTCAGCGTCCCGTTGGTCATTGTGGCCGTCACGGCGCTGTTGGCCACGCCGGGCACGGAAATAGAGATCGGGTTGTCGATTCCGGCATACAGCACGTTCATCATCGTGGCGGAGACAGTGGCCGTAGGCTCTATCACCGTGTAGGACGACTCGAACGGGAGACGGTTCATCGTGCCGTCGCCAGCGGGAACCTCCAGGTAACCCTTGTAGTCGAACGTGCCGGTCGAGCCGGGGTTGAACTCGTAGAGGCCGCGGTCGTTGGCGAGCTTGGCGCCGTTGACGAACACCGAGGGGCGGGCCGTGGTGTCGACAGCCGCCAGCACGATGTTGGCGGTGTATTTGCCGCCGCGCATTACCACGCGGCTGTTGGGGATGACGAATGCGTTAAGCTCGTTGACGCGCACATCGCCCGCGTCGACGTTTGCCAGTAGGGTCTGCAACGCCTCCCCCTCGGCATACTTTATGTCGTTCTGGAGCTTGGTCAGCAGGGTGACAGCGGCCACCACGGGCTGGTTGTCGAATTTCGATTCCTCCCACGCCATCTTGCCTATGCTCCCCTTGCGCTGCACCGCGTCGGTGGCCAGCGCTTTCAGCACGTTGTCGCGCTTCACGGAATCGGTCATCAGCGAGGAGACATATTCGCGGTAACCCTCGACATTGGCGCGCAGGCGCCGCCCCAGCGGATTGCCCCCGCTGAGCATCACTACCGACGCGGCCTCGAGGTTGTCGCGGTTCTGTATGTCCCTCACGTCGCCGTCGTCGCCGTCGGCCTCCTTGACGATCAGTCCTTTTATGGAGTCGATCTCGACGCATATGGCCTCGGTCACGCCGCGCACTTCGGCGGCCTTGTCATACCACCGCTGCCCCTTGTCGGGATTCTTCTCGGCGAAGTCGCGGAGGGTTCCGAGAATGGCGGCGTTGCGCTGCTCGACATTGTCGTTGGTGCGCGTCAACCCCTCCTCGACCTGGGTGAAGCCGTTGAGCACGTCGCTCGAGACGTTTAGTGCCAGCATGGCTGTCAGGACGATATACATAAGGTTTATCATCTTCTGACGCGGCGATAGCTGGTTGTTACTGGTGCCCAATTCTTATGAGTTTTTGAAAGTTGCTTTCTATCTGTTGTATGCCTCCCGGAAACGACAATACGTCCGGGGGAAAATCGCCATGCCCGGATGGGGTCAGGCTTCGGGTTCCGCCTGTCCGGCCGGAGGCACGGGAGGAACCGGGGGTTGCGCCGAGGGCTGCTGCGGAGCGGCCGCGGCGGCGGCAGCCGCCATGGGGTTGTACATATTGATGGTCATAGCCGTGATCATCTTCTCGTAGACCGAGTTGAGCTGCTGCATGTAGCGGGCCATCTTCTCCGTCTCGGCGCAGTAGCGCGAGGAGGCGTCGGACGACTGCTCGTACATCTGGCTTATGTCCTTGATGCCGCGGTTCACGCGGTCGATGGCGTCGAGCTGCGAGGAGACGCTTTTGAGCTGTATCTCGTAGATGGTGTTTAGGCCGTTGATATTGCGGTTGAGGTCCTGCATCTGCTCGACATAGCCGTTGGAGGAGCGGGTTATGTTCTCCGAGTTCTCTGTGATCGCCCGGTATGATTCGAGAAGCACGTCGCTGACGGTGTTCAGCGCGCGGGTAGATTCCTGCAAATGGCGCAGCTCGCGGGTCATCTCGGTGAGCTGGTCGACATAGAGCTGCGACGCGGAGGTTATACCCGCCATCATCTCGGCGGGAGAAGCCCCCGAAAGGTCGGGAGAGACAAGCGGGGTCTGCGCCGCGTGTCCGGCTGGAGCGGCTCCGGCGACAGGCGCGCCGCCGTTAACCACCATCCCCGCACCCTTCTCGAAGTCGGGACGGTCCTCATCCTTGCCGGTCTCGAACACGGGGAACACCTGCTCCCACTTGTACTGCTTGGGAGGACGGTCGAAAGCCGTCAGGGTGAACATCAGCACCTCCGTGCCCATGCCGAGCGACAGCAGGAAGTTGCCCCCCGGGAGGTGCAGAATTTTGAAGAGCGCGCCCCAGATCACGATGGCCGCGCCGATTGAATAGGCGAAGTTGAAGAAACGCTGCCCCTTGTCGCTCTGGATGAACGCTCCCAGGGAGGTCTTGTATTCTTTGATTTTTCCCATAAGGCAAGATGATGGCTTAATTTTAAGGAGGAGGGGGAGAGGGTCAGCGGCGCTTTCCGTCGAGCTGCTGGCCGCGGGCGAAACCGATCTGCGAGCGCACGCACCGGAACCCGATGTAGGAGCGCTGCTCGTTCTGGTATTCCCACATGCGCAGGTCGCTGCGTATGTTGTGGGCCACATCCTTCCACGAGCCGCCGCGCACGATCTTGCGGCGCAGCTTGTAGGGGTCCTCCTTAGCCGCCGCGTAGCGGTATTCGGGATTGAGGTCGGAAGTCACGTCGGTCACGCCCTCTATAAAGGCCGTGGAAGTCCACTCGCTGACATTGCCGGCCATGTCGTAGAGGCCGAAGTCGTTGGGCGAGTAGGTCCCGACCCGCGAGGTTATCAGATGCCCGTCCTTGACGTAGTTGCCGTCGTTGGGCTTGAAGTTGGCGTAGAAGCAGCCGCGGTCCTCGCTCATTGTCAGGTCTCCCTCCCAGGGATACATGTTCTCATTCTGCCCGGCGCGCGCGGCATACTCCCATTCGGCCTCGGTGGGGAGGCGGTAAGGCTCCACATAGACCCCCTCGCGGCCCAGCGAGCGGCGCAGGAAATCGGTGCGCCAGTTGCAGAAGGCGTTGGCCTGGTCCCAGCTGACACCTACCACGGGATATTCCGAGTAGCCTCCGTTGCTGAAATACATACGCACGTAAGGCTCGTTGTAGGCGTTCTCGAAGTCGTTGACCCAGACCGTCGTGTCGGGGTACACGTTCACTATGTAGGTGTTCAGGAAGTCATACGGCCCAGTGAGCGAGCGGGTGATGGTCTCCGTGCGGATCTCGCCGTTGTCGTCGATGAAGGCGGTGTCCTTGGAGATGGTCGGATTCGTTGTCGGAGCCGCCAGGTCGGTGTTGTACTGGCGGCGGCGGGGATCCAGGCGGTTGGCACGCTTTGCGGCCTCCGTATGGTTGAACACCTCGTAGCGGTAGTTAAGCTGCTCGGGGTCAAGCTCCCTGGCCCCGGTTATGGGGTTGGTGCGGTAGAGGCTCTCTATGGCGCGGGCCTCGTCCTCCCCGGGGTTGCGCCAGGGGATAGGCTTGTTCCAGTTTAGGTGCGGGGTAACGGGGTTACCCTGCTTGTCCTCCTCGATCTTGAACTCCTCGTTGCCACCGTAGGCGGGATCGGCCAGGCGCTCGCGGATGATGGAGTCGCGCACCCAGAATACGAACTGCTTGTATTTCGAGTTGGTGACCTCTGTCTCGTCCATCCAGAAAGCGTCGACCGACATCCCCTTGGTGTCAGCCTCGAGGTTCCACAGCGAGTCGGCCTTCTGGGGACCCATTTCCATCGAGCCGCGCCCGACGAGCACCATGCCGTAGGGTGTCGGCTCGGCCCAGGCCGAGCCTCCGACGCCTGTCACTTCGCCGCCGGCCGAGGAGCGGCGCCCGGAGGCGCAACCCGCGGCGAGCACGAGCGTCAGCATTGCCGGAAGGAGGTATAACGGGAGTTTCTTCATATCGGATTTCTCTTTGATTCGGATTACATTATGCGCACGCTCTTGTGGCGGTGGCGGTTCTTGCCCGAGAAGTCGAGCTTGACGGAGTAGCCGGCGAGAACCTCGTGGCTCCCCGACGATGCCTTGGCGATGTAGGAGGTCGAGTAGTCGTAGCTGTAACCGAGGAAGAACCCCTTGAACTCGACCCCGAGGAGGGCGTAGACGGCGTCTTTCCAGCGGTAGCCGACACCCGCCGTGAGGAACTTGTTGTAGCGGCACCTCACCGTGGCCTCGAAGGTTGTGAAGGTGAAGTCGCTCTTTACAAGCGCGCTCGGCATCACTTCTATTAACGTGTTTTTGACAGGAATATTGCTGCCAGCCATAAAATACAAGGCGCGCCCCAGGCGGAACTCGTAGTTTTTCTCGTTGCCCCCCTCGCCCGACTCGGCGTTCATTGTGACGGTCGGAGAGTTGAGGTGCGTGGCCGAAAGACCCGCCCAGAACCAGCGGTGGTTGTAGAACACTCCGAGACCCAGGTCGAAGGCGTTGCCGCGGATGTCGTTCTGGGGTATGGCGTCGTCCGACGACTCGTGGTAGTCGTCATTGTCGGGGATGAACACGTCCGAGCCTTTGAACGACTGGTCGACGAACCCCACCTGCACGCCCATCGAAAGCTCCCCCTTGAAAAGGCGCAGCTTGTAGGCCACCTGCGCCCCGATCTGCATGTTCTTGAAAAGGCCGTAGCTCTCCTGCTGCATCTGCAAGCCTACTCCGAAACGCTTGTTGAAAAGTTTCAGAGGCATGTCGGCCCCGATGATGAACGTGGTCGGAGCGTGCTTGATCCCCACCCACTGCATGCGCGAGCCGCCGCGGGCCCGGAGCATGTCGCCCACGCCTATCGCCCCGGCGTTGTAATACGCCGGAACCTCGAAATACTGCGAGAACTGAGCGTCGGCCTGTGCCGCGCACCGGTGGCCGGAGAAGGCGGCCAGCACGGCAAGCACCAGGGCGGCGAGCCTCGGCAGCACCCCGGCACCGACGCGGCGCCTGTTCATGTATGCGTGATAACTATGGTTCATTCAAAGAAGAAGGTAAGCACCACCATCTTGGTGGTGGCTTTTTTCACCGACGATGACACGTCGGTGCGTATAGGGTCGTCGACCAGGTCGGGACGTTTGTGGGTGAGCGCGTCAGAAAGGCCGAAACAGAACTTGATCTCGGGATTCAGCTTGAAGAACGGCAGATAGAAGTCGCACCCGAAACCGACAGACAGCATCATGTCGGGACCTTTCATGCGAAGGAAGTCCCCCTGCTTCTTCAACACGTCGACCGCCGGGACGAATCCCCCGACCACATACGGCCGCAGGTTGCGGAAGCGCTTGGCCGCATACTTTATTTCAAGAGGGCACACGATATAGGCCGACTTTATGTCCTGCTTGTACTCGGCCACCTCCGCTGTGCCCGAAAGGTCGCGGAAGGTGATGTTGCGGTTCCCGAACCACAAGCCCGGAGTGACCCTTACCGAGAAATACTCGTTCAGGCGCAGCGAGAAGAGGCCGTTGACGCAGAAACCCGGCGAATAGGCAGGCTGTTCCATATACCACGTCTGCTCCCCCTCGGTGACGAACCCGTTGTGGGTGAAGTTGAAGCCGAACGTGTTAACCCCCACGCCGAAGCCCAGGTGCCAGCGGCGCATGTCGGCATACGGGCGGTTCAGCAGCTTGTCGTTCAGCCGAGACTTTCCCTGTGCCGGGAACACCGGCGCCACGGCGGCGAGGAGCAGTATTATTATGGTGCGAAACTTCATTTTCGGTATCAGGCTACCTTTAAATAACGCCCCCACCGGCCGATTATTGCCCCTGAGAATGTCGCGCGTACCTATAATTTCGCTGTCAACATACAGTTTCAGCGAGGCTTCCCGCCTGTTTGCAAGCCGCCGGAGCTTAATGAATGTTAAAAACCGAACCCGCGGCGCGGCAGGAATTGTTTTAAGAGTAATTTCGCGACACATTCCACGTTTCAACAATAATATGAGAAAACTACTCCGAACCAAGCCGCTCGCCTTCCTGCTCCCTTTGCTGGCAGCGCTCGCCATATCGTCATGCGACGTGGAGGACGAGCCTTACGGCGGCTACGACTCTCTCAGCGGCATATGGTACAACGCCGACAACCCCTCGGAATACTACGAGTTCTACGGCGACGGCACCGGCTACTGGTCGAGCAGCGGCTACGGGATGGAGCTCGACTACGATTACAGCTGGGACGGCGGATGGCTCGACCTCTACCTATACCCTGTTGACGCTCCCCCATACACGCTCCAATGCGGCCTGTCGCAGTCGGGTTACAACCAGATATGCATAACCTATCCCCCCGGCGACGGTTTCGGCTACACCGACGTGTTCTACAACCGCTCCCGATAGCACAACACCAACCCCGAGTGCTTGCAACCTCGTAAAAAACAAGATTTATGGAAAATGCTATGCCGGCCCAGGGTGAGGGCCGCAAAAAAGTCACCGTCCCGCTGATGTTCCTGGCGGTGATGTTCGTCACCTGCCTGATTGTGGCGAACCTTGTCGAAATCAAAACCGTGGACCTCGGGTGGCTCACGGTGACCGCCGGACTGACGGTTTTCCCCGTTTCCTACATCATAAACGACTGCGTCGTGGAGGTTTACGGCTTCCGGGCCGCCAGGCTCGTCATCTGGCTCGGCTTCGCCATGAGCCTGCTGGTGGCGTTGTTCCTCCAGGTGGCGATATGGCTGCCCGGCGACGCGGAGTGGCGCGGCCAGGACGCCATGGAGACGGTATACGGCGCCGTGCCGCGCATAATGGCCGCGAGTTTCGCCGCCTTCCTGTGCGGCTCTATGGTAAACGCCTACGTCATGAGCCGCATGAAAGCCGCCGCGGGCGGGAACGGCGGAGCGCGGAGCCTGTCGGTCCGCGCCATCGTCTCCACATTGTGGGGCGAAGGAATTGACTCGCTCGTGTTCTTCCCGATAGCGTTCGGCGGCGTGCTCCCCTGGAAGACAATCGCGAGCCTCGTCGTGACGCAGGCGTTGCTGAAAACCACCTACGAGGCTATGATCCTCCCGGTGACGGTCGCCGTCGTGCGCCGGCTGAAAAAGGCCGAGGGAATCGACACCGTCGACACCGGGATAAGTTACAGCTGGTGGCGCCTCGGCGACATGTGACCGCGGACCGCGGCCGGCTCCGCCATGCGGCTCCCCGCCCGCGGCGCCTTCTTAATGAATAGATGGTCAAAAGATTAATTGCGGCTTTTTCAGCGAAAAAAAGCCCGAACATAGCGCTTGTTTCAAAAAAAAGCGCGATATTTGCACTTGCAATTTGCGGCGGCTCGGGCTTTTTGCGTCCAAGCGGCTATATTGCAGCGATTTACACGAGAAACAAAGAAATATTAACATAACTTAAACTCTGACGTCCACTATGACAAAAGCAGAAATCGTCAACGAGATTTCAAAGACAACCGGCATCGAACGAGCCGCTGTTCTGGAAACCATCGAGAAGTTCATGGAAGTCGTTAAGGACTCCCTGGCCAACGGCGAGCCCGTGTTCCTCCGCGGCTTCGGCAGCTTCATCATCAAGACCCGCTCCCAGAAGACAGCCCGCAACATATCCAAGAACACCACCATCATCATCCCCGAGCACAACATCCCCGCCTTCAAGCCCGCGAAGTGCTTCATGGAGGACGTCAAGGCTGAGAAATAAGCAGCGACCGACAGTTTTAATCATCACACATCCATAATTTTTCTCGACTATGCCCAGCGGAAAGAAAAGAAAAGGCCACAAGATGGCCACTCACAAGCGTAAGAAACGCCTGAGAAAGAACCGTCACAAGAAGAAGTAAGAGCCGCGCGCCACTTCTTCACCGCGACGCGATAAAAACACGGAACAAACTTTCCGCCACGTCCGGCAACTCCGGCGCGAAAAGTTTGTTCCCGCGTTTTTTCTGACAACCCATCCAACCAAAAACCAGTTAATGAAAAGCGAACTAATCGTCGACGTACAGCCACAGGAGGTCTCGATAGCCCTCCTGGAAGACGGCCGGCTCGTCTCCTTGCAGAAAGAGAGCCGGAACCTGGCCTACGCCGTCGGTGACATCTACGCCGCGAAGGTCAAAAAGCTCATGCCAGGCCTGAACGCGGCGTTCGTCAACGTCGGCTACGAGAAAGACGCTTTCCTGCATTACCTGGATCTTGGCCCCCATTTTTCTTCTTACGCCCAATTCCTCAAAGAGGCGCTCGGCGAGGGCGCCGACAAGAACCCGCTGCCGCAGGTTCAGAAAATGAAACTCCTGCCCGACATCGACAAGCACGGCTCGATAGCCGACCAGATCGAGAAAGACCAGGAGCTGATGGTGCAGATCGTAAAGGAGCCGATCTCGTCGAAAGGCCCCAGGCTCACCACCGAGATAGCCTTCACCGGGCGCTACCTCGTGCTGATTCCGTTCAGCGACAAAATATCCATATCCCAGAAAATACGCTCCACGGGGGAGAAGCTCCGCCTGCGACACCTGGTGGAGAGCATACGCCCGAAAAACTTCGGAGTGATAATACGCACCTCGGCCGAGGGAAAATCGGTCGCCGAACTGAACCACGAGCTGAAAACCCTGCTCAAATGCTGGGAGGACGCCGCGGCAAAGGCCAGGACAGCGCCCGTGCCGTCGCTGATCTTCGAAGAGGACAGCCGCATCGTGGGCGTGCTCCGCGACGTGTTCTCCACCTCGTTCGAGGGGATACACGTCAACGACCCCGAGGTATACCAGCAGATCCTCAACTATGTGACGCTCATCGCTCCGGAGAAAAAGGAAATCGTGGAGCTTTACAAGAAGGACACCCCGATTTTCGACCATTTCGGCATCACGCGCCAGATAAAGTCATCATTCGGGAAAACGGTATCCTTCCGGTCGGGCGCCTACATAATAATCGAGCACACGGAGGCGCTCCACGTCATCGACGTGAACTCAGGCAACCGAACCAAGGCCACCAACGACCAGGAGAGCAACGCCCTGGAAGTAAACCTCAGGGCCGCTGACGAAATAGCCCGCCAGCTGCGCCTGCGCGACATGGGCGGCATCATCGTCGTCGACTTCATCGACATGAACAAGCCCGAGCACCGGCAGGCGCTCTTCGACCACATGCGCGAGATAATGGCCAACGACCGCGCCCGCCACAACATACTCCCCCTGAGCAAGTTCGGCCTGATGCAGATAACACGCCAGCGCGTGCGTCCGGCGCTCGACATCGTGACCACCGAATCCTGCCCCTCCTGCTTCGGCAAGGGGGAGGTGCAGCCGTCGCTGCTCTTCACCGACGTGCTGAAAGAAAAACTCGCCTACCTCGTCGACGAGCTGAAAGTTAAGGACTTCATAATGTACGTCCACCCCTTCGTCGACGCGTATCTCAAAAAAGGACTGATCTCAGTCTACCGCCGCTGGAAAATGGAACTCGGCGGCAAGTTCAAAATCATGCCCGACCAGTCGCTCGCCTACCTGCAATACAGGGTGCTCGACTCAGGCCGCAACGAAATAGACCTTAAAGAAGAAAAAGACCTTGACAAGACCTCCTCCGCCAAGGCCAAGACAAAAGCCAAGAACCGGGTGAACCAGGAATAGCCCCGCCCCACCCACACATACCGGAGCCGCGCCCCCAACTCAGGGCGCGGCTCTGTTTTACGCCTCTGTTTTAAAAGAAAAAATTACTTAAATATAGGCGGAATGTTGCGGACGTTAAGGGAAGTTGCTACCTTTGCAAATTGAACAGAATATGCCCGTTCAGGCCGTGACGACAGCCTCAATGGCTCGCGCACGCGGCATGCGGAAACCAGATATGCTTGCATGAACAAAGGATTTTCAATCGGAACAGCCCTCGCCGCGGCAATCCTCGCCGGATGCAACGGAGGCTCTTCCGACTACGAATACGCACCCGAAAACTACGACGGAGTGGCTGTCACGGCTTTCTCTCTCAACAAGGACCAGACGGTGCTCAACAACCTCGACTCGGTATACTTCACCATCGACCTGAACGCCGCCCGGGTATTCAACGCCGACTCCCTGCCCTACGGCACGAACGTCGGGGCACTGAAAGTAACCATGTCGACCGACCAGGTTTCCGAGGCCGAATTCACCGTCACGCGGCCCGAGAAAGAGGACACGGTGATCAACTACCTCACCTCACCAAACCAGAAAATCGATTTCTCCAACGGCCCGGTATCCCTGCGCCTCAAAAGCGCCAACGGCAGCCAGGAACGCGTCTACGAGGTAAAGGTGAACGTCCACAAAGTCGTGGCCGACTCGCTGTACTGGTCGCGGTTCGCCGTAAAGCCGCTCCCCGCCGCACCCAGCGGAGCCACCGCCCAGAAGACAGTGGCCTTCAAAGGGAAAGCCTTCTGCCTTACAGCCAACGCCTCCGGGCACACCCTCGCCATATCGGACGACCCATACGCCGACAACTGGCGCAAGGCTTCGGTCGCCTTCCCGAAAGAGGTCGGCACCGAGACGTTCACAGCCACCGACAACTCCCTCTACATCCTCGCCAATGACGGCGACCTGCTGGCCAGCACCGACGAAGGAGCCACCTGGGCATCCACCGGCAACACCTGGAAGGCCATCTCCGCGCCATACGGCGACAAACTCATAGGCGTGAAAGAGACCGACGGCGCGCTTACCGCCGTCAGCCAGCCCTCGGGCGTCAGCCAACGGCTCCCCTCGACATTCCCCGTAAGCCTCACTTCGGCCGGCATACCGTTCACCTCGAAATGGGCTTCCTCCCCGCAAGTGATGATTGCCGGAGGACGCCTCGCCGACGGCTCACTTACCGGAGCCACATGGGCTTTCGACGGCACGTCGTGGGCTTCCATCGGCTCCGGGCTCCCCGCCGCGGAAGGTTACGCCGTGGCACTCACCTCTATCTGCGAGACCGACACCGTGACATGGCGCGTAAAAACCTCGCAGGTACTCCTGGCCATCGGGGGCCGCGACGCCTCCAAAGTCAGCCGCGACGTCTACGTCAGCCGCGACATGGGACTCAACTGGAAAAAAGGCGCCGACCTGCTGCAACTCCCGCCATACATACCCAACCTGTTCGCGGCCGACCTGCTGATGTTCGACTCGACATTCACCCCCGCGGGCGCGCGTCCCAAGGCGGTCAAACCGATTGAGCAGTGGGAAGTGCCCGTGCTCTACCTGTTCGGAGGACGCGACGAGCGGGGCACCCTCCTGCCCAACTTTTGGCGCGGAGCCGTGAACCACCTCACATTCAAACCATTGCAGTGAAACGCCTCCTGCTGCTCATAATGCCGTTATTCCTGGCTTTCGCCGCCCAGCGCGCATCGGCCCAGGAAGAAAGCTACCGATTCGACATCGGCGGCCAGATCGGCATGTCGGGCTACGCGGGCGACGCTTCCAGCAACATATTCTCCCATCCGGGCTTCGCCGGCGGCGTTTCGTTCCGCTACCTGCCCGACGTGCGCTGGGCCGTACGTGCCCTCTTCAACGTGATGGGGCTCAGCGGCGACACCAAGGGGATGGACGACGTGCTCCCCGGGGGCGCCGTCTACGACTTCAAATCCACCGTCTACGACCTCGGAGGAAGGGTCGAGTTCAACTTCCTCCCCTACGGCATCGGCGAGACATACAAGCAGCTCAAACGCATAAGCCCTTATCTCGCCGCCGGCATAGGGGTCTCCCTCGCGAGTTGCGGGGGGCAGACCGCCGTCGGCTTCAACATCCCCATGGCGTTCGGTGTCAAATACAAGCTGCGCGAGCGCCTCAACCTCGGCCTTGAATTTTCCATCACCAAGGTGTTCAACGACCACATGGACGGCCCACTGGCCGACCTACACCAGATAAAGACCTCTTTCGCAAGGAATACCGACTGGTACTCCGACATATCCATATCTCTCACCTACGAGTTCGGCAAACGATGCGAAACGTGCCATTATGTCGACTGAGAACCAACCGCTTAGAACCACAGAAACAGTGAAACACCTTCTCGACAAGATAGACCCCGACAGAGTGCCCGCCCATGTAGCCATAATCATGGACGGGAACGGACGCTGGGCCAAGGCCCGCGGCCTCGACCGCTCGGAAGGGCACGTCGAGGGGGTCAACACCGTGCGCAGAATCACCGAGATCGCGTCTGAGACAGGTGTGAAGTGCCTGACACTCTATGCTTTCTCGACAGAGAACTGGAACCGTCCCCAGGCCGAGGTAGACGCGCTCATGCACCTCATAGGCATAGCCATCGAGCGCGAGACCGCCGACCTGGTGAAGAACAACGTCCGCCTGCGCATGATCGGCGACTTCGACCGCATGCCCGCCGACCCCAGGCGCCGCCTGCAAGGCTGCTTCGACGCGACATCCCGCTGCACAGGGCTGGTGCTCAACCTCGCCCTCAGCTACTCGGGACGCTGGGACCTGGCAAACGCCGCCAGGCTGCTCGCGGCCGACGCCGCGGCCGGAAAGCTCGACCCGGCCGAGATCGACGAGAAAGCGCTCGCCTCGCGGCTTTCGACCGCCTCGCTCCCCGCGCAGGACCCGGACCTGCTGATCAGAACCGGGGGCGACATGCGCGTAAGCAACTTCCTCCTCTGGGAGATAGCCTACTCGGAAATCGACGTGACAGACAAATTCTGGCCCGACTATTCCAAAGAAGACTTCATCAACGCCATAATCCGCTTCCAGAGCCGGGAAAGACGCTTCGGCATGACAAGCGAACAGATAGCCGGGGAAAGCTGACCCCCCGCGACCCATTCAACACATCCGCCCGAAGAGATACATTATGCGATACATCACGATGCGCAACATCACGATCCTAACGTTACTCGCGACCATGCTCATGCTCGCCGCTCCCGCCGGGGCAGCCCAGGAACGCGTCGACACGATATACAACCCGCCGGTGGTCTACACGGCGCTCCCGTCGACCTACGAGATCGCCGGACTGAGCGTCACAGGAGCCGACAACTACGAAGACTACATCGTGCTGGGATACTCCGGCCTCAAACTCGGCGACCGCGTGGAGATTCCCGGCAACGACATCACCACCGCAGTCAAGCGCCTGATGCGCCAGGGGCTTTTCGCCCAGGCCCAGGTGGTCGTGGAGAAAATCGCCGGCGACAAGGTGTGGCTCCGCCTCAACCTACGCACACAGCCCCGCATCTCGGAAGTGAAATACGCCGGAATGAAGAAAGGCGAGCGCGACGACCTCCAGAAACGCCTCCAGCTGATGAAGGGCAACCAGATAACACAGAACATCGTCAACCGGGCCACCGACATCACAAAGAAATACTTCGCCGACAAGGGCTTCGGCAACGCGACTGTCAAAATCACCCTCGACGAAGACCTCAGCAGCAAGAACGAGATGATCGTCACCATCGCCGTCGACAAGCACGCGAAAGTGAAGGTCCACAAGATATACCTCTCCGGCAACGAGGTCCTTTCCGACTTCAAGCTGAAACGCGTCATCAAGAAGACCAACGAGGGAAGCAACCTGCTCAAACTCTTCTCGCAGAAGAAGTTCGTCCAGGAGGACTACGAGGCCGACCTCGACCGCATCATCGAGAAATACAACGAGCTGGGCTACCGCGACGCCAAGATCGTCGCTGATTCCGTAGTCCCCTACAACGAGAACAAGGTAGACGTCTACATCGACATCGACGAAGGCAAGAAATACTACATCAAAGACATCAACTGGGTAGGCAACACCATCTACAACACCGACCAGCTCAACTATGTGCTCGGCATGGAGCCAGGCGACGTCTACAACCAGAAGAAACTCAAAAAACGCCTCCAGGAGGACGAGGACGCCGTCTCGGGAGCGTACATGGACCGCGGCTATCTATTCTTCCAGCTCGTACCCATCGAGAAAAATATCAAGGGAGACTCGATCGACCTGGAGCTGCGCATGTTCGAAGGCCCCCAGGCACGCATCAACAAGGTGGCCATCACCGGCAACGACCGCCTTTACGAGAAAGTCGTGCGCCGCGACCTACGCGTCAAGCCCGGCGAGCTTTTCAGCAAGAACGACGTAATGCGCTCACTGCGCGAAATCGCCCAGACCGGCCACTTCAACCCCGAGAACATGCAGCCCGACATACAGCCGAACGAGGAGAACGGCACGGTCGACATAGCCTTCAACCTCGAATCGAAGTCGAACGACCAGATCGAGTTCTCGCTCGGATGGGGCCAGACCGGCATCATCGGCAAACTGGCGCTCAAATTCACCAACTTCTCGATCAAGAACCTCTTCCACCCCAGCACATACCGCGGAATCATCCCGCAAGGCGAGGGGCAGACCTTCACAATATCGGCGCAGACCAACGCCCGCTACTACCAGATGTACTCCGTCTCGTTCCTCGATCCCTGGTTCGGCGGAAAGCGGCCCAACTCCCTGTCGGTGTCAGCCTACTACTCCCGCCAGACAGGCGTGAACTCCTCATACTACAACAGCAACTGGTCAAACCCCTATCTTTACAGCGGCTACGGGGGCTATGGCTACGGTTACGGCTACGGCTCGAACTACAACGACTACTACCAGCAGTCGATCGAGAACGCCTACGACCCCAACAAAGTCTTGCAGATGGCCGGCGTGACAGTGGGCTTCGGCAAGCGCCTCAACTGGCCCGACGACTACTTCACCTTCACCACCGAGCTGACATACAACTGGTACTACCTCAAAAACTGGGAATACCTCTACTATATGAACAACGGCGTGTCGAACGCCCTCGTGCTCGGCCTCACGCTCGCCCGCAACTCAATAGACAACCCGCTCTACACCCGCCGCGGCTCCACCTTCTCGCTCAACCTGCAGCTCACGCCGCCGGCATCCCTCTTCTCCGGGAAGAAAGACTGGGAAAAGCTCTACAAGAGCAACACGACGCAGTCGAAAAAAGAGCTTTACAAGTGGATCGAGTACTGGAAGCTGCGCTTCAAGTCGCGCACCTACACCCCGCTCACCGACCCGGACGGCAAATGGACCCTGGTGCTGATGACACGCGCCGACATCGGCCTCCTCGGCAGCTACAACAAGTGGCTCCGATCGCCGTTCGAGACCTTCTATGTCGGCGGCGACGGCATGAGCGGCTCCTACACCTACGCCACGGAGACCATCGCCCTCCGAGGCTATGAGAACGGCTCGCTGACCCCCTGGGGACGCGAAGGCTATGCATACACCCGCTTCGGCCTCGAGCTGCACTTCCCCTTCCTCCTCCAGCCCTCCACCACCATCTACGGCCTGGCCTTCGTCGAGGGTGGTAACGCCTGGACCCGCGTCAAGGACTTCTCGCCCTTCTCGTTCAAGCGCTCGGCAGGCTTCGGCGTGCGCATCTTCCTTCCGATGGTCGGCATGATGGGTATCGACTGGGCCTACGGCTTCGACGAGGTGTTCGGCCAGAAGGGTGGATCCCACTTCCACTTCATCCTCGGCCAGGAATTCTGACGGATAGCGCCGCGACGCGGCACACCGGCTGAATCCTTAAACCTTTCGCCCGGTTATTTGTCTTAATTGATAGATAATGACAATTTAAGCAGCGCCGCCACGGGCGGACTGAAACAGAAACAACGATTATGAAGAAAATACTGCTCTCCCTGATGCTCCTCATTGGGTGCGCCGCCGCGTCGCAGGCGCAGAAGTTCGCCCTGGTCGATATGGAGTACATCCTGAAAAACGTCCCCGCCTACGAGATGGCCAACGAACAGCTCAACCAGCTATCGCAGCGATGGCAGAAGGAAGTCGAGGCCGTCAGCAAGGAGGCCGATTCCATGTACAAGCAGTACCTCTCCGACAAGGTGTTCCTCACCGAGGAGCAGGTAAAGAAGCGCGAGCAGGAAATCGTCGCCAAGGAAGAGGAAGCCACCCAGCTGCGATACAAGTACTTCGGTCCCGAAGGGGAGCTGTACAAGAAACGCCAGACCCTGATGAAACCCATACAGGACGACGTTTACAACGCCGTCAAGAAAGTCTCCGAGGAGCGCGGCTACCAGGCGATTTTCGACCGCGCCTCGTCGGCCAACATCGTCTACGCCTCGCCCCGCATCGACGTAAGCAACGAAGTACTGGCGAAACTCGGATACGCCAACTAAGACGCTGTCTCACAACCTGATTCCAGCAAATAATATAACAAAACAATAATAGACCAAAGAAATGATCAAAAAAATCCTCCTGGCCCTGGTAGTGGCCCTTCCCTTCTGCGCCTGGGCGCAGGCTCCCAAATTCGGAGTAGTTGACGTAGAGGCAATCCTCCCCAACATGGCCGAGTTCGCCGAGGCGCAGACCAAGCTCGCCGAAGCATCCAAGACCTACGAGAGCGAATACGCCAAAATAAACGAGGAGCTTCAAAAGAAGTTCGCCGAATACCAGGAACTTGAAAAAGACCCCCAGACACTCCAATCCATCAAGGAGCGCCGCATGCAGGACATCCAGGAACTCGACAAGAAGGCCCAGCAGTTCGCGCAGACCGCCCAGCAGGACATCCAGCGCCAGCAGGCCCAGCTCATGCAGCCAATCCAGGAAAAGATGATGAACGCCATCAAGGCCGTTGGCGCCGAGAACGGCTATCTCATGATCTTCCCCGAGGGAGCCGCGGCCTACACCAGCACCGACGTCACCGACGTCACCCCGCTTGTAAAGACCAAGCTCGGCGTGAAGGACACTCCCGCCGCGCCCGCCGCGAAATAACCCGGTCTGAACACAACCCAACCATAAACCCCGCCGGCGCCGGCAGACAGCGGCCTGGCGGGGTTTCCCATACCTGGAGCCATCCGCCATATCCGGGGCACAGCGCCCCTCACTCCGTCCGATGAAAGTAATACGCAACACCCTACTGCCCTTAGGCCGGAAGTTCGGGGCAATCAACCTTTTCGGCGTGCTCTTCGCAAAGCCTGACATGCCACTGACCCCGGAGGTGATGAACCACGAGGCAATCCACACCCGCCAGATGCGCGAGCTCCTCTACATCCCGTTCTACATGCTGTATGTCGCCGAATGGCTTTACCGCCTTGCGCGCCGCCGCGGCGATTCCTACCGCGCCTACCTCGACATATCTTTCGAACGCGAAGCCTACCGCCACGCCGCCGATCCAGGCTACCTCGCCACCCGCCGGCACTTCGCCCAATGGCTCGACTCAGACTGACTTTTCCCGGCCCCTCTCACTGCCGTTGGCAAGCGCCCAGGCGACAAGCGACCTGAGTATCGGCATCAGCGAAAGCCCCTTGTCGGTAAGGCGGTATTCCACCCTCGGAGGAACCTCGGGAAACACCTCGCGCCTCACAAGCCCGTCGGCTTCAAGCGTTCTTAGCGTGGCAGCCAGAGCCTTGGGGGATATGTCTGGAATCACCCGGCCTATGGCGTTGAAACGAATGGAAGGGGCATCTTCGATAACGCACAGGACGAGTATGCCCCACTTGCCTGAGAAACGGGAAATCGTGTTGCGCACCGGGCAGGATCCCGTGTCGCCGTATTTTTTCAAATTTTCCCGCACACACAAATCGCTCATATTCAAAAAAAGTTACTCTGCGGTAACCGCCTTACGTTTAGGTAAGTTCTTGCGTATCAATAAAATTAGAACTAACTTCGCACTATCGTAAAGAAAGCGGCTTTCCGACGCGAAGATAACAAACATCATCATACTTTCAATTATGAGCGACACCAAAACCATCAACAAAGGCGAAAAATTCGCCCACGCCTCGGTAGGCCGGCTGCGCGGCTTCGAGGGCAAGCAGTTCGTCAAAGACGCCACCGGCGCCACATCCTGCGAAATCTCGTTCGGCACACTCCCCGCCGGAGAGTCGGTTCCCTTCTTCCACAGCCACAAGGCCAACGAGGAAAATTATGTGATACTTTCCGGCAAAGGACGCTTCCAGGTCGACGACGAGGTTTTCGACGTGGAGGAAGGCTCCGTGGTCCGCGTATCCCCCGGCTGCGACCGCAACCTAAGAAGCGCCCCGGAAGGGCCTATGACCTACATATGCGTCCAGGCCGCCGACGGCTCCCTGAAAGGCTACACTATGACTGACGCCGAAATCACAGAACGCACCTCGCTCCTCTGAACGCTGAATCCGGAAAACCGATCACCGGCATGGATGTACATATCCGGCAACTATATAGGTTGTCGGATATTTTCATTACCTTTGCCCCCGCCGTAAATCATACCAGGCATATTACAAATATAGCATCTTAATTAATGGTCAAACTCGGGACACGCGCCGCGGCGAAACCGCGCTACGAACTTCTTGACGGCCTCCGCGGAGTGGCCGCCGTGTTAGTGATCCTATACCATTTCGGCGAGGGGTTCGCGACCTCACCCGTCGACCAGATGATGAACCACGGATACCTCGCCGTCGATTTCTTCTTCGTACTCTCGGGATTCGTCATCGGCTACGCCTACGACGGGCGCTGGGGCCGCGGAATGACAGCCGGGCGCTTCATGCTTCGCCGCGTCATCAGGCTGCACCCCATGGTCGTTCTCAGCGTGCTTCTGGGAGCCGCCGCGTACCTCTTGCAGGGGAGTGTGAGGTGGGACGGCACGCCGGTACCAATCGGCCAGCTGCTCGTGGCGCTGGCGCTCGGTCTGTTCCTCATACCGGTGCTTCCCGGCGCGGGAGCCGACGTGCGCGGCAACGGCGAGATGTTTCCCCTCAACGGACCGAGCTGGTCGCTATTCTTCGAATATATCGGCAGCATCCTCTACGCCGTGATCCTCCACCGGCTGCCGAAACGGGCACTCGCGGCCGTCACCGCGGTCTCAGGCATCGGCCTGGCAGCGGTGGTGCTGTGCAACGCCTCGGGAGCCTACAACGCAGGCATGGGCTGGAGCATGGCCGGACTCGGATTCCTCGGAGGCTTCCTGCGGCTCAGCTTCTCGTTTTCCGCCGGGCTGCTTATGTCGCGCCGCTTCCGCAGGGTCAGTATCCGGGGCGCGTTCTGGATATGCGCCGCGGCGATAGCGCTGCTGATGTCTTGCCCCTATGTCACCCCCGACGGCGGAGCCTCGATTCTCAACGGAGTGTACGACTGCGCCTGCACCCTCGTCCTGTTCCCCGCCATTGTCTATATCGGGGCGTGCGGCACCACCACCGACCATTTCTCGACCCGCGCGTGCGACTTCCTCGGGCAAATCTCCTACCCGGTCTACATAATCCACTATCCGGTCATGTACCTCTTCTACGCCTGGGTGTGGGCCAACGGAATCAGCCCCGCGCAGGCGTGGCCTGTCTGCGGCCTGCTATTCTGCGGCATAATACTCATGGCGTGGCTTGCCCTCCGATTCTACGACATCCCGCTGCGGAGCTACCTCTCCGGCAAACTCCTCCGCCAGGCATGCGGCTGAACCGTCCGGCATCCATTTTTACCCCTCCCGATTTAATTAACTATTATTAACTATTGGGGGGGGTAAATGGCATATATTTTAGTACTTTTGCCAAAAAATTTAACCCCGGACGACTATTCCAACTACAACACACCTGACAAACGATGAAAAAGTATTTTGACAAACTGGTAATGGCTATGCTCGCCATGATTCTCACTCTCGGCTTCGCCGCATGCTCCAACGATGATGACGACGACTCGGGCAACGGTTCCGGCTCCATGTCGGGCTGGGTGGAAATCGAAGGCAAGAAATACGACTTCAAGTACTTCTACGGCGGCCAGTACAACGAGAGCGGCGAATGGGGCTTCACAGGCTTCAACAAAGACCCCTACAAGCTCGGCAACAACGACAACTACAATCTGGTGAACTTCTCCATGGCTTTCCTCTCCGACGGTTCGCTCGACACCGAGAACGGACACCCCGCCATAGGCTTCGAATTCAACATCAACTGCAATAACGGCAACGAAAACAGGGATATGGTCATGTACTGCGACCTCTTTACGTCCTACGACGGGATTACAGCGAAGAAAAGCGGCGACAAGCTGGTAATCGACGGCAAGAACGTGGAGGTACGCTACTCGAAGAAAGGCGCGACCGGCGTCAACCAGAACGACCCCACGACAAAAGCAAACTTCCACTTTGCCGGCACTCCCAAGAGAGTCGACTTCGAATAACTCCTGTCTAATACGTTACCACACACATTTGAGGGAGTTCCCGAACCCTGGATCCGGTTTCATCCGGTCCGGGGTTCGCTTTTTCCAAGGAACACGCGGCTGAACAATGGAGGCGCCTGAGCGTTAAAATTATACATCATCCGTTAACGCTCACAATTATGCCCGTTCCTGTTCCATCCAAGCCCCGCGCGAAATCCAGGCCGAACCGCGTGATGGCGGCGATGAACGTCATCGTCATGACACTCTCCGTGGTGCTTATCGCCTGGATTTCCCTCGACACCTTCAAGCGGGTAGACATACTGACGAACCACCCCTATATGACCTTCCAGTTCTGGGTCTGCGTGGTTTTCATTATCGACTTCTTCGTGGGCCTGCGATACGCCGAAGACCGCTGGCGGTTCTTCCGCCGCAGGCTGCTGTTCCTGCTGCTGTCAATCCCATACCTCAACATCATAAACCTGACGGGCATGCACCTGGGGCAACAGGCGCTATACTTCGTGCGCTTCATCCCCCTGGCCCGCGGCGCCCTGGCCGTGGCGATAGTGATCAGCTACCTGTCGTCCAACGCCGTCACGAGCCTCTTCATATCCTATATCTCGATAATGATCCTCGTGGGGTATTTCTGCTCCCTGATTTTCTTCCAGAGCGAGGCCGGGGTGAACCCCCAGGTCGACAACTACGGGTCGGCCCTGTGGTGGGCGGCGATGAACATGGCCACCGTCGGATGCGACATCAACCCCGTGACAGCCGCGGGGCAGATCGTGGCGGTAATCCTCCCCGTCTCAGGCATGGTAATCTTCCCGCTTTTCACCGTCTACCTCACCGACTTCGTCACGCGCTCGCTGAAACGCGGACGACAGGCCGACGACAGCGATGGCATCTGACAATCCACCGCCGCGGCCTACACCGCGCCGCCGTCCCCCCCACGTCAGGAGACCCCGAGGAGCTCGATCTCGAACACGAGAGTGGACCCGCCCGGAATCCCCGGCTGCGACAAACGGCCATACCCCTGCTCGGCAGGGATATACACCTCCCATTTATCGCCTACGCGCATCCGCGTCATCGCTATGACCCATCCCGGAATAAGCTCGCGCAGGCGGAAAGCCGGCGCCACCCCGCCGCGGCTGCTGTCGAATGTCCGGCCGTTGATGGTCTTCCCCACATAGTGGGCCGTGACGACGCTTCCGCGGTCGGGGTTCGCACCCGAACCGTTCCCGCTCTTTATCACCTTGTAGAGCACACCTTTGTCGAGAGCTTTCACCCCCTCTTCCCGCGCCTTGGCCTCCAGCCACTCGCGGTTTCGCCTCACATATTCTTCTTTCGCCATAATCAAAACACAAACAGGAACCACCGCGCCAGGATTAAACGCACGGTGCCTTCCGATAATACGCGAAGCTACGAATAATTCCCTCAAAAAGTGACTTATCGGCCAACTTAGTTTTGCTCGGATCCGATAACGGCAAGCAAAATTTCATCCAAACAGCGCCATATATTTTGCAAATCGGGAGCAAAACACTATCTTTGCCTCGCATGACGGATGCAACATCCGACAGAAACGTATCATAATGACACCAGTCATACATCAAACCATTCCAAACTGCTTATGAAACAGATTTTACTCCTTGCCTCAGCAGCGGCCATCGCGCTCTCAGCGCAAGCCGCGGTCCCGTTTGAAAAAGGGAAGACCGAGCCACGCCCCAGCGCCCGCGCGGCGCAGGCGGCCACAAGCCGCGCGGCGGAAACCCAGATCATCCTCGACGAGGACTTCTCCCGGTTCTCGGAAGGATCGGAAGAGGCCCCGGCGCCCAACGAGATATACGAGGAAGGATACCACATACCCGACAGTTACACCGCCCAGCCAGGCTGGACGGGCCGCGGGGTGCACCCCGCCGGAGGCTGCGTGGCCTTGTATGAGTATGAATATGTCGACGAGTACTACAACGAGACCATACGCAGGAACGGCTACATAACCACTCCGAAACTGATGCTCGACGGCACGGCGACCTTCTCGTTCCGCGCCCGCTCGCTCGATTCAGCGGGAGCGAAACTGTGGGTGGCAGTCTGCGACGACTATTACGGCCCCGGCGACGACCAAATGGACCTCGACCTCACGCCTGAATGGAAAGCATACACGCTGGTCGCCTCCCAGGCCTCTCTCGAGGATCTGTCATACTTCCAGACAACCGCCGAGGAAGGCGTGGCGCTGATTGACGACATACGCCTCGAATTCAAGAACGACCGCTTAGCCGCCCCCTACGCCCTGCCGGCGATCAACAAGTCGGCCACTGAGTTCGTGGCCTGCTGGGAAGAGGTGCCCTCGGCTGAGGCATACCGTCTGAACGTCCTCTGCAAGACGAAATCCGAAAACCCCGTCTCGGGCGAAGTGCTCCAGAATTTCGACGGACTGAATATCAATGAGGACGGGAAGACCATCAACGCCGCGAACCCGGGATACCCCGAGGGATGGACGATCGACCTGGCCGCAAACGGCTCCCAGGATGTGACGACAGAGAGCGCCAACCTGTGCTCGGCGCCAGTGGCGGTGAAATTCGACGCCGTAGGCGACCTGATCGAAAGCGAGACCCTGCCATACCCCCTCGACGGACTGTCGTTCTGGATAAAGGCATCGCAGCAGACCGACGACGATTACGGGATGTCGCTTCTGCGCGTCGAACTCTTCCATTCAATCTCGCAGAGCTGGGAAAACATCTCCCACATACCATATAACTGGACTGATCCCGCCGGAGCCAGATATCCATTAGCGAAAGACGCTCTCGGCGACGACGTGACGAAAGTCAGGATCTCTATGATACAGCGCGGCCAGGTCGATTTCTACCTCGACGACATCATACTGCACTACACCGACCTGGGAACGACGACCAACTTCGTCAAGGACCTCGAGGTGAAAGGACAGGCCCACACCGTAAGCGGCATCAACCCCGAAAACGAGTACACATACTACGTCCAGGCCGTCAAAGGCGATGTGGTTTCCGCCCAGAGCAATCCCGTATGGGTCGACGGCATCGTAGGGCTGCCTGTCGAGACAGAAGAACCGTCCGAAGTCTCCCCGACAGCGTTCACCGCCTCCTGGAAGCCGCTGGGCCACGCCACGGACTACAAGGTTGAGACATTCCGCCTGCTCACCCCCGAAACCGACATGCCATCGGTCGTGGTACTCGACGAGTCATTCGACAATATCACGGAAGGCACAGTACAGAATCCCGGCACCGACTGGACATCGCCGTTCGATTTCGGAGCGAAAGGATGGGCCTCCACCGGGTGGGGTGCCACCCAGCCCGCGTGGGCCAAAGGCATGGCTGGCACGACTGGCACCAACATGTGGATTGGCGTGGCAGGCCTTGTGTTCACCCCCACCCTCGACCTCTCCTGCTACGACGGCAACGGCATAACAGTCGAGGCCACAGTGGTTACCACCATCGACAGCTTCGACTATAACGGACAGCAGGAAGGGGAAGGCATGTTCGCCATAATCCTTACCTCCCCGGCTTCAACCAAGCCCATAGCGTCGGGCTATATGGACACCCCGATAGTCGGCTCAAATTCAGGGACAATGGTGATCAACAACGTTCCGGAAGGCGCCGACCTCTCAAATGTCATAATCGCCTTTATGAACAAGAGCGGCATGATGTTCTTCGTGGACCACGCTAAAATCACTATGAACGTGCCCGCCGGCAAGACTCTAATGACCCCTCTGGCCGTGGTCAACACTCAGGAGACATCCTGCCGGCTCGAAGACCTCGACCCGGCTACCGACCATGGCTTCGCGGTAACGGCTTCCGTCACCCGCAGTTTCGCCACCTACACATCCGACCCCTCCGAGATCCGCGTCGTGAGGACCTCCGCCGGAGTGGGGAATGTGGCCGGCGACGACAGCCCGGCATCCGCGACAACCGCCCCTGGCCTCATACTCATCAGCGCCGAGGGTAACGCGCCCTACGCGGTGTACACCACGGCGGGACAGGTTGTAGCCGCCGGCAACGGATCGGCCGCGATTCCCGCCGCCCCGGGGCTGTACATCATCTCCCTCGATGGCTCCGCCCGCAAACTGCTCGTCAAATAAGCGGCACACGCCAAGACCTTCTTTCAAGACTTTCTTTAAGGGATCCGTGTCAAAAATGACGCGGATCCCTTTGCACTCTGACGGAAGATTTGTTATCTTTGTGGGGCGGCCACGCCGCCACGGTTAACACCAACAGCCACAATGGACGATAAGAAACTGTTCCTGCTCGACGCGTACGCCCTGATATACAGGGCATACTACGCCCTCATACGGTCACCGAGAATCACATCCGCCGGGTTCAACACATCGGCGATATTCGGCTTCTGCAACACGCTCGAAGAAGTTCTGCGCAAAGAGAACCCCTCGCATATAGCGGTATGCTTCGATCCCCGAGGCGACACGTTCCGCCACGAGATGTACGCCGGCTACAAGGCCAACCGCGAGGCACAGCCCGAGGACATATCGCTCTCCGTGCCTGTCATCAAGGAGATTGTCGAAGCCTACGACATACCCGTGTTCGAGGTGCCGGGATACGAGGCCGACGACGTGATCGGCACGCTGGCCCGCAAAGCCTCCGACAAGGGTTTCACCACCTACATGATGACGCCCGACAAGGACTACGGCCAGCTGGTAACCGACCGCGTGCTCATGTACAAGCCCTCGCTCCGAGGCCAGGGCTTCGAGCTGCGCGGCCCCGACGAGATCCGGGCCAGGTACGGCATAGAATCACCCTCGCAGGTTATCGACCTCCTCGCGCTGGAAGGAGACGCCGCCGACAATATCCCCGGATGCCCGGGCGTGGGGCCGAAAACCGCCTCGAAGCTGATCGGCCAGTTCGGATCGGTCGAGAACATGCTCGACCACGTCGACGAGATAAAGGGCGCGCTCGGGCAGAAAATAGCCGACAACGCTGAAAAGATCCGTTTCTCAAAGGAACTCGCGACAATACGCACCGACGTCCCACTGGAAGTGGACTTCGACAAACTGCGCCGCGGCACGCCCGACAACGACGCGCTTCGCGGAATATTCACCAGGCTCGAATTCAAATCGTTCCTGGCAAAGCTCGGCTCCCCGGCGGAACCCGGCAAGGCCGCCAAGGCCGAGACGTCGAAACCTCTTGAAGAGCGCTCGCTTTTCGACTTTATCGACGGAAGCGGAGAAGATGGCGCTACCGTTCCCTCCGCGGCCGGTACTGACGTCGATTATTCAGAACTTGAAGGGAAGGAGGCCGTCGCGGCGTTTGTCGCGGAAGCGTTAAAGAAAGAGATTCTCGGCATATCCGTCTATGCCACCGGACCGGAGGCCATGACCGCCACACTGAGGGGCGTGGCCGTGGCGACAGCCGAGGGTAAGGCGCGTTTCGCCGCCATACCGGGGGATGCCCTCCGGCGCGGGGAGATTATGGGACTCCTCGCACCGCTGTTCCAATCACCGGGAGTAACCCTCAGCAGCTCCGACATAAAGCGCGACATGGTGGTGCTGCGGCGCGAAGGGATCGAGCTGACCTCCAAATATTTCGACACATCGCTGGCCCACTACCTGCTGCAACCCGAAATGCGCCACCGCCTTGCCGACGTGGCGATGAACGTGCTCCACTACCAGACCGCCGATTTCGCCGACGGCTCGACAGCCCGCAAGCCGTTCGCCCCCCATCCAGCCGGTGAGGAGGTGAGCCGGGCATGCGAGCACGCCGACGTGTGCCTGCGCCTGACCGCGCCCCTGCGCTCCCTGCTCGAAACCAACGGACAGCTAAAACTCCTCGACACCGTGGAGCTGCCCCTTGCCGCCGTGCTCGCCGACATGGAATGGACCGGCGTGAGAATCGATTCGGCGGAACTCCATAATCTCTCCATAAGTCTTTCCGGCCAGCTCCGCGGCATCGAGGAAAAAGCCTACGAGCTCGCCGGCGAACGGTTCAACATCGGGTCCCCGATGCAGGTAGGCGAAGTGCTCTTCGGCAAGCTGCGCCTCGACCCGAAAGCCAAACGCACCAAGACGGGAGCCTACTCCACCACGGAGGAAGTGCTCGAAAAGCACCGGGGATCCCACCCTGTGGTCGACCTAATCCTGCAAGCCCGCTCGCTGAGGAAACTGCTGGCTACCTATGTCAACGCCCTGCCGGAACTCGTCAACCCGGCCACCGGCAAGATACACACCACCTTCAACCAGACCGTCACCGCCACAGGGCGCATCTCCTCGGCCAATCCCAACCTGCAGAACATACCGATCCGCACGGACGACGGCCGGGAAGTGCGCCGCGCGTTCATCGCCGACAACGGATGCCTCCTACTTTCCGCCGACTACTCGCAGATCGAGCTGCGACTGCTGGCCGACCTCTCAAACGACCCCGAACTGACCGAGGCGTTCAACTCCGGCCTCGACATACACCGCGCCACTGCCTCCAAGCTGTACCGCGTCCCCTACGAAGAGGTCACCGACGACCAGCGCCGCAGAGCCAAGACCGCCAATTTCGGCACCATATACGGCATCTCGGCCTTCGGCCTCTCGGAGCGGCTGGGAATCAGCCGTCTGGAAGCCAGGCAACTCATAGAGAGCTATTTCGCGACATACCCCCACATAAAGAAATACACCGCCGAGGCCGTGGAACGGGCCCGCGGGGACGGCTACGTCAGCACCATCATGGGGCGCAAGCGCTACCTCCCCGACATACTCTCGCGCAACGCCACCGTGCGCTCTTTCGCCGAGCGTAACGCCGTCAACGCGCCACTCCAAGGCTCCGCGGCCGACATCATAAAGGTAGCCATGATCAACGTCCACAACGAGATGAACCGGCTCGGCCTGCGCTCGAAAATGATTCTGCAAGTCCACGACGAACTGATTTTCAACGTCGTGCCTGAGGAGCTGCCGCAGCTCCAGGAACTTGTGGAGCGCCTTATGTCGGAGGCCTTCACCGGGGGCGCCGTAAGGCTCGAGGTGTCGTCGGGCGTTGGGACAAACTGGCTCGAAGCACATTAGTTTTCAAACAGCCTCTAAACGGAACTCTCCCATCAATAACAAACACCATGAACGCCACCACAAACATAGATCATCCGGAGAACAGCTCGGAATACAGCGGTCTGACAGTAAACGCCGGTGTATCGCAGCCCCCGATCGTCAACCCGTATCTCAAACCGCGGAAGCGCAAGCCGCTCCCCACCTCAGGCGAACTCGTCGAAGGGATACTGAAAGGCGACGTCACAACGCTGTCGCGCGCCGTCACCCTCGTTGAAAGCCTCGCGCCCGACCACCAGTCGCTCGCCCGCGAGGTAATCGAGAAATGCCTGCCGCACTCCGGCAACTCCCGGAGGATAGGCATAACCGGGGTGCCCGGAGCAGGCAAATCAACCTCGATCGACGTTTTCGGCCTCCACGTGCTCCGACAGGGAGGCAAACTGGCCGTGCTCGCCATAGACCCTTCCTCGGAACGCTCGAAAGGGAGCATCCTCGGCGACAAGACGCGCATGGAAAAACTCTCGCAGCATCCCGGCGCGTTCATCCGCCCCTCCCCGTCGGCAGGCTCCCTGGGCGGAGTGGCCCGCAAGACCCGCGAGACAATAATCCTGTGCGAGGCAGCCGGATACAACAACGTGTTCATCGAGACGGTCGGCGTGGGCCAGAGCGAGACCGCGGTGCACTCTATGGCCGACTTCTTCCTCCTGATCCAGATCGCGGGAGCCGGCGACGAGCTGCAAGGCATCAAGCGCGGCATCATGGAGATGGCCGACGGCATAGTGATCAACAAGGCCGACGGCGACAACGTCGACCGCGCCCGCCTGGCCCAGGCACAGTACCGCTCGGCGCTGCACCTATTCCCCACTCCCCCATCGGGCTGGACACCCGAAGTGCTGACCTACTCGGGCTATTACGAACTCGGCATCGAGGAAATCTGGGACATGATCGACCGCTACTTCAAATTCGTCGAGGCCAACGGCTACTTCGAGCGCCGCCGCCGCCAGCAGGCCCGCTACTGGATGTACGAGACAATCGACTCGGAACTGCGCCGCCGCTTCTACGACGACCCGGCCCGCGCCGCCCGTATCTCGCAGGCCGAACGCCTTGTGCTATCCAACCGGCTCAGCCCCTTCGCCGCCGCGTCCCAGCTACTGGCCGACTGACGGCGCCAGCGTGATTTCCCGACAGGGAACCCGCACAAACAGCCTGGCAGCATTGTTTATCCTGCGAGGATTCCCGCGCCGATAGCGCGGGCAAACAGTCTTGAATATGAGAATCATCATTGCCGGCGACGGCGAAACCGGAACCCACCTGGCACGGACCCTTTCGGTCGAGAACCAGGACATAGTGCTGATGGGCACCCACAAGGACCACCTCGACGAGCTCGACGCGGCCGGGAACTTCATCACCTTCGAGGGAAGCCCCCTTTCGAGACACAACCTGCTGCAATGCGGGGCCGACGCCGCCGACCTTTTCGTCGCTGTCACCCCCGACGAGAACGCCAACATAATAGCCTGCCTCCTGGCCAAAGACTGCGGCACGCGGAGATGCGCGGCGCGCATCGACAACCCAGAGTTCGACACCGACGCCACCAAGGCGCTGCTGCGCGGCAAAGGTGTCGACATCACGATTTATCCCGAAAAGCTCGCCGCCGCGGAAATCGCCCGGTTCATCGAACACAACTGGGTCAGCGAGTGGTTCCGGCTCTACCGTGGAGAACTGCTCGTGGTAGGCGTGCGGATGACCTCCGGTGGAGAGCTTCGCGGCCACCGCCTGCGCGACATACCGAACACCCCGCGCCTGTTCCATGTCGCGGCCATACGCCGCGGCAGCGGAATAATAATCCCCGGGGGCGACGACATGCTGCTCGAAGGCGACACGGTGTATTTCTCCGTCCTGCCGCGGAACCTGGACCTTCTGCCGGCGCTGTGCGGCAAAACACCCGCCAAGGTCCGACGCGTCATGGTAACCGGCGCGGGGCATGTCACCGAGAACCTGCTCGAGCTGACCGCCGGACGCTACGACATAACCGTCATTGACCCCGACCGCGGGCGATGCGACGCGATTGCCGCCCGGTTTCCCGGCGTGGTCGCGGTAAACGCCGCCGCCAACGATGTAGCGACGCTCAAAGACGAGGGGATTGGGAACTGCGACATGTTCCTTGCCCTCACCCGGAGTTCCGAGACAAACATCGTGTCATGCATGGTGGCGCGCGAGCACGGCGTGGCCCGCACCCTCGCACGCATCGAAGACCTCCAATATCGTCCCGAGGCCGAGAGCCTGTCGATTGACAAAATCATCAACAAGAAGCTCCTCAACGCCGGACAGGTGCTCAACGCGCTGCTCGACGAAGGCGACGCGGCAACGCAGTGCATGTCGCTCGACATGGCGGAAATCGCCGAAATCGAAGCCGTCGAAGGTTCAAGAATCGTGTCAAGACCGATCCAGGACCTCTCGCTCCCGAAAGGGCTGACCGTGGGCGGCCTGATACGCGACGGCGCGGGACAGCTCGTCGACGGGCGCACGCGCGTCCGGCCCGGCGACCGCGTGGTGCTTTTCTGCGTCAGCGGCTCCCTCCCGCGCATCCGCCGCCTTTTCAGATAGACGGGGCAGCCTGCCCGCAAACAACTGTCACACCATATGAGAGTATCGTTACAGACAAACTCAATCATACGGATTCTCGGACGGCTTGTGCTGGTCGAGGGAGCGCTTATGCTCGTCCCGCTGCTCGTGTGCCTGGCCTACGGCGAAAGCGACTGGAAGGGATTCGCCGTGGCGGTAGCGGCCGCCACAGCCGCCGGCGGCTTCGCCGAGCTGGCCACAGCCGGAGCACCCGCCACCATAAGGAGCCGCGAGGGGTTCATAATAACCGCCCTCGTGTGGATCGTCTTCGCCCTTTTCGGAATAATACCGTTTATGATGAGCGACGCCCCTCTCGGATTCACCGACGCCGTGTTCGAGGTGATATCGGGCTTCACGACAACCGGCGCGAGCGTCATCACCGACGTGGAGGCGCAATCGCGCGGCATATTGTTCTGGCGGGCGTTCACACAGTGGATCGGCGGACTGGGAATCGTCCTGTTCATGCTCGCCGTGGTGCCCGAACTGAACAAAGCCGCGGGCATCTCGCTGTTCCAGGCCGAAGCGACCGGCATAACCCACGGCAAGCTGCACCCGCGCATACGCCAGACAGCCCTTTCGCTGTGGGGAGTCTACTCGCTGCTTACCGTAGCCACCATACTGCTCCTGTGGGCCGGACCGATGGACCTCTTCGACAGTGTCTGCCAGACATTCGCCACGGTGGCGACCGGCGGTTTCTCCACACGTAACGCCGGAATCGCCTACTGGGATTCGGACTATGTGGTTTGGGTGCTCACCGCCTCGATGTTCGCTGCCGGGCTGAACTTCATGCTCATTTACAGCGCCCGGCGCGGCGGAATCCGGGAAATACTCCGCAACGACGTGTTCCGCGCCTACTGCGCGATCATCGCCGGGGCATACATCCTCCTGCTTGCCGACGCGTTCATACGCGGGGAAGCCGACAGCCTCGACCGCGCCCTGGCATATCCCGTTTTCCACATCGTCTCGGCTGTCACGTCGACAGGCTTCTCAGTGTGTTCCATTGAAAGCTGGGGGCCTTTCGCCTTCTTCGTCACACTTCTGCTGATGATTTCAGGGGCTTGCGCCGGATCGACCTCCGGCGGCATCAAGATCGACCGCCAGATCGTGCTCGGGCGCAACCTCGCGAATGAAATAAAGCGCACCGTCTTCCCCAAGCGCTCCTACATCGTCAGCCTCAACGGGAGCGCGTTGCAGAGCAGCCTCCTGTCGCGAGTAACCGCCTTTACCGCCGTCTACCTCCTCGCTATGATCGTTTCCACCGGCATAATCACAATGTTCGGCTACACTTTCGGCGATTCCCTGTTCATGACCGCCTCATGCATCGGCTGCAACGGCCTCGGATACGGAGCGACCGGCGCGGGAGGCACGTTCGCCGCCCTGCCGGTCGCCGTGAAATGGCTGCTGACGGCCGTCATGCTCGTCGGCCGCCTCGAACTCTTCACCTTCCTGGTACTCTTCCTCCCCTCCTTCTGGAAGCGCTGAGAGGGTCAGTAGGCGTTGTCGATCACGGGGGACTCGTTGATGTAGTCGGGCATGCACTGGCCGGTGGATGCTCCGATGTAGGTGGGGTCGGAGATGAGGTAGCGTTTGCCATCGTAGCGGTAGGAGTCACCGCCGGAAAGCTCGTCGAGCACCACGGAGGCGCTCTCGTGTCCGGGATAGGCGATCAGGTGGTTCGGCACTCCGAGCACGTTCCACAGCATGTAGGTGTAGAAAATCGCGCGGTCCTCGCAGTCGTTTTTCGGATAGAAGAGGTTCTCTTCGAGGAAATACGGCTTCTCGTAGCCATGGAATTCCTCGTCGGTGGCATAGTCGAAGCCGCTCTGGATGAATTTCAGCAATTCGTCGACAGCCTGCGCGAGGGGTTTCCCTTTGAGCTGCGCCGACAGCTGGTCGACTATTTCGCGGCGGACCGAAGGCTGCACCGTGGAGCGGGCGAAATCGCCTGTCTGCATCAGCGGGTAGCGGCGCAGCACCGGGAATATGTTGGCGTTCACGTCCCCCTCGATGTGCAGCGTGCCGTTGTCAACCTTGTAGTGGTGCGGCTTGTAGGGCAGGTTGAGATCGGTCAGAGCGCAATCGACCTCGGCCAGCGAGCCGTCGGGCGTGACGTCGCAGGTGCTGATCGAAGTGCGGGCATAGTCGGCCTTTCCGAGCTTCTTGTCCATGAAGAGATAGTATTTCTTACCGTCGAGCTTCAGGAACGGATGCTCGGCCACATCCTGCTTCAAGGGCACGAGGAGCACTCCGTCGCGGTCGCCGGTGATTCCGAGGCGCACGTCATAGCCCATCCCCACCAGGAGGAAATGCGCAAGCGACGCACGCGAGGCGCTTCCCGCCGAGGCGTGGCGCAAGCCGACATAGGCGCGCACCATCTCCAAAGTGAGATAGTCGTTGAGTTTCAATTCAGAGGCGAGCGAGCGCAGCGACGCGAGCGCCCCATGTGCCTTACGGTCCTGGCGGAGCGAGCGCCATCGAGCCGCGAGATCCTGCTTGTCGACGACCGTGCGCGGAATCTCCAGCCCTGGATCGGGAATCGAGAGCGCCATGCCGTAGAAGTCGAACTCGACAGGAACGGCAGCCGCGGAAACGGATCCGTCGGACGAGTCAGACTTGTCCGACCTGTCTGACCTGTCTGACCTGTCTGACTTGTCCGACGAGTCCAAGCCGCCCGAACGTTCAGGCTCCACACTCCACTGCCCCGGAGCCCTGATCTCACGGGGAGCGGCGAGCGCCGGCGCGTCGGGCACGCGGGGAGCTGTCCGGGGCTTGGGTGTCGTCGAGCGTTTTTGCCCGGCAACCACCTCGTAGTCGGCCCAGGCTCCGGCCAGGAACTCGTCGTAGCGCTCGTACATCCCCTCGCGGAAGTTGTTGTAGCGCTCATACATTCCCCGGCGGAACTCCTCGTAGGAAGTCCCCTGGGCGGCGGCCCAGATGGCCGAGGCCGCCGCGAGGATCAGAAGTGTCGCGTGTCGTTTCATTGATTAGGCTTGTTGCCGTTGTTTGTGATTCAAATCGGGAGAGAAGAAAGAGGGAGAGAGAAGTGAGCGCCTTATTCAAAAGCCTTCTGCACGAAGCCTGAAATCTTCTCGGCATGGGCGCGGGCCATCTCGCTTTCGCGCATGGAGTTCTCAAGGGCGCGCATGCGGGCCTTTGAGGCCGCGCTCTCGCTGACGATGAAGTATGACTGCACCTCGTAAGTGCCGTCGGGGTTGGTGCGGATGATGGAGAAGCTCTCATCCATCTCCCCCTTGATTTCCTTCTCCACCTCGCGCTCATAGGCCTGGAAGAAGTTCTCGAACTCGGTGGTCGGGTCGGTGGTGTTCACGTTCGACTCGGCGAGCACGCGGCCGCGGAGGGTCGAGCCGGCCTGCTGGCCGTAGGTTATGCAGGCGTTGTTCGTCGCGATCTGCTTGCCGTTGTTCTTCGACCTCACGGAAGTGGCGATGCCCGACACCTCGCGGCCGTCGTCGCCGAGCGCCTCTAACTTCTCGTAGTGGCGCATGAGGGTGCCGTCGAGAGTGCGGGTGGAGCCGAGGAGCTGCCACCCCTGCTTCTTATACTCTTTGAGCTTCTCCTTTTTTTCTTTTTCGAGACGCTTGCGGGTTTTCTTGTCGAGTTCGGCGGCGCAGAGGGCTGTGGAAGCCAGGACGCACACTGCCAGCAGGATTGAAAGGAATCTTTTCATTGTGTGTGATATTTAGTTGGTTAGAGATATTTCTATGTTTAGCGATATATTTTCAAGGCACAACGGTGATCGACGTGTTGCTCACGGCCACCGACGGGTCGGCGTCGGTCACGCGTTGCAGCCAGCGGTTGAATTCAGCGAGTTTCAGCTGGCGCGGCACCAGCTCGCCCCGCGCGGTGTCGTTGGGTTTCACGAACTTCCGGGGGGAGTATACCACGCAGAGGCGGTAATGGTCGAAATCGGAATCAGCAGTCAGGCGCAGCTCATCGACAAGCCCCTTCTCACCCTCTTTCGCGAAGGCGGGGTCGAAGAACACCATGTCGCGGCCACCCTTGACCCGCGCGGCGTCGGCCGCGGCGCCGGAGTACGGCAGCAGGGTGTTGACCGTGTGGTCGTCGCCGATGAGAAACACCGCCGCGTAGCCGTCGGCCGGAGCGTGGAGCAGCAGCCGGAATGTGTCGCCGCTGTGGAACTCCGCGGACGCATTACCGCGTTCCGCGCCGTTGCGCAGCGGAAGCGCCTCGAACTGCGCCCGCTCGTTGCTGAGGGCGCGGGCGAACCCCTTGACCTTGCAGGTGACAGTCAGGCATCCGTCCTTGTCGAAGGCGTATTCATATTCCGGCTCGCCGTCGTCGGCCACCCACTCACCGCGGGCCGCCCGCTGGTGGTCCTGCTGGAAGTAAAGGTCTTCCTTACCCTTGGCGGCAGTCTCGACCTGCGAGGTAACACCGCTGACCACCCAGCCGAAGCGGTTGCCCACGGCCTCGACACACGCTCCGCGGTAGGCCTTCTCGCGGCACACGTCGCGCGACTCGTGCCCCTGCCCTATGTAGGTGAACGAGCCGCTGACGCGCTCGTTACCCTTGGCCGAGGCCGCGAGCGACAGCGCGAATGTCACGAGGGTAATTATTATCTTCTTTATTATTCCCATATCAGTTTTTGAGTTTCTCGCCGCGCCACTTGCCGGAAAGGCGCCCGGAGGCCGTGGCGGTAGGGGTCTGTTTCTTGCTGTTGACAATCACCGACTGGCGGCTCACGTTGTCGATCACATAGTCCGACAACTCGCCGAGCGATACCTTTCCCTTGCTCTCCTGGAGCTTTTTCAGCAGGAAGTAGGTGAACAGGCCGTGCGCCTTCTCCTTGTACGGCAGGGCGGTCTCGCTGTCGGAGGCCGCGGAGAGCACGAACATATTGCCCTTCGGTGCCTCGGCCTTCGGCTTTATTTCAACGCCGCGGGCTTCGTTGAGCATCTTCCCTTCGCGGGTAGCCCCCGAGAAGCACGCGTCGAGGAACACGAGCACCCTGCGGGTGTCAAGCTCCGCCAGGTTGTCGTAGAGACGGCCGAGCGAGAGGCAGGTCTCCGTCACGGCGGCATCGCCGTCGGTCGGGAGCAGGTACGCGTCCTTGGTAGCGTCGTCGGGCACCCCGTGGCCCGCGTAATAGAATATCAGGTCGGCGTTGCCGGAGGTTACCGACGCTATGTTGCGCATGTCGGCCATGGCGCGGAGCATCTCGGCCAGCGACGCGTCGTTGTAGACGCGGATGTTGCTCTTAGGCAGCCCGAGCGTCAGATTGCAGTAGTCGGCGAACGCGGCTCCGTCGTGCGAGGCGGCCTCGACATCTACCGCCTTGGAGTAATTCTCGTTGGCAATGATCACCGCGAAAGTGTTCGCCGCGTCGGTCTTGTTGACAGGGATATCCTTGTCAACGTCGCTTTGGGCGTAGGTGCGTTTCGGCCTTAGCGGAGCGCCTGCCTTGCCGCCGGCACCCCCCGGAAGGGTTATTTCGGGTTTCTCCACATCCACGATGGTTGTTTTTGACGCGGCGTCGCTGTTTTCGGCGACATATGTCTTGCCCGATGGTAGAATCACGTTCAGCTTGGCAAGGCGCACCTTGTTGTTGTCAATCGAATATCCCGGCTCGCGGAGCTTGGCCATCTCCCACTCGCTCTTGAAGCGCTCGGCCTCGCCATTGTCGAGCGGCACGCGCACCGCCACCGGGCCGTAGGAGGTCTCCAGCGTGTAGAGCTCCGTATCCGTGTCGTAGGGGAGCAGCCTGGTGTCTGAAAGCGTCAGGCGGCGGGTATAGAGCGTAAGATATTCCTTCTCGGCGGCTTTCAGCAGCGCGGCTTGCTGCCGCTCCATGCCGTCGCCGCTCACGCGGTCGACAAACGCCTCCGTGCGCTCGAATTCCCCCTTTTTCGCCCAGTCGCCCAACCGCTTCTCGACGTAGCTCTTGGCAAAGTCGCTGTAACGGGGCGCTTCCTTGGCCTTTTTGGGCGACGATCCAGGAGTGGCGCCCCCGAACGCGCTTCCGTCGACACTCACCATCGCCGGCATATCCTTCTCCGACAACGGATTGGAGCCGAGAGCCTTTATGCGGTTGTTGACCTCGGCGAAGCGGTCGAGCCGCCCCAGGCATCCGTAGCTCACCCCCAGCGCTTTGAGATATTTAATCGAGAACGGATCGTTGGCGACCGCCGGTTCCAGGTAGGCGCAGGCTGCCTCGAAATACTCGTCGCTCTGGCGCTTGAACTTACGCTGCTGCTTCTCGTCCTCCTCGTAGATCATCTGGTTGTAGCTGTCAACACCCAGGTTGAAGTAGGCGATTGCCAGGTGCCTGACAATGTTGAGGTTGTCAGGGCGCAGGTCGAAAAGCCTCTGGTAGGTCTCAAGCGCCTTTCCCAGCTCGCCCTGCGACTCGTAGAGCTGCCCCTGGACGTTGAGCAGCTGTTCGTCGTCGGGCTTGAAGACCCGCAGTTTGTCGAGCAGCTCCTGCAAATGCTCCGAGGTGTGGCCGTTGACGCACGCCTGCACACCGGCCATCATTAGGTTCTGGTCGGCCGGGAACTTGCGCAGCCCCTCCATGGCGGTCTCCACCGCGTCGTCGAAATGCCGGAGATTGGCCTGGGAGTGCATCTTGAAGAGGTAGATGTTGGCCATCTCCTCCTGCGGGCCGACCTTGATATACTCGTCGAAATACTTTATGGCGTCGGCATAGTTCCCCCCGTTGAACGCTCCGGAGGCGGCGATGTAGACCAGCACGGGATACATGCCCTGCGGCTCAATGAACTTCTCGTCCTTCAATGCCGGACGGATTTTAGAATCTACATAGGCCGAGGCGAACTTTTTCAACTCGGCCTCGTCCTTTCCCGAATAGTAGGACGCCCCGCGGAGAATGTCAGGCATTATGTCGACCAGCATGCTACGCGCGCGGCTGTATGGCTCGGAACCGGGAGCGCTCGCTTCCAGCGCACTGACGGCCGCCTGGTGGGCCTTATAGGCCAGTGGATAGATCTTGTCGTCTGTCTCGCCGTCGTATTTCTGCCATTTGAACTGCTTGTAGAGGTCTGTGGCCTGCTCGACCGCCTCCTCGGCGCTCTGCGCTCCACTGCCGGGAAGCCCCACCAAGGGCATCCCTGGCACGGTCAGCACTGGCATGGCCATAGCGCCCGGCTCGCCCCCCGTCTCCTGGGAGGCGCCGGGCAGTATGACTGCCGCAAACAGCGCGACGCTAATCAACTGTCTGTTCATCAACTGCTTTAAGAGATTGTCTGAAATTATATCGAGTTTGTCAAAACGCGTCTATGAAAGTGAACTCGGTTGTGATACGGCGATACTGGCCCCCCTTGTCCTGGGCGACGTTCACCTCGTAGCGGTAGTCGGTATTCATCTTTCCGAGGTCTTTGACATTGTCGTCGAGGTACTTGCGCACGCCCAGGGCGCGTAACAGCGCGAGCTGTTCGTTCTGCATCGCCTTGTCGGTGATGGTCATCGACGAAAGCTCGCCGTTCTGCCATACCGGTTCCCCCTCGATCTCGCCAAACGAGCCGTCGTAGGGTATGCCGTGGATGATGGGCGACGAGTCAGCCGTGCCTGATATGTTTATTTTCAACTTCTTGCCCTCTTTGAGATACTGGGCGAAATCCCCCTCGAACGCCTCCTTGACGATGGTGAGCATCGACGTGGCCGCTCCCGATTCCCCGACATGGTATTTGCCGGGCAGGAAGTCCTCCTGGGCCGAAAATTCCGGATCGACCTCGTAGGTGAACTTGACCAGGTAGTTCAGAATCCGCTCGCCGTTGGCATCGTAGTCGGGCACCACGCGCGAGTCAACGGTTATGTTCGTATGGTCCGAGATGATGTTCTGCTGTTTCGAGCGCTCGATCACCTGCTGGCGGATCTCCTGCAACTTCTTCTCCTCCATCATCTGCTGCTGGATGATCTCGAGCGACACAACGTTGTCGTCCCCCTCCATGAAGCTCAGGGGGACGCGGTCGATGTTGTCGTAGACATAGGTCTGGCCGTCGTTCCTGTTGAGCACCTTGGCGTAGATGATCTCGAAGTTGTCGTCGGGCAGCACGCCGTAGCGCACATCCGAGAAACTGATGTCGCCGGCATTGGTGAAGGCGGTGATATTCTCCTCAGGCACAGGAAGCAGGATAGAGGGCATCGTAGAGAAATCGACCTTAAGCATGCCGTTGGTGCGGTTGTACTTCCCCAGCGACACCTCAGCCATGGAAAGCTGGTCGCCGGCGAACTGGGTGGAAATCTCCGACTCGAACAGCCGTGCCTGCGCCGCGCGGCTCTGCTCGTTGACACGGGCCTGGTACTCTTCGAGCGTTTCGCCAGGCAGCATCTTCATCCACTCGTTCATGCGCTCGTTGACCTGGTCGGCGATGAGCTTGCCGTAATACGGGGCGAGATGGCTCATACGCTTGGCCTGCACAGCGTTGAGAGTCGTATAGGTCATCAGCGTGTTGCGGCGCGAGTCGGGAATGAAGCGCAGGTCGGTGACGAACCCGTCGGCAATGTCATAGGTCTCGCGCTCGTCGTTGAGCAGGTTTATGAGCACGATCTGCGAGGGGTCGGTCGCCACGGCGAGATATTTGCCGTCGAAATTATAGTCGCAGGCGATGCCGCGGCCGAGATCGTTGATGATCTTCTTGACGAGCATCGTGCGCGTGTCGTAGATACCGGCCACTCCGTCGGCTGTGAGCACGGCGAGCTGGCTGCTCTCTACATTGAACACCATGTCGGTAACGTCAGCGTCAAACTCCCATTCCTTGCGGAGCTTCCTCTCCTCGAGATTGTAGACAGCTGCCTTCTTGCCGCCGCTCACGGCGAGGAAATAGCCGTTGGGGCTGACCGCCATCTCCCTGACCTCGAATGGAATCGCAAAACTGCCTGTCTCGGCGAACTTGCGCGGCTCGAGCTGGTGGATACCTGTCGAAGTGGCCAGCAGCAACGCGCGGGCATCGGGAGTGTACGCCCCGGCCGTGGGATTGCCGAGCTTCTTGTTGCTCGCCTCGAACTTCTTGTCGGGCTCGGGGGCTTCCAACGACCATACTTCCGCCACGCTCTTATTCTTGTTCTTGTAGACGGCGATGAAGGTATTTCCCGCCGGGCTCATGGCCATATCCGTTATGGTGTCTTTCTTGCCAACCTCGACAAGGACCTGCCCGCGGGGTGTCACCATGCGCTTATGGTTGCGAGGGAAGAACGCGTTGCTGTAAACCAGCAGTTCCGTCGGGTTGAACCCGACCTTGAACGCGTATTCATTCTTAGGCAGGCGCGGCTCCTTGACAGCCGTCTTCTTCGCGGCGATGACCGCCGGTGTGAGCGCCGCCGCTGCCAGTGTGGCTGTGGCGATGGCTTTAAACCATTGTCTCATAATGTGTGTATGTGTTTTGATTGGTTGTATATGCGTGTGTGTGTGTGACGACGGTTCATAGAGAACCGACAAATACCGGGATCTGCTCCGCCCCGTCGCCGGGTTCGCGCATGCTTCCGGCCAGGCGCGCGTCGATGGCCTCCAGGAGCTTGTCGATGTCAAAGAAACACTGGGTCATGACCACCACGTGACGGTCGCCCGCCGCGAGGCCGCTCTGCTGGCCGCGCATAAGGGTCTGGCCGGGACGCACGACATAGTTGCCGGTAGGCTGCCCGAGTTCCGAGATCTCGACCCTGGGCGCGGCACCAGATGTGTTGATTTTCAAGATATTGAAATATATGGGATAACCAAGCGTGTTGGCCATGGTGAAAGTCGCGCCCCCGAGACGGCCGTCCATCGAGCGGGTAAAGCTGACCGGGCACTCCCCCTCCGCGAAGCCGCCGGCGAGAAGCCGCGGCGACACGAGCGCCGCCAGTGTTTCCGCGTCGACCTGCATGCCGCGGGCATCGGGATCGAACTTCGCCATGGAACGGGTGGTGCGGCCCACGGTGCTGTAAACCGTCTGCCCCTCCGACTTGTCGCGCTTCGAGAAAGTCGTGAACTTGTTGAAAGCCCCCGAGTTGTCGGCAGCGAGGTCCTTGGCGTTTATCATAAGGCTGCTCACCGAGATTGTGCCGGGAGTGTTCCATACGTAAATCTTGTGCATCGGCTTGTGGAGGATCTGGATCTCGCCGCCGTCGGCGACAATCACGTTGTCAGATCCTTTCACCGCCATGCCCTTCTCGGCGGCCTGTGTCTTGCCGCCGCTGGCGATTTTAACCGGGCCGCTCACTTCGTGGACGGTATACGGCATGCTCTGGCCCGCCGCCGGCAGCGCGGCGAGAATGGCCGCGGCGGCAGCGAGCAATCGGATGGTTATAAGGTGTGGTTTCATATCTGTGATAATGTTTCGTTGGTTGGTCGCGGCGTGTTTTCCTGGGTCTGCCGCCGGCCACTACGGCGGAAGATCGATATCAGCCAGCCGCCAAAAGCCGTCAGGCCCAGCCATATGTCGGCGGCGAAAAGCCCGAAGGTCACCATCAGCAGCGAATAGGAGAAATTGACGATTACCGAATGGTCGACGAAGAAAGTGTATCCGACCCTGATTATGGCGTAAAGCAAGGATATCTGGAATATCCGGAGCAGCAACCCCTTGCCCGCGGGTGGCAGCGTCAGCGAACAGAATATCACGGCGAACGCCAGCAGGAAGGCAATCGCCCAGTTGGCGCCGTCGGGCAGCTGGTAATAGTAATTCCCGTTCAGTATGGTGGAAACAGCCCTGGCATGAATCTCTACCCCCGACATGCGGCGCTTGACAGGGGTGGGATGCATATCGGCGACCTCGCGCATCGCCCCCACCAGCACCACCTTGCCGGCAAGCTCGTCCGCATTGGCCACCATCTCCTCCGGAGTGTATATGAGATAGGAACGCGACACATAGTTGATAACCTCGTGGCGCTTTTCCCGACGGGCCAGGTCGGCCCACCTTTCCGGAGAGGCCTGGCGGGCCACCGCCGACGCGAACGACTGCGCTATGCGGTCGTCGGCCAGAAGGTATTCCGGGGCGAACTCGCGGACAGGGCTGGACTCCGCCGTTGTGGGAAGGTTTACCACGCCTCCCTGGTAATCAGGCAGCGAGTCGCGGAAAAACGACACCTCGTCATACTCGAAACGCACGTCTTTCTCAGTTCCGGCGGGACGCACAGTCTCTGCCAGGACAGCCTGCGGCATATCCTTCAATGCCGCCAGCAGGAGAGAGTCATTTTCCGAGGGCGCGCGGAACACTATGTCGACCCCCACGGCCCGCGGGGAACATTCCCTGATGAAATCGAGCACCTGGGCCGTCCCCAGGCGGTCACATTCCGTGATGTCGACAATCACCACATCCGGATCGAGCGTGCGCACTGCGCGCCCGTCGGCGGCCATATTGTAAAAATCGTTGATTGTGAAGTCGTTCTGGTCAGGGGCCGCCAAAAGCGCGGTGGCCGAGAACGAGAATGGCGACATAAGCACAAGCGAGAGCGCAAACGCCAGGATGCTAATCCCTAACGCCTGTAATATTCTGATATACAAGGATTTACCCCCCCCAATCCGGTTAGGGGCACCTGCGTGCTTCATATAAGTCGCGGAAATAATGTAGGTTTATCGGGCAAAAATAGGAATTTTTCCGCAAATAACAAAATTTAAGAAATATCTAAATAGAGCCGCCCGACAGAGCATTGCGCACGCGGTCGAGAAACGACATACCAATTTCCTTTATATGCACGAAAACAGCACCGTCGTCCTTGGATATGAACACGATCGAGCTGTGAAGCACTATGGCCACAGCCTCGTCAAAATCTATTATGGCGTGGATGTGCGATACGGGAATCCTATGAAACGGCGAGTCGCAATCGACCATTGGCAGCACAAGCTCGTCGCCGTCAATTTCAACTGACGCGTTTTCAGGGAGTTTCTCAAACAACAGTGGGATATCGAGTTCGTCGGGAGAATCGGGGCGGCGCTTGAATTTCTTGTATATCGCGTCTATGACTTTTTTCTGTATCATTTTGATTGGTTGCTGTTAAAGCGCCGCGCTTAGATGCGCCGCACATAGATATAACCACCGGGGCGGCGATTTGGTTGAGAACATCCGAAAAATCCCTTAAATAAATACAATTTTCCTTGCACGCCCCGCGCTTTACCGCTCCGGCAAAGTCACCTTGAACAGTTCCGAGGGAGTATGCTCCCTGTATATGACATCGACCAGACTCCTGACGATTTCCGGATGGGCGGCAGCGACGTCGCGGTCTTCGTGAATGTCGGACGCGAGGTTGTAAAGCTCGGGGGTCCCCTTCTTGACAATCAGCTTCCAATCGCCGGCGCGAACCCCGATCTGGTCTGTCTCCTCGAACTCCCAGTACAGGAAATCATGCCGCGGCGGCAGCGCCGGCGTCGGCGACACCCCCGGTTATGAACGCCGCCGCGACAGACCCGGCCGTCGCGGCAGCTACTTTTGTCCTACTCATTCTTGAATTAAGGCTTGGTTGGCTTCGGCGCTTCCTAAGGCTTAACCTCCAGGTCGTCAATGTCGGTGAGGCGCAGGTTGAAACGTAGCGCTGAATAAGGCTTGATCTGGCCGTTTTCCTGCGCTCCGTAGGCCGACGCGTACGGCACCACGATCTGCACCGTATCGCCGACGCGCATATTCTGCAACGCTATCTGCCAGCCGTCAATCACCCCGTTCACAGGCGTGGTGAAAGTGCTGTCGGCCGTCTCCTTCGATTTGTCGAACAGGGTGCCGTCATAGAGGTAACCGCGGTACTTGGTGGTTACCGTTGATGTCAGGTAGGGCTGGAGGTTGCCGGCGGTCTCTGACCGGTCGTTGAACCAGTGGATCAGGATGTACGACCCCTTGTCCCACGACGGCACCAGCCTTTCGTAGAACGGCTGGCCGTCCTCGTCAGTCAGTTTCTCCTGCTCGGCGATCCACCGCTCGTTGGCCTCGCGGTAGGACGCGTACTCGGTCCAGTAGTCAACGTAGTCGTCATCGTCGTCGCAGCTCCACGCCGCGCAGCCGAGCGCGACAGCGCCAAGCGCGTAAAGTAGTCTTTTCATCGGGTCTCGGTCAAACGCTTAAAATTCCACTTTCGGAGCCTTCTGCGCGCCTTCCTCGGCCTTGAACATCTCCTTCGGGCCGTAGCCGAATATGGCGGCGAAAATGCGGCCGGGGAAGCGGAGCACCTTCACGTTGTATTCCTTCACCACGTCGTTGTAGCGCTTGCGCTCGGTCGCGACGCGGTTCTCGGTTGATTCGAGCTGCGCCTGGAGCGAGAGGAAGTTCTCGTTGGCCTTCAGGTCGGGGTAAGCCTCACGCACGGCGTTCACATAGATGTCGAGGGCGCTTTTGAGCTGCCCCTGGGCCTGCTGGTAGGCTGCGATGTCTTCCGATCCGGCAGCCTGGGCGGCGTTGGCCTCGTTATAGGCTTTGGTAAGCCCGGCGCGGGCGTTGGTCACATTCTGCAAGGTCGAGCTTTCATGCTCGGCATACCCTTTGACAGTTCCCACCAGGTTGGGGATAAGGTCGTTGCGACGCTGGTACTGGTTCTCGACCTGGCCCCACTGCTGCTGCACGGCCTGGTCGGCCTCCACCATGCCGTTGTAGCTCGAGCATCCGCCTGCGAAGAGGATGAACAGGGCGACGACGGCCACTATCGTTACTATAAGTCCTTTTTTCATTGTTTCTTTGATAATTAGTTATAAACGGGCGTAACAATTGTATAACAAATTTCCAGGTGATTGTTCACGCCGCAGGGTCCTCGCAAGCCTGTCAGCCCAGCTTGCGGAGCAGGGAATTGAGCGACACGCGGTCGGCGATAATGCCCCGCAGCTCCCCGACCTTGACGCGGCTCTGGGCCATGCTGTCGCGCTCGCGGAGAGTCACGGTGCCGTCTTCCAGGGTCTGGTGGTCGACAGTTATGCAGAACGGGGTGCCGATCGCGTCCTGGCGGCGGTAGCGCTTGCCGATCGAATCCTTCTCCTCGTAATGGGTGTTGAAGTCGAATTTAAGCCCGTTTACAATCTCGCGGGCCTTTTCGGGAAGGCCGTCCTTGCGCACCAGGGGCATCACGGCGCACTTCACAGGCGCCAGCGCCTCGGGCAGGTGCAGCACCACGCGGCTGTCGCCACCCTCGAGAGCCTGCTCCTCGTAGCTCGAGCAGAGCACGGAGAGGAACATGCGGTCGACTCCGATCGAGGTCTCTATCACATAGGGCACATAGCTCTCGTTCAGTTCCGGGTCGAAATACTTGATGTTCTTGCCCGAGAACTTCTCGTGCTGCGAGAGGTCGAAATTGGTACGGGAATGGATTCCCTCCACCTCCTTGAAGCCGAAAGGCATCTGGAACTCGATATCGGTCGCGGCGTTGGCGTAATGGGCCAGCTTCTCGTGGTCGTGGTAGCGGTACTTCTCGTCGCCCAGGCCCAGCGCCTTGTGCCAGCGCAGGCGCGTCTCCTTCCACTTCTTGAACCATTCCAGCTCGGTGCCGGGACGCACGAAGAACTGCATCTCCATCTGCTCGAACTCGCGCATGCGGAATATGAACTGGCGCGCCACAATCTCGTTGCGGAACGCCTTGCCGATCTGCGCGATGCCGAAGGGGATGCGCATACGGCCCGTCTTCTGCACGTTAAGGTAGTTCACGAAGATGCCCTGGGCGGTCTCGGGACGCAGATAGACGGTCATAGCGCCGTCGGCGGTCGACCCCATCTCTGTCTTGAACATGAGGTTGAACTGGCGCACCTCCGTCCAGTTGCGCGTGCCGCTCAGAGGATCGACAATCTCCTCGTCGAGGATGATCTGGCGCAGCTCGTTAAGGTCGTTGGCGTTCATCGCCTCGGCGAAACGGTTGTGCAGGGCGTCGCGCTTGGCCTGGTGCTCGGCCACGCGCGGATTGGTCTGGCGGTAAAGCGCCTCGTCGAAGCTCTCGCCGAAACGCTTGCGCGCCTTGGCCACCTCCTTCTCGATCTTGTCGTCATACTTGGCAATCTGGTCCTCGATGAGCACGTCGGCGCGGTAGCGCTTCTTGGAGTCGCGGTTGTCGATCAGAGGATCATTGAAGGCGTCGACATGGCCGGAAGCCTTCCAGATCGTGGGATGCATGAAAATCGCGGAATCGATACCCACGATATTCTCGTGAAGGAGGGTCATCGCCTCCCACCAGTAACGCTTGATATTGTTTTTGAGCTCGACACCGTTCTGGCCGTAGTCATAAACCGCCGAAAGCCCGTCGTAAATTTCACTTGACTGAAAAACGAAACCGTATTCCTTGGCGTGTGAAACGATTTTCTTAAACACGTCTTCCTGTTGTGCCATTATATTCTGATTAGTTGTTTGGCTGTAAAGAATCATGAGGGTTTTGCAACACCCTCCGAAGCCTACGGGCGATGCCAGCGGAAGCTTCATTCGGCAAAATTACGAAAAATCCGCCATATTATTACAAAACGCCGCCGCATTTCCCTCTTTATCGGCAATGAGACAGCAAGATAAAACCGCCAGCCACCACCCTCGCGGATATGGCCGACGGTTATATCCGGCAGGCAGCGCCCGCCAACTACAATAGCATTTTCATTTGATCAAACTCAGGCATCCGTCAAAGCCTGAAACGGAAGCCGACCTGGATCAGTCCCTGGGCGCCGAAACCGAGCTCGCCAAACATCAGCACGCTGCGGGTTATGCCGAACTGCGCGCCGATGGGTGTGAACTGGTACGCGAAATAAGTACAGTTGTAGGCATCCTCGTCACGCGGCATCATATGGGAGATCTCGGCTCCCAGGCCGATATGCCCGTACAGCGTCACGATCGAATTCCGATAGTACTCGTAACGCCCGTTGAGCATTATCGCGTGGTAGGCGATATTCGAATGATGCGGGCCCCCCTTTGTCGTCGTACTGGAAAACGTATAGCTCGGGCCGATCCACATCTTCCGGTTAATCTGGAAATTTACCCCAGCGGTGAGAGCGCCCCAGGCATTGTTGACATGATGCCAGCCATCATGGCAGTCAGTGGCGTCCATCTGCGTGTAGCCGCCGTAACCTATCTGGATCTCGGCCTTCTGCGCCTGCGCGCCTGACGCCAGCGCGACCATGGTGACAACCGCCACGGCGGCTCTCTTCACGCCATTCACCCAATTACACATTTTCATAACCATCATAGCGAAACGTATAACTAACTTAAAATTAACAAAAATAATTCAAACTACATTCATAACGCCTACGCATCGCTTGTGGTTCACAAAAAAGTCGCTTTCGTAACGCATCCCGTTCCGCCGGGCGTGCGTGAAAGCCGGGCGGGCATAAAGAAAGGGTCCCCCGGCCCTTTGTCAGGACCG